>NZ_SMCL01000002.1:0-507922 GCF_004343065.1 Neorhizobium sp. S3-V5DH
TTCGTTGCCCGCTCGCCCTGGTCGGCATCGCCTCATATCCGGTTCTTGTTCATCGACCCGCAGTTTCGATCCACGCTTCCTCCCCACGCTCGGTCACCCTCACGCAGTTGCGCTTCTCTTCGCTTGCTGTGACCAGCTCACGGTGGGACTTGCACCCACAAGAATGCGCCCATGCTGGGCGCACAACAAAAAAGGCGCTGCCATTCTGAAATGGCAGCGCCTCCGATTCATGAATTGAGACAGGTTATTCGGCAGCAGCGACCTTGGCGCTCTCGCCGCGCTTTGGGAGCTTCCAGTTCGGACGCGGGAAATGGCAGGTATAGCCATTCGGATAGCGCTCCAGATAGTCCTGATGCTCCGGTTCAGCCTGCCAGAAATCACCGACCGGCTCCACTTCCGTCACCACCTTGCCCGGCCACAAGCCCGATGCGTTGACATCGGCGATCGTGTCTTCGGCGACACGCTTCTGTTCGTCGTTTTCGTAGTAGATGGCTGAGCGATAGCTCATGCCGATATCGTTGCCCTGGCGGTTCTTCGTCGACGGATCATGGATCTGGAAGAAGAATTCCAGGATATCGCGGTAGCTGGTCTTGGCCGGATCGAAGATGATCTCGATCGCTTCGGCATGGGTGCCGTGATTGCGGTAGGTCGCGTTCGGCACGTCGCCGCCGCTATAGCCGACACGAGTGGAGATTACCCCCGGCAGACGCCGGATGAGATCCTGCATGCCCCAGAAGCAACCGCCTGCCAGGACGGCCCGTTCGGTAGTCGTCGCCATGCTTTCCTCCTTCGGTTTGGATTTGCACCTAAAATGGCGATGCGGCCGAGAAATTCAATGATGCGTTGCCGCACATGGCCAACGGATCGATCATTCGGCTACGGCTTGCAATTATCATACTAATTCCAGATCACCCCTCGACAGGACGCCGGGCGGCGGGCTATCGAAAAGGCCGAAAATCCATCCGGAGGAACGACATAACCATGCCCCAACCGACCTCGATCATCCTGGACTGGGGCACGAGTTCGCTGCGTGCCATGCTTGTCTCGGAAGCCGGCGAGACCCTTGATATCCGTGAAAGTTCCGAAGGCGGAATTCAGTTCGTCAAGGACGGTGCCTTCGAAGCGGCTCTCATGCGCACCGTCGGTGAATGGTTTTCCGCCCATGGACCTCTCCCGGTCCTTGCGACCGGCATGATCACCAGCCGCAACGGCTGGATCGAAGTGCCATATGTCGATACGCCGGCCGGCATCGCAGAACTCGCGGCCGGAACTCGCAAGAAGGTGCTCGAAAACGGCGCCGTCATTACCTTCCTGCCAGGCATGCGCAACCCGGCCGCACAGCCTTTCCCGGATGTCATGCGCGGTGAAGAAACCCAGATTGTCGGGTTCGGCCTGGAGAAGGACAGGACGCTGGTCCTGCCAGGCACCCATAGCAAATGGGCGCGCATCGCGTCCGGCCGGATCGCCAGCTTTCAGACCTATGCAACGGGCGAGATCTTTGCGCTTCTCACGAAACATTCGTTCATCGCCAAGGCCCTTGAGCCGCAGCCCGGCAGCGACACCAATTGGAGCGCCTTCGACAAAGGCGCCGAATTTGCCGCAAGTGCCGCGGCCGGTGCCGACGCATTCCTCTCGGTAATCTTCAGCGCCCGCACCGGCATACTCGACGGAAAGCTGAAGCCGGAGGATATTCTCGACTACGTTTCCGGCCTCGTCATCGGCTCCGAGTTCCGCCAGGCCCGGGCCACCGGATGGTTTCGAACCGGCGATACAATCGGCATCGTTGGCAACAATATCCTGAACAACCGTTATGGCCGTGTCGCACCGCTCTTTGATCTGACTGTCGAGCCCGGCCCGGAAAACGCGGCCAAACGCGGCATTCTCTTGATTGCTGCCGAAGCGGCAAAGCACCAAAGCATTTAAGGAGTTTCGACATGAAATTTGAAGAAGCACTCAAGGCCTGCAACCTCGTCGCCATCCTGCGCGGCATCACGCCTGCGGAAGTCGAGGCGGTGGGCGAAACGTTGATCGCCGCAGGCTGGCGTATCATCGAAGTGCCGCTCAACTCGCCGGAACCGTTGAAAAGCATAGAGAAACTGGTGAAACGTTTCGGAGATCAGGCAATCATCGGCGCAGGCACGGTGCTGACGCCTTCCCAGGTCGCCGATGTGGCCGCTACCGGATCCAGGGTCATTATCTCGCCGAATGCCAATCCAGAAGTCATCAGGGCGACGCGCGCAGCGGACATGGTGAGCCTGCCGGGTGTTGCCACTCCGACCGAAGCCTTCGCAGCGATCGAGGCGGGTGCAACGGGTGTCAAAGCCTTTCCCGCCGAAGCGATACCACCCTTTGTCATCAAGGCCTGGAAGGCTGTCCTCCCCAAGGAAATTCCTGTCCTTGCCGTCGGGGGCGTGACGCGTGAAAACATGACGGCTTACAGCCAGGCCGGTGCGGCTGGCTTCGGCATCGGCTCCTCTCTTTACAAGCCCGGAATGGATCTCGCGACCATCGGCGAAAGAGCGAGGAAGTTTGTCGAAGCCATGCGCGCAGCGTGAGCGTCGCGCCGTCGTAAAACAGCGATCTGCGGGAACTATCATCCCCATCGAGAGTTCACGGAACGTGACGAGCTATCGACGGGGGCGCTCTTGCCAGAGATTCAGAACAATGTGGAGCACCAGCGAAAGGTCTATGAACGCTGGGCTCCGGTTTACGATCGCGTCTATCGCGGGCTCCTGCGCGACAGCCATCGGACGGTTGCGAAACTGGCAGCCGAAGCGGGGCGCGATATTCTGGAAGTCGGCGTCGGCACCGGCCTCATGTTGCCCTACTACCCCAAGCAGTGTCGGGTGACAGGCGTTGATCTTTCCGAACACATGATTGCCAAAGCCCGAGAGAAAGTCGCTCACGATCGGCTGGAGCATGTGATCGCACTGCATGTGATGGATGCCCATCGGCTCGACTTCGCCGATCGCTCCTTCGACGCCGTCTGCCTCCCCTTCGTCGTCACCCTTATTCCAGATCCCGAGCGGGCGATGGATGAGTGCGCTCGCGTGTTGAGGCCAGGCGGTGAGATCATCATTGCCAGCAAGCTGGGCGATGGGCGCGGCATCCAGGGCGCAATAGAGGAGGCCGTAGCGCCGCTCGTTCACAAGGTCGGCTGGAGTTCGGCTTTCCGGATTTCGCGGATCTCCGAATGGGCCGAACGGCGAGGCAATTTCGAGGTCGCGGATATCCGCCGCACCTTTCCGAACGGTTTCTTCAAGGTCATGCGGCTGAAGCACCGCGTGAACGACTGACTGAACGAAGATTTCTACCTAGCCTTCAAGACCGAAACGGCGGTCTCGCTGTTGTGGACATAATCGTTGGCATCCGGCTGGCGCTGCATGAGGAGAATGAAAAGAAGGTCCGTCAGCATCAGCTGGGCATCGCGGGCCGTGATGGACGACGAACGCACTCTCTCCTCGTCGGCGACGGTGTAAAGCCGGATATTGGCGACCTGCGTTAGCGGCCCGCCGTTAAGGCCGGTGACCGCAATGACGGTGGCGCCCCGCTCGCGCGCCAGTTCGGCAATCCTCAGTGTCTCAATGCTCGCACCGGAATAAGAAAGCGCGAAAAGGACGTCAGCGGTGTTCAGCGTGGAGGCATTCGCCATCTGCACGTGGCTGTCGCTGTCATGCAACACGTTGCGGCCGAGCTTCATCAGCTTATAGGAGAAGTCGCGGGCAACCAGCGACGAGGCTCCAACGCCAGCCATGTGAATACGGCGCGCGTCGTTTAAAGCCGTCAAAGCCCTCTCGATCTCCTGCTCACCATTGACCGCGAGCGTCTGCTGCATGGCGAGCATCTTGCTGCTGATCAGCTTCTGCAGGATCGTGAGATAGCCGTCTCCAACCTCGATCGAACCGTGAATCATGCCGGGAGGTGCATGCCACTCTTGGGCCTTCGCCTTGCTGACGGCAAGTTTCAGCTCCTGATAGCCCGCAAAACCAAGTTTCTGGCTGAATTTGACGACGCTGGATTGGCTGCGGCCCGTTTCCGCTGCCAGCGCCGCCGATGACAGCTTCAGCATCTGGTCCGGGTTATCCAGAATGAATTGTCCGATCTGGCGATCCGCTGGCGCCATATCCTCGAGCTGTGCGTTGATCTTTCGTAGGACTGACATTGGCCTTTCCGTCGCGTCTCTGTGCCCGCATATCACACTACCAGAGAAAAGTCGGAATAAAAAATTCCAGAGCGTTGACTCGGAGGACAGGGCGTTTACTTTTATTGGAGGGAAGAGTCCCTAGCACTCCTTCGGCAGTTTCATCATGGACAGATTGCGAATTATCGGCGGCCATAAGCTTCAGGGCGCCGTCACCATTGCCGGTGCCAAGAATGCCGCACTTCCCCAGATCGCAGCAGCACTGTTGAGCCACCACCCGGTCGAGCTCACCAATCTGCCTCAGGTCAGCGACGTGGAGAATATGCTGGGCGTCATCGGTTTGCATGGCGCCGAGGTGACGCGATCGTCTCATTCCACAGTGATCGATGCCAAGTCCATCGTCTCGAAAGAAACCTCCTACGATACCGTTCGCAGGATGCGGGCTACTGTTCTCGTGCTGGCGCCGCTCCTTGCCCGCTTCGGCCATGCGCGCGTGTCACTGCCCGGTGGCTGCGCCATCGGCGCTCGCCCCGTCGATATGCATATCAAGGTTCTGGCCGCACTCGGCGCCGAGATCCGCATCGAAGGTGGGCTTATCGTCGCCTCCGCTCCCAATGGCCTCAAAGGCGGGCGCGTCGTTTTGCCTTCACCGTCCGTCGGCGCGACCGAGACGGCGATGATGGCCGCAACATCGGCAAAGGGCGAGACGGAGATCCTCAATGCCGCTCGCGAGCCCGAGGTTGCCGATCTTGCCGCCTGCCTCGGCGCGATGGGCGCACGCATCGAAGGGGCAGGCACCCATCGGGTGCTCATCGAAGGGCCGACGACTTGGCTGCCGGCGAAACATCACGGCATTCCAGATCGCATCGAGGCGGGAACTTATGCGGTGGCAGCAGCCATTACCGGCGGTTCGCTGGAACTGATCAATGCAAGGCTGGAAAACATGGCTTCGGTCGTTCAGGTACTGGAGGCCATGGGCGTCAGTGTCTGGCCGAGCGACCGTGGCCTTGTCGTGTCGCGCGACGGACCGCTGGAAGCCGCTGACATCACCACGGAGCCCTATCCCGGTTTCCCGACCGACCTGCAGGCCCAATTCATGGCGCTTGCCGCCTGCGCCGACGGCGCGTCCCTGATCCGCGAAACGGTTTTTGAAAGCCGGTTCATGCACGTTCCGGAACTGATGCGGCTCGGAGCCAATATTTCGCTTCAGGGCACCACGGCACTGGTACGGGGCGGCGCCCCCTTAAAGGGCGCCCAAGTAATGGCGACCGATCTTCGCGCATCGGTTTCGCTCGTCTTGGCAGGACTTGTGTCGGCGGGCGAAACCATCGTCAACCGGGTCTACCATCTCGATCGCGGTTATGAGCAGCTCGACCGGAAACTGCGCCTTTGCGGCGCGGATATCGAACGGTTCAGCGAATGACGGCATCTGGCGAACACTATTTCCTGGGCGTCGACGGCGGCGGCACGGGTTGCCGGGCGCGCATCGAGGACGGATCCGGCGCGGTGCTGGGACAGGGGCTTTCAGGCCCCGCCACCACCCGCCTCGGCATCGAGGAGGCGTGGGCCTCCATATCGCGCGCCTTCAATGCTGCGTTCGACGAGGCCGGACTTGGTCCGGATGAAGTCGCCCGCACCCATGTCGGCATCGGCCTTGCCGGCATAGGCCGCAAGGGCGCGCTGGAGGCCCTGAAGGCAATCCCGCATCCGTTTGCAAGCCTGGAATTTACCAGCGACGGCATGGGCGCCTGCCTCGGCGCACATTCCGGCCGCGACGGCGCAATCGTCATTGCCGGCACCGGCTCGATCGGGTTGGGTGTCGTGGAGGGAAGGAACCTTCGCGTCGGCGGCTACGGCTTTCCCATCTCCGATGAGGGCAGCGGTGCCGACCTCGGGCTGAAGGCGATCCAGCTCGCATTGCGCGCCCATGACGGGCGGCTTGAGAAAACTGCCCTGCTCGGGGAAGTCATGCAGCGCTTCAAGGGCGACCCCATGGAGGCGGTCGCCTGGATGGATCGTGCAACCGCCACCGACTATGCCGCACTGGCGCCAATGGTCATGCGCCATGCCGATCAGGGCGATTCAGCCGGCCGCCGAATAGTCCAGGCGGCGGCAGAGCAGATCGACACGCTGGTCCGCACCCTTTTCGAACTCGGCGCGCCGCGCGTCACGCTGCTTGGTGGCCTGTCGAGCCCGCTTGAGGCGTGGCTTGCCCCGGACGTCCGCCGTCGGCTGAAGCCGGCAGATGGCGATGCCGTGTCGGGCGCAATCATTCTCTCGCGCAGGGCCGCCCACAGCGGTTGAACAAGGGCCGGCGGGAGAGGCAGATTGGGATCAAATTAGGAATATTATATTCCATTTTTGATTGACAGAGAGAATGAACAATCCTACTCCTTAACCAAGGTTAACGGTGGACAGAGACAAGTCATCCGCCGATGTCGAAGGCAGCAACATGACGGACGCTGAGCTGATATCCGAGTTGGAAGGGCTGGTCTCGGAAGACCGCAATCCCCGCTCCATGGAGATCGATCTGTTCCCGACCGTGGAGGTTCTCCGGTCCATCAACGAGGAGGACAAGGGTGTTCCCTCGGCTGTCGAAAAGGTCATCCCGCAAATCGCCGAGGCGGTGGACGACATCGTCAGGGCTTTCCGAAAGGGCGCCCGCCTTGTCTATATCGGCGCCGGCACCAGCGGCCGATTGGGCGTACTTGACGCATCCGAATGCCCGCCGACCTTCAGCGTGCCGGATGGCATGGTGGTGGGACTGATAGCCGGCGGTACCGAGGCGCTGATGCATGCGATCGAGGGGGCCGAGGATGATCCGGACCAAGGCCGCCAGGCTCTCGCGGATATCGGGCTGACGGCAGATGATGTGGTCGTCGGCATCGCCGTCAGCGGCCGCACGCCTTATGTGATCGGCGCGCTGACCTATGCGAAGACGCTTGGAGCCAGGACCGTCGCCCTATCCTGCAATCCCAATTCGGCAATTGCGGCCATTGCCGATATCGCCATTTCGCCGGTCGTCGGCCCTGAAATCCTGACCGGCTCGACGAGGCTGAAATCAGGCACGGCGCAAAAACTGATCCTCAACATGCTGACCACCGCCAGCATGATCCGGATCGGCAAGACCTATCAGAACCTTATGGTCGATCTGCACGCCAGCAACCAGAAGCTCGTGGCGCGCGCCGCCCGCATCGTCATGCAGGCGACGGGCTGTTCGCCGGACGAGGCAAGAGAGGTGCTCGACCTGACGGAGAACGACGTGAAGCTCGCAATCCTCATCCAGCTCACGGGAATGGATGTCGGTAGCGCACGGGCGGCGCTTGAGGGTGCCGGAGGCTTCCTTCGCAAGGCTATAAGTGGAAAGACAGCGTGAAGCTGCGGAAGAACGGTTTTGCCGCTTGCTACGGTCGGGCCGGCAAGGCAAACCAAATCTCAGAGGGAGAATGAAATGGGAAGACATTTTTCAATGCGGTTGATATCCGGTCTCGCAATCGCTGCAACGCTCGGTGTCGCCTCGCCCGCGTCGTCCGCGACGCTCCGGATGGCATGGTCCCAGGACGCGACCGGCCTCGATCCCCACAAACAGACCGCCTTTTCGTCGATCCGGCTGCTCGAACTGATCTACGAACCGCTTGTGCGCCTGGACAAGGACCTGAAGATCGTTCCGGCAATCGCGTCCTCCTGGGAATTCTCCGACGGCGGCAAGCAACTGACATTCAAGCTCAATCCGAACGCCAAGTTCCAGGACGGCAAGCCCGTCACACCGGCGGATGTGAAGGCTTCCTTCGAGCGCGTCCTGGACGAAAAGACCGCCGCCGCGGCGCGGGCCAATTTCCGTTCCATCGCGTCGATCGAAACCCCGGACCAGACGACCGTCGTCTTTAAATTGTCGCAACCCGACGTGCCTCTTTTGACGGCGATGGCAAGCATCAACGCTGCGATCGTTCCGGCAAGCGAGATCGCCGCTGGATCGGTCGGTACGAAGGCGCTCGGTTCCGGGCCATTCAAATTGGAGAAATGGGATCCTAACTCGAAGGAGGTGCTGAGCGCCAACAAGGATTGGGCGGGCGGCAGGGTCGGCGTCGACGTGATCGACATCAGCGTGCTTCCCGACGAAACGGCGATCCTCGCATCGCTGCGGACGAAGCAGATCGACTTCGCGCTCCTGAACGACCCGCTGGTGGCAACGCTGGTTCCGAAGGAAACCAACCTGACGCTCAACCGCACGCCGGTGCTGGCCTACCACGTTCTGCAATTGAACGCCTCACGCAAGCCGATGAACGAACTCGGCGTTCGTCAGGCCATCTCCTGCGCGATAGACCGGCAGGACGTCCTCGATACCGCTTCGGTCGGCGAAGGCAAGGTGACGGGTCCGCTCACCATGCCCGGCTATACCAGCGATGCCAGCCAGCTCTTCTGCTATAAGCGCGATGTGGAAAAGGCCAAGAAACTGATGGCCGACGCCGGCTATCCTGACGGCTTTTCCGCAACCGTGATCGCCGCCAACGGCGAACCGGCCACAGCTGCCTCCGAAGCGCAGGTGATCCAGTCGCAACTCGCCGAAATCGGCGTCAAGCTCGACATCAAGATGATGGAGCTGAACGTCTATGTCGATGCCTGGCTCAAGGGCGACTTCGACATGGCCGTTGCACTGAATGGCGGGCGCGCCGATCCTTACTCCATGTACAACAGGTATTGGACGAAAGCGGGCAACCTGCAGAAGGTCGCGAACTACATCGACGACACCCTGGACGGTCAGATGCAGAAGGGGCGCGAAGAAACCGACCCCGCCAAACGCAAGGCGATTTTTGCCGATTTCGAAAAACATCTGGTCGAAATGTCGCCGTGGGTCTGGCTCTATACGTCTTACAGCTACACCGCCCAGCAGAAGAACGTTCAAGGGTTTATTCCGACGCCGGAGGGTTCCCTGTTCGGCCTGAGCAAGGTCACGGTTCAGCAATGACGCTGAACTGAACGGACGGAGGCTGGCTAGCTCATGAGTTACCTGACGCGACGGCTATCGACCTTCCCGCTCGTTATGCTCGGGGTTTCCGTTCTCGTCTTCGTGGCGATCCGCATGGTGCCGGGTGATGCGATCACCGCAATGCTCGGCACCGAAGCGGGCCTTCTGACGCCGGCCCAGAGAGAGGCGCTGGCAAACTATTTCGGTATCGACCAGCCGATTGCCGTGCAGTACTGGCACTGGCTGCTCGGCGTTTTCCGCGGCGATCTCGGCATCTCGGTTACCTATGGAAAGCCGGTGCTCGGCGTCATTCTGGAACGTTTTCCGCTCACCCTGCAACTCGCCCTAATGTCGATGTGCGTGGCACTTCTCGTCGGCTTGCCGGCCGGCGTTTTTGCAGCCACGCGCAACGAACGGATGTCCGATCTCGGGGTGCGTATCTTTGCGATGATCGGGCAGTCAACGCCCAATTTCGTCGTCGGATTGCTGATCATCTACACCTTGTCGGCCGGCTTCGGCATTCTGCCGACCATGGGCGAATTCACGCCGCTGCTGGCCGATCCCTTGCGTAATCTCGGACAGATGATCCTGCCGGCGCTGACGCTCGGCTTTGCCTTTGCGGCCTCCGTCACCCGTATCTCGCGCTCTGCCATGCTGGACGTGCTCTCCGACGACTATGTCCGCACCGCCCGCAGCAAGGGTGTTCCGAAACGCAGCGTCATCTGGCGGCATGCGCTGCCGAACGCCTTGATCCCGGTCGTCACGCTGAGCGGTGTCGAATTCGGTTACCTGCTCGGCGGCGCCGTGCTGGTGGAGCAGATCTACGCCCTCCCCGGCCTCGGCCGGCTGGTGCTCGATGCGATCCTGCAGCGCGACTATGCGCTGGTGCAGGGTTGCGTGCTCTTCATTGCCTTCAACTTCATGGTGGTCAACCTGATCGTCGATCTCGTTTATGTCGCGCTCGACCCACGCATCCGTCTTGGAGAAGGCGGCTGATGTTGCGTGCAATCTTTTCCCATCCGAGCGGCAGGATCGGCGGCACGATCGTCGTGATCTATGTCGTCGTCGCGTTGCTCGGCATGTTAGACATCACCCCGCACAATCCGCTGCAGCAGTACCGCATCGACCGGCTGCATGCCCCGAATACGATCTACTGGATGGGCACCGATCTGTTCGGGCGCGATGTCGCGAGCCGCCTGATGAAGGGGGTGGGCCAATCCTTCTTCGTCGGGTTCTGTTCGGTGACGCTCGCGACGTTCGCCGGCACGGTTCTTGGTTTGACTGCCGCCTGGTTCGGCAAGGCCTGGGACGGCCTCGTCATGCGGATCATGGATGTGCTGCTCGCCTTCCCGGCTATCCTGCTTGCGCTGCTCATTATCGCGATTGCCGGTCCGGGCACCTGGACAAGCATTGCGGCAATCGCGATCGTCTATACGCCAATTTTTACTCGCGTGGTCCGCGGCCCGGCGCTTTCCATCAAGGGCCGAGAATTCGTGGACGCCGCCCGTACCTTCGGCAGCAGCCGCAGCTATATCCTGACCCGCCACCTGCTGCTTAATCTCATCGCGCCGCTGACGGTGCAGGTCACCCTGGCGCTCGCATGGTCGCTGCTGACGGAAGCGGGCCTGTCCTTTCTCGGCCTCGGAACCCAGCCGCCCGCCTCGTCGCTCGGCCTCATGCTTGCTGACAGCCGCAATCTGATGGAAACTGCGCCATGGCTGCTGATCTTCCCAGCGCTGGCGATCATGATCAGCATCCTGGGCTTCAACCTGCTCGGCGATGCGTTGCGCGACATTCTCGATCCCAGGACACGCAGGTCCGCCGCATGACACCCCTTCTTTCCGTCTCGAACTTACGCGTCGGCTTTGGCCGGAACCCTCTGGAAAACGAGGTCGTGCGGGGCGTGAGCTTCGACCTTCAGGCCGGAGAGACCCTGGCGGTCGTGGGCGAAAGCGGATCCGGAAAGTCGGTCACTGCGCTCTCCATCAATCGCCTGGTCGATTTCGGCGGCGGCAAGATCATCAGCGGCGCCGTCAATCTTACCCGAACCGACGACAGCGTCCTCGACCTCGCCGAGGCGGCCGAACCCGTACTCGAGAAAATCCGAGGGTCGGAAATCGGCATGATTTTTCAGGAGCCGATGACCTCGCTCAATCCGGTGCTCACGATCGGCCGCCAAATCGAGGAATCCTTCCGGCTCCATCGCGGCCTGACCGGCAGGCAGGCAACTGCAGCGGCAAAAGACGCGCTCGACCGCGTGCGCATTCCCGATGCCGCACGGCGGCTCAAATATACGCCGAACCAGCTCTCCGGCGGCATGCTTCAGCGGGTGATGATCGCGACGGCGCTTGCCTGCAATCCGCGTCTGCTGATCGCCGATGAGCCGACCACCGCACTCGACGTGACCGTTCAGGCGCAGATCATGGCGCTGCTTGGAGAGTTGAAACGCGAAACCGGGACGGCGATGATCTTCATCACCCACGATATCGGGCTCGTTGCAGGTATCGCGGACAAGGTTATGGTGATGCAGGCCGGAGAAGCGGTCGAACAGGGTGTGCTGGGCGATGTCCTCGACCGGCCGCAGCATCCTTATACCCGGCACCTGCTCAGCGCGGTGCCGCATTTTGAATCCGGCAGGGCTGCACGCTCGGATTATGTTCGAGGCCAGATCGAAGAAGCAAAGCCCGCCCTCAAGGTCGATGGCTTGACTGTACGTTTCAAGGTGGCCGGCAGCGTGTTCCGGCGCTCTCCCGGCGCCGTCCACGCCGTGGAAAATGTCGATTTCGATCTGATGCCCCGCGAAACGCTGGCGATCGTCGGCGAAAGCGGTTCGGGCAAGTCCACCACGGCACGCGCCATCCTCGGCCTCGTCCGCCCGACCCACGGCGGCTTCTCGACACATTCCGGCAGGATTGCCGACGCGACCGATCCGAGCGTGCAGATGGTATTCCAGAACCCCTACGCCTCGCTCAATCCCCGGCTTCGCATCGACAGCATCCTCGCCGAACCGGTCATCGCCGCCGGTGAACGGGTAACCGGGGAGACACGCGCCCGGATGGCCGCGTTGCTGAAGCGCGTCGGCCTGCCGGAAAACTGTCTTGAACGCTATCCGCACCAGTTCTCGGGCGGCCAGCGGCAGCGCCTCTGCATTGCGCGCGCACTCATGCTCAATCCATCGATCGTCGTTCTTGACGAGGCGGTCTCCGCGCTCGATGTTTCCGTGCAGGCAAAGGTACTGGAACTGCTCGTGGATTTGCAGCGGGAATACGGGCTAGCCTATCTCTTCGTGTCGCACGACATGGCGGTGGTCGAGCGGATCGCCCATCGCATTGCGGTGCTCTATGCCGGGGAGATCGTCGAGATCGGTGATGCCGCTTCCGTGCTTTCCAATCCGCAGCACTCCTATACAAAGCGACTCATCTCCGCTGTGCCGAGCATCGATCGCCGCAACCAGCATTTCGAACTCGACACACGGCAGGTGCCGTCGCTTGTCCGGCCGCCTGGTTTCGAGCCACCGGCGACGCAATGGCGGAGCTTCGGGCCGGATCACCGGGCACGGGCGGAAGCTTGAGGTGGAACAATGGACGACCAAATAGGCGCCGATGCCGAACTGCGGGACACCTTCGATCGTGCCTTCGTGCCGCTCGAAAATGCCGTTGCGGATGGTCGCATTCCGGGTGGCGTACTCGGCATCGTCGACCTAAAGCGTGGCCGGGCGACACGTGCCATAGGTTCGGCGCAGATCGTTCCTGCAGCCCGCCCCATGGATCCCGAAACCTGGTTCGATCTGGCATCCCTGACCAAGGTCATATTCACCACGCCCCGCATTCTTGAGCTTGCCGAGCAAGGCATGATCAATCTCGACGCGCCGCTGGCCACGGCCCTTCCGGACCTGCGCCAGTACAATGTCGACGCCTGGGAGCGGAAGGTGACGTTCCGTCAATGCCTAGGGCACCAGACACCCTTCCCGGCGGTGGAACCGATCTATACCTATGGCAGCGATCCGGAGCTCTTGCGCGCCTTCGTCCTGCAGCGCGAATGGCGCCACGGCCCGCCCGTCTATTCCGACGTCAACTTCATTCTGCTTGGCTTTGCACTGGAGCGGCTGACCGGCAAACGCATCCGCGATCTCGACCCAGGTCAGGGTTTTGCGTTTTCTGCCAAGCCCGACATATCGGCGGCGACGGAAAACTGCACCTGGCGGCAGCGTGTACTCTCCGGCGAAGTGCATGACGAAAATTGCGCCGCTCTCCAGGGCTCCGCCCACGCGGGCCTGTTCGGCACGGTCAATTCCGTTCTCGATTTCGCCGAGGGTTTGCTTGATGGCACCGGCGCCTCGAAGCACTCGATCGCGTTGATGCGGACGCCGCTCTCGGACAAGCGGACCCACGGCTGGGAACATCCCTATCAAAACTGGTCGGGCGGCCACGCTTGCAGCCCCGGCACTATCGGGCATACGGGGTTCACCGGTACCGGGCTCTGGATCGATTTCCACCGGGGCCGCGCCTGGACATTGCTTACCAATCGCGTCCATCCGACCCGCCACGCCGACAGCGGCATCGTTCAGCTGCGGCAGACGGTGGGCGACCTTATCAACCAACCCTGAGGATCTCGATCATGGAGCCTATCTGGGCCGTCGGCCTGATGACCGGAACCGTTCTGGACGGCAATATCGACGTGGCGCTCCTAAAGACGGACGGCGAAACGATCGACACCTTCGGTGCCTACACGCTCGCCCCCTACCCTCCGGAAATCCGCGCTCTGCTCGAAGATACCCTCCGTCAGGCGCGCGCCTGGAACTTCGAGGGGCCGGAGCCGGCAATTTTCCGCGAGGCGGAGGAAGCCCTGACGCGAGCCCAGTCGAAAGCCGTGAAAGACCTCGTCGAGAGCGAAGGCCTCGGCATGGCGGATATTGGCATCATCGGCTTTCACGGACAGACGGTGCTGCATCGCGCGCCGACCAGCACGCGGCTGGGCGATACACGTCAGCTCGGCGATGGAGAGCTCATGGCTTCCATGCTCGGCACCCGGGTCGCTTACGACTTCCGCTCTGCCGACGTCCGCGCCGGCGGCCAGGGCGCGCCTCTTGCCGCCGCGTATCATGCCGCCTTGCTGCGCAGCGTAGACACGAGCGGGGATACGGCCGTACTCAATCTTGGCGGGGTCGCAAACGTCACATGGTGGGATGGCGGCGACACGGTCATCGCCTTCGACACCGGCCCGGCAAACGCCCCGCTCAACGATTTCATCAAGGGGCAGGGCTTGGGTGAAATGGATCGCGACGGTGCGCTGGGTGCATCCGGCAAGGTCGACGAAGAGCGGCTTGCCCGTCTCCTGCAACATCCCTACCTGACAGCCCCCTATCCGAAGTCTCTCGATCGGTTCGACTTTACCGCGGCCATGGCCGATGGCCTCGATCCGGCCGATGGCGCTGCAACCCTGTCCGCGTTTACGGCGTCCGCGGTGGGCAAGGCTCTCGATCTTTTGCCCCGCCGGCCGAAAAGGCTGATCGTGAGCGGCGGCGGCCGCCACAATCCGACGATCATGAGCATGATTGAGAACAGAGCTGGCGTCATTGCAGCATCCGCAGATCAGTTCGGCTGGCGTGGCGATGCGGTCGAGGCCGAATGCTTTGCATTTCTCGCCGTCCGCGTTTTGCGCGGCCTTCCGATCAGCTTTCCGACCACGACAGGCGCCCCCCGCCCCTTGCAGGGCGGCAGGCTGGCCGGGTAAGCCAAGCATAGAATACAATCCTGAGTCGGGAGCACTCGAACAACATGCAGAAAAGAGTGTCTTCGGCCCTTGCCGGCAATGCGGTGCTTCTCGGCGTCCTGCTCATGCTGCTCGGCGATTTCATGTTCTCGCTGAACGATGCCATGGGCAAATGGCTGGTTGCGAGTTTTTCCGTCGGCCAGGTTCTGGTCATCCGCTCGCTCGGCGCCTTCTTCGTCCTCGGCCCGATGATCGCCCGCCAGCCGATTTCAGCACTCTACAAGGTCGAGCGGCCGGCGCTGCAGATCATGCGCGTCCTTTTCGCCACCGGAGACCTCGCCCTTTTCTACGCAGCCGTCATCTACCTGCCGCTCGCCGACGTGATGACCTTTTATATGGCCGGTCCGATATACGTTGCTGCACTTTCTCATTTTCTGCTGGGAGAGCGGATCGGATGGCGGCGCTGGCTTGCGGTCCTGATCGGTTTTGCCGGCGTGGTGATCGCGCTGCGGCCTTCGTCCGAAATGCTGGCATGGCCATCCATCTTCGGGTTGATCGGTAGCTTCTCGTTCGCCCTGACGCTGGTGCTGAACCGCAGGCTGCGTGCCACCTCCGATGCTACACTGGTGACCTGGCAAACGCTGGCGGGCCTCATCGCCGGGATTTTTCTCAGCGTCGGCAACTGGAGCCCGTTCAACCTGGCCGAACTGCTGGCGCTGCTCCTGCTGGGCATCGTGGCCTGCATCGCGCACCTGCTCATCACCCGCTCGCTGAAGCTTGCCCCGGCGTCCGTCCTTGCGCCGCTGCAATATACGCTCCTGCTATGGGCGGTCATTCTCGGCTGGGTCTTCTTCGGCGACCTGCCGGACACCCAGACCTGGATAGGTGCCGGCATCATCGTTTTTGCGGGCCTGTTCATCTTTCACCGCGGCAACGTCAAACAGGACACCGAAGCGGTCGTTCCGACGGATTCTAGCCATGGCTAGGTTTTACAGATAACCGCATCTCGACATCATCGAACACCGGCCCGGCGCGCCAGCACGGCTTCCACGGCCGACAAACCGTCATAAATCAGGACGGCCAAAGCTCCGACGATCAGGCCCCCCTGCAATATGAACGCCAGGTTATTGGACTGCAGTCCGGCGATGATGACCTCGCCGAGTGTTTTTGCCGCGACCGTCGAGCCGATCGTCGCGGTCGACAGGCTGATGACGACCGAGAGGCGGATGCCGCCGACAATCACCGGCAAGGACAGCGGCAATTCGATCTGCAGCAGCCGCTGGAAACCCGTCATGCCGGAGCCGCGTGCCGCCTCCATTACCGACCGGGGCAGATTGGTGAGCGCCGTAAGCGTGTTCTCGAAAATCGGCAGGAGACCATACAGAAAAAGTGCGATCAGGGTCGGCTTTTCCCCGAAACCCACCGCCGGCACGGCCAGCGCCAGCACCGCAACCGGCGGAAACGTCTGACCGATATTCACGAGGCTTCGGGACAAAGGCAGAAACTCGCTTCCGAAAGGCCGGGTAACAAGGATCGCCAAAAGCACGGCGATGATCGTGGCAATCAGCGTGGCGAAAAATACGATCTCCAGGTGCAAGAGCGTCAGGTTGAGCAGGCTGCCCTGGTTGTAAATGGCCGGCGCATTCGGCTGCACCAGAGACTTGAACAATGGCTCGAAGCTTTCCGGGAAGAGCAGAAAGGCGATCAGCAGGAGAAGCAGCATTGCCCGCAATGCGGTCGGCAGCCAAGCCTTCATAGCGGCCTCGCTGCCCGCTTGAGAAGCGCGTCCAGGGTCACCCGTCCCATCGGCATGCCGGTGACAGAAACCACCGGCAACGCCGTTCTTCCGCTCCAGAGAAGGTCGGCCAGCGCCTCCTGCTGTGTCCTGTCTTCCCGAATTGGCTCGCCAGCCGCCTCACCCGGCTCTACGGCCATTCCGGCCCTTGATATCGAAAGCAGACGGAATGGCCGCTCCGTCTCGCCGATCAGGGTTTCCACGAAAGATGTCGCCGGTGTCTGCACAAGCTCGGCCGGCGGTCCGTATTGAACGACCTTTCCCTGATCCATCACGGCGATCTTGTCGGCGAGGTGGAAGGCCTCGTTCATGTCATGGGTCACGAGCACGATAGTCGTGCCAAAATGCTTCTGGATCGCCAGCAGATCCTCCTGCGCCTTGGCGCGGATGATCGGATCGAGGGCGCCGAATGGTTCGTCCATCAGGAGCACATTGGGTTCTGCCGCCAAGGCCCGCGCCACTCCCACCCGCTGCTGTTGGCCGCCGGAAAGTTCATGCGGGTAACGCGGCCCATAGATTTCCGGTTCAAGCTGAAAGAGGGTGAGCAGTTCCGCGACCTTCAGATCGATCCGCCGCCTTTCCCAACCCAGCAGAATTGGCACAGTCGCAATGTTCTGCGCTACGGTGCGATGGGGAAACAGCCCATGCCCCTGGATGGCGTAGCCGATCCGCCTGCGAAGTTCGTAACCGGCGATGGACCGGTTGTCTTCGCCATCCAGCCTGATCGCTCCCGAACTCGGCTCCACCAGCCGATTGATCATGCGCAGCAGCGTCGTTTTTCCCGAACCGGACGTACCGACGACGACCGTGATCGTGCGCGGTTCGATCACCATGGAAACGTCGTCGACAACGGCAACGCCGTCATATTGTTTGGTGATGGCGTCGATTTCGATCATGCCGACCTCGCTCCGTTTACGGCCCGCGAATTGAGCTCGATAAGTGCATCCAGTATTACGGCGGCTGCAAAGGAGAGCGCCACGGTCGGCACGGCACCGAGCAACACGAGATCCATCGCCGTCTGACCGATGCCCTGAAAGACGAAAACGCCAAAACCCCCGCCGCCGATCAAGGCCGCGATCGTTGCAAGACCGATATTCTGGACGAGCACGATGCGGATCCCGGTGAGAATCACCGGCAGCGCAAGCGGAAACTCGATCTTGAAGAGCCGTTGCCGGTTCGTCATCCCAATCCCGCGCGCCGCATCGACCGCGTCTTTCGGAACGCCTGAAAGTCCGATGACCGTGTTGGCGACAACCGGTAACAACGAATAGAGGAAGAGCGCAACGAATGCGGGCGCTGCCCCGATGCCCCGGATGCCGAGCGCCGCAGCACCCGGAACCGTCGCGGCGACCCATCCAAGCGGCGCGATGAGAATGCCGAAAAGCGCAATGGATGGGATTGTCTGTATGATATTCAACGCGTTCAGAACGCTTGACCGCAGCGGCTCGACCCGGTGACAGAGGATGCCCAGCGGCAGGCCGACCGCCACAGCCGCCAAAAGCGACCCGAGCGCCAGAGTCACATGTTTGCCTGCTTCGACCCAAAAGACATCGGCCCTGCCTGCGTATTCCTTCATGATCGAAAGCCCGTCCCAGCTTCCCGAAAACAGGAGACCTCCGACACCGGCACCTGCCAATATCAGAAACAGCACCCGCATCCATGGCGGCGGCTTCAGCCGCGTGATCGCATCGGCGGCCAGCAGCGCGAAGGCGAAAAGAAGGATCCAGAAACCTGAGGCGGGAGACACGCGAGCGTAGGTGTTGCCCGCTGGTGTGAGGAAGTGCCCTGTCAAACCCATGGCAAGCGCAAGCGCTAGAAGCATTGCGGCCGCCGCGACCAGTTTGACCCAGGCGGATGTCCGCAGCAGTGCCACGACCGCGGCGGCAAACAACAGCACCAACAGAACCCAGGCCGCCCAGGCCGGAAGCGCATCCAGGATCGGTTTCGCCTGCCCCTGCACGATGCGGTTCGGCTTCGACACGGCGAAGGAAGCCCCAAGCGTCCCATAAGCCGCAAGAAGAGCAATGACGATGCCGAGTTTGTCGAGCTGAATTCTCAAACCGCCCCCGCCCCTGATCCGATGAAAAAGCCGGACACTCGGGAAGCGTCCGGCTTATGTCCCATGAAAACCTGTGGACGAAACTATTTCAAGAAGCCGTTCTTCTTCAGGAAATCCTCGGCGACCGCCTTGGCCGGCTCGCCGCCCACCTGCACGCGACCATTGAGATCCTGCAGCGTGACGAGATCGAGCTTCTCGAAAACCGGCTTCAGCAGCGCTTCGATGTTCGGGTTTTTCTTCAACACCTCCTCGCGGATGATAGGTGCTGGCTGATAGACGGGCTGCACGCCCTTGTCGTCTTCGAGAACCACAAGTCCGGAGGGCGCAATACCGCCATCGGTTCCGTAGACCATTGCCGCGTTTGCGCCGCTCGTCTGATTGGCCGCCGCCGCAATCGTAGCGGCCGTGTCGCCACCGGATAGGGTAATGAGCTGGTCGGACTTCAGCTTGAAGCCGTAAGTCGTCTGGAACGAGGGCAGCGCCGCAGCCGAGTTCACGAATTCGGAAGAGGCCGCCAATACGATCTTGCCGCCACCGGCAACGTACTTGCCGAAATCGCTGAGCGTCTTCAGCTTGTTTGCGTCGGCCACGTCCTTGCGGACTGCAATGGCCCATGTGTTGTTTGCCGGCGACGGTGCAAGCCAGACGATCTTGTTGGCGTCGTAATCGAGCTTCTTGACCGTTTCATAAGCTTTTTTCGGGTCCTTCCAGGCAGGATCCTCGGCCTTTTCGAAGAAGAAGGCACCATTGCCGGTATATTCCGGATAGATGTCGATCTCGCCGGCGGCGATCGCCTTGCGGACGACCGGGGTCGCACCTAGCTGAATGCGATCGGTGGCCTCGATTTTGTTGGTTTTCAACACGGCGAGGATAATATTGCCGAGCACTCCGCCTTCGGTGTCGATCTTCGAGGAAACCACGACCTGGGAATGCGCCATACTAGCCGAAACGCCCAGCGCGAACGCGATACCCAGCAACTGCTTTTTCAGGGACATGACTGAATTTCCTCCGAACAGCGGGGCATCCCCGCGAAAGTTAGAGCCGAAACAAGTGAGAGCTTCCCCTATGTAGGGTGAGCTTTGCACTCTACGAGTTCCGAATCCAGCCGGATCGCTAATTTTTCCGTCCTTCGCCGAAAAGCATAACGACAAAGGGCGCAGCACCATATCCAAGACGTGCAAAAACCCCGCCATTCCTGACGGGGCTCGACGAAGACCAACAGAGACTTATTGGTGAATGGTATAGGAGCCCATCGCGCAGAGGTCCTGAGTATCCTCAAGATCTTCGAAGCCGGAGTCTTCGGTGAACTCGAAGCGCATGTCATACTTGCAGACATCGCGGCCGTCGCCGATGGTCACTTTTATGCTCTCGCCTGGTCCGAGCACGTCCTCACCGAACACATCCTCTTCCCAATCTCCGACGCCAACCGGCGACGTATAGAAGCGCTCCAGTGTACCCTTCGTCTTGTTCGTCAGCGTGAAAATCAGATCCTCGGCGCTGGATGCACCAGCCGAAACGAAAATGGCCACGAAAGCTCCCGCGGCGGCGTAGATAAACTTAGTCAAATGAATATCCCCTCTACCCAGAATCGGGCAGAAATACTTCTATCATAGGTATTAAAACCCGCAATATCACTTGATATTAACTATTAATGTTAAACCCCCAAGTTCCTCCGTTGTTGAAGCTCCTGATTTTCTGCGGTTTGGCATTGCAGCTATGAATCTTGAGGACCGAGCCAAGCGGAGGCGCGGGTGAGAAGAAAGAAATACCCGCCACCATTGCCCTGTATTTCCATCACCCCCATCAGTCGATCGTCGTCGATCCCGCGAAGATGATCAACAATCGGCTGTCGATCATAAACCATTGCCGCACTTGTCTTGCCTCTGTAATGCAGAGACTTCAAAGACGCGACAGGGCCTCGCGCCCGCAGTGCTCGTTGCAGGTGGGTAAACCCGTTACGGGCCATCCGTGTGCGGCCGAAATGCGCAGCGAGTTGAAGAACGAGCCTCATAGGAAGCGCTCCGGGGTCGAGCGGCGCCAGTCTTCGATGACCACTCGCAAACAGCAACGGGTCGGCACGCAAGTCGGCGTTGAAACGCTTTCCATACCAGCCCAGATTGTCCAGAACTCCATCCAGCCGGTGCCCCGTCGGAAGCGATTGTCCGCGCCATAACCCGACAAGCGCCTCCGGCGACACGGGGTCGAGCTGGTCGAAAAAGGCAAAAGCGGCTTCTGACGACGCCTGAGGAAGTGCCAGGTCCCGATGCATGATCGGCGGTGGGATCAACCCGCGCCTCCGACCGCAGTAAGAACTTTCCCTGTTCCGCCGCATTCCGGGCACTGCCCTGCTGCTATCCTACCGGTGCCGGAGCATCGCCGACAGATGTTTTCCGCTGCGTTGGGCGTGCCTTCAGGCACAGCATCCGGGTTCGCCGGTGTGTTCGCTTTCGGGCGCTTGTTCTCCATCGAAATCTCTCCATCCCTGATCGCGGCCTATGCCGCCATGCGCTTCCAACCCTTCAGGCGGAGCGATGTTCCTGATGGAGGCGGAGAGGAAGGACTATAGCGGAGGATCGCCGCCAGCTAAGCGGCATAGAAAAGGCCCGTCTCTGCGTTAGAGGCGGGCCGGATTTCGCGGCGGTTAGAAGTCCATTCCACCAGCCGGCATTGCTGGCGCAGCGGCTTCCTTTTTGGGCTTTTCGGCGATCATGGCTTCGGTCGTCACCAGAAGACCGGCAACGGACGCGGCATCCTGGAGGGCGGCTCGAACGACCTTGGCGGGATCGATCACGCCCATGGAATAGAGATCGCCGAATTCGTTCGTCTGCGCGTTCCAGCCGTAGGAGAATTCGGAGTTCTCCCGCAGCTTGCCGACGATGATCGACCCTTCGGCGCCGGCATTTTCGGCGATCTGGCGGACCGGAGCCTCGATCGCACGACGGACGATATCGACCCCGACGCGCTGATCTGCGTTGGAGGTCTGAACATTGTCCAAGGTCTTGATAGCGCGCAGCAGTGCGACGCCACCGCCCGGAAGGATACCTTCCTCGACGGCCGCCCGGGTGGCATGCAGAGCGTCGTCAACGCGGTCCTTCTTTTCCTTCACTTCGACTTCGGTCGAACCGCCGACGCGGATAACCGCAACGCCGCCGGCGAGCTTGGCGAGGCGCTCCTGGAGCTTCTCGCGGTCGTAATCCGAAGTGGTTTCCTCGATCTGCGCGCGGATCTGGGCCGTCCGGCCGTCGATTTCAGCCTTGGAGCCGGCACCATCGATGATAGTCGTGTTCTCCTTTTCGATCGAGACCTTCTTGGAGCGGCCGAGCATGTTGAGGGTAACATTCTCGAGCTTGATGCCGAGGTCTTCAGAGATGACAGTGCCGCCCGTGAGGATGGCGATGTCTTCGAGCATGGCCTTGCGACGGTCGCCGAAGCCCGGGGCCTTGACGGCCGCGACCTTGAGGCCACCGCGCAGCTTGTTGACAACGAGCGTTGCCAGCGCCTCACCTTCCACGTCTTCGGCAATAATGAGAAGCGGCTTGCCGGACTGCACGACGGCTTCGAGAACCGGCAGCATCGACTGCAGGTTGGAGAGCTTCTTTTCGTGGATCAGAATATAGGGGTCTTCGAGTTCGACCCGCATCTTGTCCTGGTTGGTCACGAAATAGGGCGAGAGATAACCTCGGTCGAACTGCATGCCTTCGACCACTTCGAGTTCGGTCTCGGCGGTCTTGGCTTCTTCAACCGTGATCACGCCCTCATTGCCGACTTTATCCATCGCTTCTGCGAGATAGCGGCCGATTTCGGTGTCGCCGTTGGCGGAAATAGTGCCGACCTGGGCGATTTCCGAATTGTTGGAGATTTTGCGGGCGTTGGCCTTCAATTCTTTCACGACAGCGTCGACAGCAAGGTCGATGCCGCGCTTCAGATCCATCGGGTTCATGCCGGACGCAACCGCCTTGGCACCTTCTTTGACGATGGCCTGGGCGAGAACCGTTGCGGTCGTGGTGCCGTCGCCGGCAAGGTCGTTGGTCTTCGATGCCACCTCGCGCAGCATCTGCGCACCCATATTCTCGAACTTGTCCTCCAGTTCAATTTCCTTGGCGACGGAGACGCCGTCCTTGGTAATGCGCGGCGCACCGAAGGACTTGTCGATGACGACATTGCGCCCTTTCGGGCCGAGCGTCACCTTGACCGCATTGGCGAGAACATCGACGCCGCGCAACATCCGCTCACGGGCATCGGTATGGAATTTGACTTCTTTTGCAGCCATTTTTTCACTCCTCAATTAGGCAGCTACATTGACTGATGGACAAAGCGCTTCAGGCAGCCTGTCTCTGCTCGGCCTGGGCTTCGATGATGCCCATGACATCGCTTTCCTTCATGATCAGAAGGTCCTCGCCGTTGATCTTGATCTCGGTGCCGGACCATTTGCCGAACAGGATGCGGTCACCCACCTTTACGTCGAGTGGCTGAAGCTGCCCCTGGTCGTTGCGCGCGCCGGGACCAACGGCGATCACTTCGCCTTCGTGCGGCTTTTCCTTAGCGGTGTCGGGAATGATAATGCCGCCTTTGGTCTTTTCTTCAGACTCCACGCGGCGAACGAGAATGCGATCATGAAGCGGTCGGAACGCCATGTTTTCCTCCTGGACAAACAATGATGATCAAGCTCCCCACCGGACCGGATGACCGGTCTGGACGAGCGCCGATCCTCTTCTTCGAGCAATCGGCGAAATCGATTTGGTTAGCGCAAATTGCAGTTTCAAGGGCCGTCTGCGAAAAAATTAGCACTCTCGATCACTGGCTGCTAAAGGTCTAAAAAGGAACAACAATTCGCCCACTCGCGTTGCAATGATCAGCCGCTTCCCGCGAGGCGGCTCGTCAAATATTGCAATGGAGCAAAGCATGCGTTTTTCGTCTGATTTGGAATATCAGCTCAAGGGTTACGGCCTGACGACTGCTCATATCCTCTATCGCATCCCGGATTTCGAATCCGTGCTGCAGACCTATGTCTGGCAGGACTACGACATCGCCCCCGATTTCCCGGAAATGCACCGGTTTCTGGATTTCTGGCAGGACAATCTCGACGGTCCGCTGCATTCCATCCGCTTTACCCACAAACGCCTGATCGGACCGCACGAATGGAAACAGATCGACGGAGAGTTCACCATCAACTGACGTCTGCCTAACGATCCGGAAGATAGTCTTTTCCGAACAGCTTCAGGAGCTATTCCTCCCAGTCCTCGTCTTCCGCCGAGAGAAGATCGACGAGTTCAGCAACCCTTCCCTTCGGAAGACGACGACCCTCGCCAATCAGCGCTTCGTCGCTGTTGACCCAGGCCCATGCTTCGGCGAGCTCCCCAGCCTCGGCGCCGGTTGCAACAATCTCGGCAATCAGCGCCCGGTCAACGGGCCCAAGTACGGCGATGACGTCTTGTGAAGTCATTGTCATATCTTCCTCCGTTCCTGTGTCATCATCCCAGTCTGGATGAGACTCGATATAGGAGGTCGGATGAGGAAGTCGAACCCGGCCCTTATGGACGAGAAGCTCGGCAACCGGGCCTGACTGCTGGGGCAATGCCAAAGCCGGCGAGCTGCGCCATGCCGAACGGCTATTGCTGCCAGAACAGAACGCCCGCTATCGCCACGGAGAACACGACGGCGGCGAATGAGCTATAGCCCTGGAGGACGCCCATCCGCTTCAAGGCGATGGCGAATATGATGATGATGGGAGCGGCGAGCAGAAGGCCGAGCTGTGCGTCAGACATGACAGATCCTTGGTTTTGACCCCATTCTAGGCGGTCGATCTGCCGTTTCTTTGCGAAATGACAAAGAACGGCGGCGGAATTGCCTTCATTTTCCGGCCTGCAGAACATCGGAGACATGCGAATGGCGGCAATTCCGACGACCGAGGAGTCGGATGAAGGTGGCGACCTTCTTCTTTGGGTACTGGTCTGGGGCGAACTGGCGGCTTTCGGCTTCCTGCTGCTTGGCTATCTGGTGATGTCGATATTGCATCCGGAAAGCTTTGGGCTCACCAAGCTGCATCTCGCTCCCCGCCTCGCGGGGTTCAATACGATCGTGCTTTTGGCAAGCAGCTGGCAGGCCGCTTTGGCAGTCCGATATCAGGACAAACCCCAGCTGCAGCGTTTATTCCTGCTTTTGGCCGCGGCTCTGGGTATCCTCTTCGTGGCGCTGAAGGGCGTAGAGTACAGCTTCGAATGGGGCGCTGCGAGCGATCCGAATCTGCAGACATTCTTCGAACTCTATTTCCTCATCACCGGCTTTCACCTCGCCCATGTGGCCTTCGTGGCGCTCCTTTTCGTGTTCGCGTCGATCCGGCTGGAACGTTCGACGATCGTCATCCTGACCACCATATGGCATGTCATCGATATCGTCTGGCTGGTGATGTTCCCCATGATCTACCTGACCTAGGAGCACCGCAATGAACAGCTCGAAACTCTTCAGCAGCGCCAACTGGATCATCATGCTGGGTGTCGTCGCTGCGTTGATTGCAGCGCAATGGAAACATCAGGCGATTCCGATCGTGGCGCTTACAATCATCCTTGTTTTCACCATCGCCAAGGTCCGCCTCATCGTGCTCGATTTCATGAGCCTTCGCGGCACCCGGCCCAATCTTGCCCGGGCGCTGGTGATCTGGCCGACCTTCTTTGCCGCCGCGGGGCTCGCAAAAGCTCTTGCTCCTGCCGTCTGGCATTGACGGCCGACGCACAAAGGGCGCTGCTGCCCCTTCCCCTCCACGACCGGGATATCAATCCGTCCCTACCAATTAGCCACCGTTACAGCCCTGGTCGGCGCGGAGTGGTCCGATTGCCGTCGCCAATGCGTCGCGCCAGCCGGTTCGGACGCACCGTTACCCTGCTCCAATTTTCCGACAATTCTGCCGCAGACCCCTTGGTCCCGCCCGCATGGCCTGTTTCCATACCCGATCCGGCGGGACTGTCTTTTGTTTGGTAAAACGCAAAGAACCCTTCCCGGAATCCCCGCATAGAAGCTGCACGGGGTCCACGTCCGCACTTGGCGACGCAGCCCCTGCATTTGCCGAAAGGCTTCCGTACATAGGGGACATGAGGATGTCAGAACGCCTCACAAAGACCGGGGCACGCAACGTCTTTTATGGCGGCTCCGCGTTCTTCTTCGCAATCTTCCTGGGCCTTACCGCCCACAGCCACTACTACATGCGCACCACTTCCACCGACGAGACCACGCTGACCGATGGGGTCGCGCGCGGCAAACACGTCTGGGAGAGGAACTCCTGTATCAACTGCCACACGCTGCTCGGCGAAGGCGCTTATTTCGCGCCGGAAGTCGGCAACGTCTGGAAGCGCTGGGGCGGAGATACCGACCCGGAAACCGCCCGCTCCACGCTGAAGGCCTGGATGGCCGCCCAGCCGACGGGAATCGAAGGCAGACGACAGATGCCGCAATTCAATCTGACCGAACAGGAACTCGACGATCTGGCGGACTTCCTCGAATGGACCAGCAAGATCAAGACCCAGAACTGGCCGCCGAATGACGCCGGTTGATCTCAGGGGAAGGAAATCATCATGAAATATCAAACCCAGAAGGTCGCGATGCTGTATTTCTACGGCGCGCTCGGCCTCTTCGTCGCCCAGGTTCTGTTCGGCGTACTTGCAGGCACCATCTACGTCCTGCCGAATACGCTCTCCGAACTTCTTCCGTTCAACGTCGTACGCATGGTGCACACCAATGCGCTGATCGTCTGGCTGCTCATCGGCTTCATGGGCGCCACCTTCTATCTCCTGCCGGAAGAGGCCGAGACGGAGCTCTATAGCCCGAAACTCGCCATCGCCCAGTTCTGGATCTTCTTGGGCGCGGCGGCAGTCGCCGTCGTTGGATACCTCTTCAAGATCCACGAGGGCCGCGAATTCCTGGAGCAGCCCTTCATCATCAAGGTCGGCATCGTCGTCGTCTGCCTGATGTTCCTGTTCAATATCACCATGACGGTATTGAAGGGGCGCAAGACCGTCGTCACGAACATCCTGATCTTCGGCCTGTGGGGCGTTGCGATCTTCTTCCTGTTCGCCTTCTACAACCCCGCCAACCTGGCACTCGACAAGATGTACTGGTGGTATGTCGTTCACCTGTGGGTGGAAGGCGTCTGGGAACTCATCATGGCGTCCGTACTTGCCTTCCTGATGATCAAGCTGAACGGCATCGACCGCGAAGTCGTCGAGAAGTGGCTCTATGTCATCGTCGGCCTTGCCCTATTCTCTGGCATTCTCGGCACCGGCCATCACTTCTACTGGATCGGCGCTCCGGGCTACTGGCAGTGGATCGGCTCGCTCTTCTCGACGCTGGAAGTCGCCCCCTTCTTCACCATGGTGATCTTCACCTTCGTGATGACCTGGAAGGCTGGCCGCAAGCATCCGAACCGCGCAGCCCTCCTGTGGTCGATCGGCTGCTCGGTGATGGCCTTCTTCGGAGCCGGCGTCTGGGGCTTCCTGCACACGCTCTCTTCCGTCAACTACTACACGCACGGAACACAGGTCACCGCGGCCCATGGCCACCTCGCCTTCTTCGGCGCCTATGTGATGCTGAACCTCGCTGTCATGGCCTATGCCATACCGGAAATCCGTGGCCGCGCCCCGTATAACCAGATGCTTTCGATGGTCAGCTTCTGGATGATGTGCACGGCGATGTCGGTCATGACCTTCGCACTGACCTTCGCGGGTGTCCTCCAAGTTCATCTGCAGCGCGTTCTGGGTGAAGGCTACATGGACGTGCAGGACCAGCTGGCGATGTTCTACTGGATCCGCCTGGGTTCGGGTGTCTTCGTGCTCCTCTCCGCGCTGATGTTCCTGTGGGCGCTCTTCGTTCCTGGTCGGGAACGCCAGCCTGCCGGTCGTGCAGCCATCCAGCCTGCCGAATGATGCGATGCGGCTCCATCCTCGTGGTGGAGCCGCTCATCCCCCTAAAAGATCAAGGACACTCCGATGAACGCGATCCCCCAGATCAAGACCGCAAGTGCCGAAGCGGCGCCTCTTTATGTCCCAGCCGGCAACGAATGCGAACTGTTCGAAACTGCCTGGAAGCGGCAGCTCCCGTTGCTTCTGAAAGGTCCGACCGGCTGTGGCAAGACCCGCTTCGTCAGCCACATGGCAAAGCGTCTTGGCCTGCCGCTTGCGACCGTCTCCTGCCATGACGACCTGGCGGCTGCCGATTTGACCGGCCGGTTCCTCCTCAAGGGTGGCGATACCGTCTGGGTCGACGGTCCTCTGACACGCGCGGTCCGCGAAGGCGGCATCTGCTATCTCGACGAGATCGTCGAAGCCCGCAAGGACGTTGCCGTCGTCATCCATCCGCTGACGGACGACCGGCGCATTCTGCCGCTCGAAAGGACCGCCGAAGTGCTGGAAGCCCCGGCCGAATTCATGCTGGTCGTCTCCTACAACCCCGGCTACCAGAACATCCTCAAGACTTTGAAGCCGTCGACAAAACAGCGTTTCGTCGCGATCGAATTCGACTTCCTGCCGAAGGAACAGGAGATTGCCATCGTTGCCGCCGAAAGCGGCCTCGAAGAGCGTCGCGTCGCTCCGCTGGTGGCACTCGCCCACCGTCTGCGCGCCCTCAAGGGGCACGACCTCGAGGAAGGCGTTTCTACCCGTCTGCTGATCTATTGCGCCTCTCTGATCGAAAGCGGTCTGCCGCCGCGTGACGCGATCCGGGCCGCCTTGATCGAACCGCTAACCGACGATGCGGATGTCCGCGCCGCGCTATTCGAACTGGCGAAAGCCGTCGTCGCTTAAAGGATATCGGCCATGTTGGACTTCCTCGAGCTGGAAGAAACTGTCGGCAAGGCCTGGCATCGGCTGGTCGGCCGGACACGGAGCATGCCGCGCTATCCCGAGCACGCGGTTCCTCTGGACGAGGTCAAGACGGTCCTCGCCTCCTGCTTTCGCGGCTTTGGCGGCGATCACGCCGTCCAGCTCGTCGCAGCCCATCAGCGCACCTCCAAGCATCGCCTCAAGCTTCGCCAGCTGGTTGGCCTCGGGGAAGAACGGATCGCCCGCTCCGGCAGGGATTTCGCGCGAGCGATGCTGCCGGAGGCGATCGATTTCTTTCCGGACAGCGGCCTGAACCGGGACCTGTTCATCTGGCTCACCGCCTCAATTGCCATGCTGCCCGATACCCTTCCCACCTCCGGCGATCCTCTCGTCAAGGATCTGGAGAGGTTGCATCTTTCGGCTGCCAATGTGGACAGAACGCTGGTCGCCTTCCCCGGTCTCCGGCCTGTTTATCGAAAGCTATGCGAAGCAACGCTTGCGGAGCGTCGGCGCGGATCGCTTCCCGCTGTCGAACAACTTCTGGAAAGCAGGATCATCCGCATGCTCCGCACTGGTGCAGGCTTGCCGGACGATACGCCGAAGGCGATTTTCCCGCACCATGCGCCGCCCGGCTATCAGCCGATGATGGACGTTCCCCTCTGGCCGGAATTCTTTCCGCAGCAGGAAAGCGGATCGTCCGCACCGGATTCCGACCTGGCTCTCGATGACCCGCAAGGTGGCGGCGGGAAAAAACGCTTTGCCGCCGAACGCGAACGTGACGACGATAAAAGGTCCGAGAGAAGCCCGTTCATACTGAATCGCTTCGAAAAAATCCTTTCGATAGCGGAAATGGTCAATGTCGACCGTCCGACCGACGACTCGCCGGAGGAAAACGGCAAAGCCGCCGAAGATCTTGACGAAATGATCCTCGGCCGGCGCCGCGAACGCCCCTCCTCGCGCTTCCGCTTCGATCTGGACCTCCCTCCGGAAATGGTCGATCTGGCGGAGATTGCGTCGGACCTGAGCTATCCCGAATGGGATTATCGCAAGGGTACCTACCTCAAGAACCACTGCCGTGTACTTGCCGTTCCCGCCTCCGCTATGGGCGAGCATGCCGAGATCAGCCAGGACACCAAGGCGCTGATCAGGAAGGTACGCAAACAGTTCGAGCTGCTACGGCCGCGTCACGAGCTCCTCAAGGCGCAGCTCGACGGTGTCGAGCTCGATCTCGACGCCGTCGTCCGCTGCCGGACCGATCTTGTGGCCGGCGGCCAGGGAACGGACCGGATCCATCTCACCACGCAGCCCCGGACGCCGGATCTGGCCGTCAGCATCCTGGTGGACGTCTCGCTCTCCACAGATGCATGGATCGACAACAGGCGGGTGCTCGACGTCGAGAAGGAGGCGCTGATGGTGCTTTCCCAGGGGTTGTCGGCCTGCGGCACGGATCACTCCATAGTGACATTCACGTCGCGGCGGCGCTCGTGGGTCAAAATGGAAACGGTGAAAGGATTCGACGAGCGGACATCGCCTCTCGTCGAAGACCGGATCGCCGCCCTCAAGCCCGGTTATTACACCCGTCTGGGCACCGCCGTTCGGCATGCCACTTCAGAACTAACGAAACGTCCCAATCGGACCCGCCTGCTGCTCGTGCTGACCGACGGCAAGCCGAACGACATCGACCACTACGAAGGCCGGTTTGCGCTCGAAGACAGCCGCAAGGCAGTTCAGGAAGCGCGCCGTCTGGGGGTCAATGTGTTTGCGGTAACGGTGGACAAGGAAGCGAAATCCTACCTCCCGACCATGTTCGGTCGAAATGGATACGCCATGGTGGGAGACATCGCCAGGCTCCCCGCCGCCCTGCCCGCCATCTATCGGGGTCTGACCGCATAACGAGGGCAGCCAGGAAGAGAAAATGCGGCAGTCCCCTGCCGCATTTTCCTTTCTATCTGTAGTACTTAAGCCGCCGGCGACAGCGTTGTGCTGCTCAGGCCGCTTTGCTGAAGGTGCGGCCTGTCTTGTTGAGATAGGCGTCGAACGCGGATGCCACGGCGCGGACGATGAACCGATGCTCGTCCGAGACCTTGATGGCGCCGCCTTCAACCGTGATGAGATTGTCCCGCTGAAGCGCATCAAGCCGCTCGTTGCCGGTCAGCAGAGCGGCGGAGTCAAATCCGTGAGCTGCTGCAAGTGCGGCGACATCGACGGAAAAGTCGCACATCACGCGCTCGATGATTTCGGCCCGCAGGCGGTCCTCCGCTGTCAGCCGATAGCCCTTCGAGGTAGGCAGCTCGCCGCCCGCTACCCGGGAAGCATAGACGCCTGGCGGCACCTCGTTCTGGACATAGCCCTGCGGCAGCTTGCCGATCGAAGATGCACCGAGGCCGATCAGCGCTTCGCAGGCGTCGGTGGTATACCCCTGGAAGTTCCTGTGAAGACGGCCTTCCCGCTGCGCGAGCGTCAGGTCGTCGGCCGGCAGGGCAAAGTGATCGAGGCCGATCCGCTCATATCCGGCACTGATCAAGGTCGCAGCGATCGCTTCCGCCTGCAGTGCGCGTTCGCGGACATCCGGAAGCGTTGCCTCGTCGATAAGTCTCTGGTGCTTCTTGAATGTCGGAATATGGGCATACCCGAAGACCGCGAGACGATCGGGACGCAGCTGGATGGCTGCCTCGACGGTTTCGACGCAGGATTGAACCGTCTGATATGGCAGGCCATAGATGAGGTCGAAGTTGATCGCCTGGATGCCGTTTGCGCGAAGCCGCTCCACCGCCGTCATCGTCGTTTCGACGCTCTGTATCCGGTTGATGGCCTTTTGCACCTTGGGATCGAAGCTCTGGACGCCGAGGCTTGCGCGGGTGACGCCCGAGGCGCCCAGTGCATCCGCCATTTCGCCGGTCAACGTCCGGGGATCGATCTCAACGGCGGTGTTAACGCCCGCGGCAAAACCGAGACGATCCCGGAGGGCCTCCATCAACTGCACGAACTCTTCCGGCTTGATGATGGTCGGCGTGCCGCCGCCAAAATGGATTTCACCCACATGAAAGCTGTCGCCCCTGACCGCGGCCAGCAGCTCGACCTCCCGGTGGAGCACCTCCAGATAGTCCAGGATCGGCCTGTCCCGCTCGGTGATCGTGGTGTGACAGCCGCAATACCAGCACATGGACCGACAGAAGGGGATGTGAAGATAAAGGGACGTGGCGCGCCCGTCCGGCAAGGCCTTCAGCCAATCGTGATAATCGGCAGGGTCGAAGTCGCTCGAAAAATTCGGCGCTGTCGGGTAGCTCGTGTAACGCGGCAATCGCGCATCGCCATATTTTTCGATGATGGCTTCGGACATATCGGATACCTCGTTCAATTCAGTCTTGAAAAGGCTTTAACCGCCAAGGCGCGTTTCATCTTTGTGCGAAATCAAGGACTGCCTTCCGTTTCGATGAAATGTTTGCTCAGCCACAAATTTCTCGGGCGACGCCGCTGCTAAGGCATGGAAAGTGGCCCGGGATCGCCAGGCCGCCTCGTCATTCTGAAAGGCAAGGACAAATATGCCGGATACGCAGATACCCTCCATCGATGTCAGAACTCTAGCGCCTGCCGAGCGTCATCCGAAGATCTTCGGCGTGCTCACCTCGCTCGCTCCGGGCGGCATCATGCATGTGACCAGCGATCACGATCCGCGGCCGCTGCATTATCAGATCGAGAGCCGTTACCCGGAACAGTTCGACTGGCAGTATCTCGAGCAGGGCCCGGCGGTCTGGCGCGTCGAGATCCAGCGCGCCGAGAGTTCCGGTTGCGACTGCTGCTGCGGTCACTGAAAGAGAAGGTCATGCCCGGTGCCACCTTATCCCGTTGGACAATGTCGTATTTCGCTGCCGCATTGTCCTGTCTGGTCGCCGGGCTGATCCTGACTGCCTCGGGCTTCGGTTATCCCTCGACCGCCATCGAGGCGCCGGAGTCCCTGGTGGTTATCCACCTTCTTGCCATCGGCTGGCTGGGCCTCCTGTTTGCCGGTTCGCTCCTCCAGTTCGTGCCGGTGCTCGTTTCGCGGCCACTGGAAATGCCGCACCTCAGCCTGCCGGTTCTGCTTCTGACGATCACCGGCCTTGGACTTTTGCTGGCAGGTTTCCTGGGGCTTGCCGGTATTCTGCCGCTCTGGAGTTGGGTGCTGCCGCTCGGAGGCGCCGTTCTGGCGCTTGCATTTGCAGGACTTCTCTGGATGGTGACAAGGACGCTCGCCACAGCCCGTCCCATGCCTCTGCCCGCCAAATTTGTCGCCCTTGGCTGCGCGGCGCTTGTTGGGGTGGCCGCCAGCGGACTGCTCCTGACCCTGCCCCTCTCCGGCCTCACGGCCAACCAGTATTTGGTCGGCCTTCTGCTCGAGGCGGCTCCGTCGCACGCTTATCTCGGGCTTGTCGGCTGGATGACGATTACGGCGATCGGCGTCAGTTATAGACTTCTCACCATGTTCCTGCTCTCACCGGAAAGACCTCGGATGACGAGCCGAGCAGTCGGATGGCTGATGGCCGTCGGGTTAGCGATGGTCGCCTTTGGCACCGTCCTGGCGGGCGCCGGAACAAGCCCGACTGCAACAATCTACGTCGCGACCGCCTTCGGAGGGATTGCCGTCCTGATTTATGGCCTAGATGTCCATCTCATCTTCCGGGAACGAAAACGCAAATCCGCGGAGATGAACGTGCTTGCGAGCCTGGCAGCAGTCGCGATGCTGATTGCCTGTTTCGCCTTGTTTGGAGCGTCGACCATGAGCGATCTTCCCATAGATCTGGCACGTCCGGCCGCCTATCTATTCGTGTTCGGCTGGCTGACGGGCCTCGGGCTGGGACAGCTCTACAAGATCGTTGCCTTCATGACCTGGCTCGAATGCTACGGACCAGTTCTCGGTCGGGCCGCTGTGCCGCGGGTCCAGGAACTGGTCAACGAACGGCGCTCATCCACATGGTTCCTGCTCTACTTCGGCGCCACCGTCGCGGCCACAGTTGCGCTGATCGCCGATACACCGGCCATGTTCAGATGGTTGGCTCTAGCCCAGTTGGCGGCCGTCTGCGCGCTGGCCTTCGAATTTGCCCAGGCTCGTCGCCTTGCCATTGTCCCACAGGCGGTCAGGCTGCCCAAAGGCGCCATACACCCGCGACTGTTCCTACCCAGCTTCAAGGGAAGTTCACAATGACCACGGAATTCAAAGAACTTGACGTCAGACCGATCCTGCGGGACGGCGGCGAACCATTCGAAGAGATCATGAAAGCGGTTGCCACGCTGCAGGAAGGCCAGGGACTTAGACTCCTGGCACCCTTCCGGCCGCAACCGCTCTTTAGGGTGATGGATTCCAAAGGCTTCGACCACGAGGTGTTCGAGCTGGAGGGCGGCCACTTCGAGGTGCGCTTCACCCCCAGAATGGAAGAGACGGTGGCCGTCTCCGACAACGCGATTTCGCCGGCACTTTGGCCCGAGCCTTCGGTGCAGCTGGATCTCTCCGACCTGCCGCCCCCCGAACCGATGCAGCAGATCCTTGCAGAGGCGGAAGGGCTTGAACCCGGCAAGGTAATATTCGCCGTACTTTCCCGCGAGCCGCTCTTCCTCTTTCCCGAGCTTACCCGCCGGGGCCATCAGTGGGTCGGCAACTACGATCAGGCCGGCACCGCCTACCGGATCATGATCCGCGTCGGCTCGGGGGGCAGCAATGCTTGATCCGCTTGAGCAGCAGGACATCACGGAGAAAGCAAGGCAACAGCTGTCCACGATCATCGACCCCGAGATCGGCCGCAGCATCGTGGAAATGGGGCTGATCTATCTTGTCGAAATCGATTTCGAAGGAAACGTCAGCATCATCATGACCACGACGACGAAGGGCTGCCCCGCGGCTGGTTTCCTCACCGAGGCAGTGAAAGCCTGTCTGGCTTGCGTGCCTGGCGTCCGCAATGTCGATGTCACCCTCACCTATGAACCCATGTGGCGCCCGGAGATGATGGAAGCATGAGCATCGCGCGCGCGACCCGGGAAGTGCGCCCGGCTCCGTTGCAGGCAGAGCCGGTATCCCATGTGGATCGTCATTGGCGCGAGCGCAATATGCGGGCAGCGGCCGCAGAGGTTCTATCGATCGGAGCAGCCGGCGAAGTCGCGGCTTTTCTTCTGTCGGAAGTCGAGCGATTGGGCGAGCCGGTCACCTGGGAATAGACCCGAGCCGCAGATTGCGCCCCAAAAGGGATCGCCTGACGGATGGCGGAAGCATGCAATGAATTTGAGTGGGAATTCGTTAAAGAAAAATGCCCGGACCGATCAGCCGTGTCATGCTCTGAAAGCATGACACGGCTGATCGGTCCGGGCATCTTGGAAAAATCGGCGGCAGCCGGGAGAGGGTAAGCGGCGGCCGCCGATAGGAACGGTCGGCTTAGACGCCGGCAGCAGCGATGTCCGCGTCGAGGCGTTCACGAGCCTTCTTCGGCAGCTTCGCTGCCTTGATCGCATCAAGATTCTTCGGAGCGTCGCCGACGACGATGAGACCGATCATCCCCATGCCCACATGCGGCGCGCATTTCACGGCATAAGCGCCTTCAACGTCGAAGGTGATCTTCACGCTTTCATTCATCTTGCCCTTGAAGGCAGTGGCGCCATCCGGAATGAGCCCATCGATGGTTTCGGCATTGTGGGACTTGTCCGTCGGAACGAAGGTCACGGTGTCACCCTTGGCGATCTTGAGCGAGCTCGGCTCGAACACCATCGCGCCGTCCTTGCCCTTGTTGAGCATCTGGACTTCGAAGTCCGCTGCCGCGGCAACGGTTCCGAAAGCTGCGGCAAGAACGGCGGCGCCAATAAGGGATGCGAAAGTCTTTTTCATCGTCTACTCCTGTTCAAGAGACCTCGTGCCTCTGTTGATAGGCACCTTATCTCAGGGGCAGACTCGTTCTTTGACAAATCGCAAACATGTGATGATTTGCGGCTGACTATCCTTTTACGGTCTCGGCCAGCGCTGAAAGCCCATCGATATCCTTGACCGTCAGCTTCTGGCGGCCACCCTCCACAAGCCCCTTGGCCTCCCATGCGCTCATGATCCTGGAGACCGTGTGAAGTGTCGTGCCGGTCATTTCGGCGATGTCCTGGCGGGAAATCGGAAAGTCGATGCGTACGGCAGCTCCTTCCTTCCTGCCGGCATGCTTGGCTAGCCGCAGCACCGCATGCGCAACACGCCGCTCGACTTCCTGTGTGGACATTTCCCGGATGCGGGCGTGAGCCTCCTCCAGGCGCTGCCCGATCGTCTGCATGGCTGTCACAGCCAAGCGAGGATTCTTGTCTACGAACTGAGGCCAGAGTTCTGTCGGCCATGACAGCGCTATGCTTTCGGCGACCGCCGTTGCCGTGCCGGGGTAGTCGCTGCGCATCAGCGCCTTGGCGAAGCCGAAGAGGTCGCCGGGATGAACGACCCGGACGATAATCTGTTGACCGTCTTCCGTCACCTGCGTGACCTTCAGCCTGCCGTGCAGAAGAAGGAAAAAATGCGTCGCGGCCGCACCCTGCTCGAAAACAGCATCGCCGATCGGCACTCGACGCGAGGTCGAATGCCCCAGAAGGGCTTCCGTGTCGGCGTCATCCATTTTCTCGAACAGCGGGAAAGTCCGGACGAGGCTTTTGTCGATCTTCAAGGCAATGCGCTCCGATGATTTGAGCGCGACCATAACACGGCTCGCGATCAGATCGAAGGCATGGGAATGCCGCACCTGGGGATTTACGCAATCCAGCCTTTTTCGCGGAACTTCACCAGGAACGGCGCATACCATTTTGTGGACTTCACAAGGCGGAAGCCTAGATTGTCGGGAGGAGTTCCGACCGAGCATCCGCCGCCTTTAGGATCGCGGATGAAGGCGCTGACCGGAGAGCGATGACCCGCCACGGTGACATAGACTCCGCATATAGGCTCCGCATTGCGGACAGATCCGTTCTCGTAGAGATGCACCCGCCGATGACAGGTCGAGGTCCATTCCCAGACGTTCCCGCCGAAATCGGCAAGCCCGTATTCGTTTTCGCCGAAGCTTCCGATCGGTCGGGGAACCGGGTCACGCTTCGACCGCTCGCGTGCCTCGCGCTCGTAATCCGCTAGCCAGCGAAGGGCCGGGTTCTTGCTGTCGGGATCAAGCCCCAGCGCATCGTCGGGAAAAAGCTTGCCCGCGGCCTGCGCGAGTTGCTGGTCGGACGGAAGCGTCCAGTATTCGCCGGTCTTTCTCGAAAGCCAGCGGGCATAGTCCGTCGCATCATCGAAACTGACGCCGGTGACCGGCACATTCGCGCTCCCGGTAGGTGTCGCATCGGCCGCCGCGCACGCGCCATCAAGGACGCAGGCGGCATATTCGGATGCCGTGATCTGGTATTTCGTAATGGTGAGGCCTTCCGAAGCGATCACCGTCTTCATCGGCGGATCGACTGCCGCCGTGCCCTTCACGAACTCGCCGTCGCTCCGGTATTTATATGTCCGCGGCGGCACCACGACGCTTTTCGGTTCGTAGGCCGCGCTCTGCGGTGCCGACACATCGAAAAAACCGGCCTGCTGAAAGATGCCTGCCGACAGGGCAGCGATCAGGGTGATCGGAAGCGCGGTGTGAAAGAGGGAGAGACTTGGTTTTGTCCACGGCATGTTCGCCTCCCGGCGAAACCGCATCCTCGAGTGAGGCGGGCCTGTTGAAGTAGCCGGCGGGGCAAGGATCACCCTGCCCCGCCGCGCGTCATCAGCTTCCGGTCGGAGCGACGATCGATGTCATCAGATCGTCGTTCCATTCGCCGGTAACCTTGAAGTGCGCGGCTGCACCGAGCTCGAAGGCTTCGATGAGGTTGTGGTTCACATAGGCGTAGATGCCCGGCTGCTCGAAGGTGTAGAACGCTGCACCGGCCGTGCCGCCCGGGATGAACCAGGTTTCCTGATCGCGGTCGGGAACGTTGTTGAACTTGCCGGTCTGCCAGACATAGTCGCCATGTCCGCCGATGAGGTGGGGGCGAGTGTCGCGGTTGGCCTGCGAGTGGACGATCAGCACCTTCTCGCCGACGGCGGCCGTCAGTGCGTTTTCACCGGTCAGGGCGCCGACCGCACCGTTGAACACGATGTGGCTCGGTGTCAGCGTCCGCATGACCTTCAGCGTGTCTTCATAGGCATCGCCGACACTGGCGTATTTCTTGAAGTTACCGGCCTCGTCGCGCGGCACGTAGAAGTCCTGTTCGCCGACATAGTAGACCTTGTCGTAGACCAGTTCCTTGCCGTGGCCATCCGTCAGGCCTTCGCGCGGCAGCACCATGATCGCGCCGTTCATGCCCGAGGTGACATGCCATGGAACCATGCCGGGAGGTGCGCAATGGTAGACGAAGACGCCGGCTTTCGTGGCCTTGAAGCGCAGGACTGCTTTCTCGCCCGGGTTGACGATGGTCAGTGCGCCGCCGCCCAGCGCGCCGGTGGCCGAATGGAAATCGATGTTATGCTGCAGTTCGTTGGTATCGGGATTGATCAGCGTCAGTTCGACGTAGTCGCCCTGGTGCACGACCATCATCGGGCCCGGAACCGAGCCGTCGAAGGTCATGGCATTGATTTCCGTACCTTCCTTGTCGATCACCAGCTTCTTTTCCTGGATCGTCAGGGTGAATTCGACGATCTTCGGAGGACCGTCCGCCTTCTGGGTATGGGCATGGACAAAGGGCGGCTTGACGAGGTCGACCTTGACGCGGCGTAAAGCCGAAAGATCGGTTGGCTTCATCTTGGCCGGAGGCGCTTCTTCGGCATGGGCGAACGACGCCTGGACGATAGGCGCCACCGCCCCGACGATCGCTGCCCCCGCCAGGATCGAACGTCTGCTTATCTGAAATTTGTCAGTCATGATCTTGTCCTTCGGAACAAAGGGCGGAGTGGATCGCCGTCCTGTCGAAGGAGAAGCTACGACCGGTCCCCCATGTCTTCTTTGACCTGAAACAAACTTTCCCTTGTTTGCTTGCGACTTCGCAAAGATCAAAAATAACGCCGGGATATAGATCAAGTTATCGATCGAAGGAATTTTCTGATGACTGATCTCTCCTCCCCAACAACCCGCCGTGGCGGCATCCCCCGCGGCCTATCGCCGACCGCTCCGATAATATTCTCCTATGGCTTCCGACCCTTCTTTCTCGGCGCAGCGGTCTGGGCTGCAGTCGCCATGCTGCTGTGGATCGCAAGTCTTATGGGCGTGATCGAAGTTGCAGCAGACTATGGCGTGGTCCATTGGCACGCGCATGAGATGCTGTTCGGTTACGCAAGTGCCGTGCTTGCCGGCTTTCTCCTGACGGCTGTCCCCAACTGGACGGGCCGGCTTCCAGTCTCCGGATGGCCGCTCGTCTTTCTATTCCTCGTCTGGGCCTCCGGCAGGCTGGCGCTTCTCCTGTCGGACGGGCTTGGAACCATAGCAGCTATCCTGCTCGATTCGGCCTTTCTTCCAGTCCTCTTGCTGATCTGCGTGCGGGAAGTCGTTGCCGGCAAGAAGTGGAAGGATCTGAAGGTCATAGCCGGCCTTCTCGCGCTTTCGGCCGCCAATATCCTCTACCACCTCCAGGTTATCGGGGGTCAGCATCCAGCGCCGGCGATCAAGCTTGCCATATCGGCCTATGTCGGAATGATCCTGATCGTCGGCGGCCGGATCATTCCGAGCTTCACCCGCAACTGGATCAACAAGGCAGGCCGCACCGACTTCCCTACGCCTTACAACCACTTCGATACAGCCGCGATTGTCCTGGGAGTTGCAGCTCTTGCCGCTTGGGTCATATTGGACGAAGGGCCGATTGTAGCGACCGCCGCAGGCACTGCCGCACTGGCGCACCTGATCCGGCTCCATCGGTGGCGCGGCTGGACGACGGCCGCGGAAATGCTGGTGGCGGTCCTTCACATCGCTTATTTGTTCGTGCCGCTTGGTTACCTAGCGATCGCGCTTGCAGCTATCGACCTGTTCGACACGACCGCCACCCTTCACATGCTGAGCGTCGGCACGGTCACGACGATGATGCTGGCCGTCATGACCAGGGCAAGCCGCGGCCATACCGGCAGGATCCTGACGGCCTCCCGCATCACGACGATATCCTACGGAGCGATCGTGCTCTGTGCGGTGGTCAGACCTGGTACCAGCCTGTTCCCGGAGTTTTCGAGCACCATCTATACCGTGTCCGGATTATTATGGCTCCTCGCCTTCGGCCTCTTTCTTTTTGAATACGGACCGATGCTGGCGACCGTGAGGCGCGCCAAACTCGGCTGATCAAGACAATCCCGTCCAAGTAAAAAACGAAACTCCAGCTGCAAATTCAGGAGAGGTGCTTTCGCGTCAACAGATCGAACGCGATCCATCGGCCCCAAGAATCGTACGGACGGAGCCGGGCGTGGGTACCGGTTCGTCGCCAACGAAAATTGGCGACAGCTCATCAAACGCCTTTGAGCGCTGCCTGACATGGTGGCGCTTCCGTCGCCGTCAATCCGGTTCCAGCGGATCACCGCGGACCAACGGGGTGCCGATCGCGGCGCTGCAGCCGGGAGTGCAGATGATCTCGCCTTGCCCTTTCTTGGCCGGAAATGGACGATATGTGACAGTTCCGTGACAGATTTGTGTAAGGAGCGCACATGGCCGTTATCCGAGAGGAAAACAGTGTCGAGGTCGGGATCGGCGCTGCAGCTTTTTCCCCGCTTTTCCTTCAATCGAGAAACCAAACCCGTTGGGCGATTGTCGCCCTGGCTTCCATAGGGATCTGCACGCTCACCGCAACGTTGGCTGCCGTCTTCGCGCCGGGTGTGCGGCCCCTGCTGCTGCAGGAAGACGGCATTATCGAAATGGCAAGCGTAGCCTGCCTTGCCGCCGCCGTGCTTGGGGCCGTAGTCGTATCCGTCACATGGGGAGGCCCGCGCCTTCCGCTCCTGGTGGCGGGTTTGATCGGTTTCGCCGAGTTGATGGACGAAACCAGCTTCGGTTCCCGCCTTTTCGGCTTTCAGCCTCCTGCGCTCTATGGCGGAGGTGAACTGGACGGCTTTCACGACCTGCTGATTCTGGCTTATCGAGTGCTGCGCGATATCCATCCGACCCTCGCATGGATTTTGGCAGGCCTGCTGCTGGCCGCGTCTCTCGGCATGATGATGTTTGCACTGAGCCAACTGGGGCGCGGGGTTGGGGAAAAGAGCTCGTGGCTGGCCGATCACATGCTGATCTTCCTGCACATCGGCTTCATTGGCCTCGCACAAGTAATCGACGTTGCCGCGGAATCCAAAGTGCTCTCGGCAGTCGAAGAAATGTTGGAGTTCAACGCCAGCCTGCCCCTGCTATTTTACGTTGCCAGCAGACCATCGTCTCGGCCGATAAACAACGCAGGATAACGGATACGCATCCATCCGGCAGTGCCTTGGATCGCCGAAATCCCGGATTGAGTCTCAAAGTTCCGGAAGCGCAGCATCCGACTGCAGACAGCTTGGAGATGAAAAATTGTGGTGGGCCCGGAGGGACTCGAACCCCCAACCAAGCGGTTATGAGCCGCCGGCTCTAACCATTGAGCTACAGGCCCGCCGTTTAAGCGCGGGCAAGGCGCAATGGCACGCCTTGCCTCGGAGGTCCGTCTAGCGCAATTCCCCCAAAGCTACAAGCCGTTGCCGCAATAGCTTCACAATCCATCGTCACGTAATGCGTGGATGTGCGTCAAAGTAGAATCGCCGCCTGCGACGCCATATCCGCCCGCCATTGCGGCAGCCCGCTGCAGCCGCGCCAACAGATCAGGAGATATCCATGCGCTTTGCGCTTTCGCCGTCACGTCTTGTCCTGGCATCGTTTCTTGCAGGTGTTGCTCTCGCCTCCACGACCCTGCAGGTCGCTGCCCAGGATGTCCGGCCTCGCGAACCGGTCATCAATGTCTCCGGTGAAGGAGAGGCCTCAGTGGCGCCCGATATGGCGATCCTGACGCTGTCGGTTGTCCGCAACGGCAAGACTGCCGAAGCTGCCCTTTCGGCCAACAGCGCGGCGATGAAGGAAGTCCTTGCCGCGTTGAAGGCCGAAGGCATCGCCGACCGCGACATCCAGACGAGCAATTTCTCGATCTATCCGCAATACCGCCATCCAGAGCCGAAGAATGGCAACGCTCCGGCGCCGGAAATCACCGGCTACGAGGTCGCCAACGCGCTGACGCTCAAGGTTCGTGAACTTGCCAAGCTCGGCGGGTTGATCGACAAATCGGTAAAGCTCGGCGTCAATCAGGGCGGCCAGATCAGCTTTACCAATGACGATCCGGAAAAGGCCTTGACGGAGGCCCGCAAGCAGGCCGTCGCCGAGGCGATCGCAAAGGCCAGAACCCTGACGGATGCAGCCAGTGTCAAGCTTGGGCGCATCTTGGAAATCAGCGAAAATTCGGCGAGACCCATGCCGCAGGCGATGATGCGCATGTCGATGGCGAAGGATATGGCCGCCGAGGCAGTACCGGTCGCGGCCGGCGAGAATACCTACACCGTCAACGTCAACGTCACCTTTGCCCTCGACTGACGGTAAAGCAAAAGCCCTCGCCGGACCGGAGTCTGGCGAGGGCGTTCATCCGTCAACGGGCGATGGAGACGGAAGAATTTGCCGGCAGCTAGCGGCGGATGACCGGGCAGCCGCGGACATTGGCGAAGACGACGCGATCGCGGCCGCCGCGATCGAAGCCGACGACTGTGACCGTGCGGCGCGATACGTCCACGACGCGGGTACGGCGAAGGCCCATCCGGTCGGCCTTGGCCTCGGCCAGCCAGGGGGCGCAACCCCGCGGGCGGCGATCCGGGCGCCATCCGCGATCATCTCTCCAACCCCGATCATGGCGCCAGTCGCGGTCGTAGTGCTGCACATAGATACCAAATTCGGGTCCGCCTGCGGCTGCCATCGGCGCTGTCGCGGACATGCCGGTGAACGCGACGAGAGCGGCGATACCGGCTTTGACGAGCATGCTGGTCATGGGTGTTTCTCCGGAAATTCGGGCTATGCCCGAGGTTCTTGTCTCCCGCCTTTTCGAAGCGATTGGCGCAACACTATTCCGGCGCGCCTGAACCCATTCCGAATCCGTCATTAAGCTGTCGTTCATATCCGCTCAGACGGAGAGATGCAGGATCACCTGACGGACATGCGGCTGATCGCGATGTTCGAATAGGTAGATGCCCTGCCAGGTGCCGAGTGCCAGCCGTCCGTCTCTCACCGGAATGCCCAGCGAGACGGCAGTCAGCGCCGACTTGATATGCGCCGGCATATCGTCCGGGCCTTCGGTGGTGTGCGTGACCCAGCGCATCTCCGGGTCGTTGGCGGGGGGCACCAGGCGGGAGAAAAAAGTCTTCAGATCGCGCCGCACATCCGGATCCGCATTTTCCTGGATGATCAGCGAACAGGAGGTATGGCGCACGAAGACCGTCAGCAGCCCCTCCTCCCGAGGGTGGCTGCTGACGAAATCCTGCGCAGCCCCAGTGAATTCGTAGAGGCCCTGCCCTCGGGTGGAAACGGAGATCACGGACTGGGGCATGGATATCCTTTCGAAGGTCGCTGGTGGCTCAAAGCGTCAGGAAGCTCTCGAAACCGCCATAGATCATCCGCTTGCCGTCGAAAACCTCCTTCCACTCGTCTCCGGAAAATCGCGGGTCGGCGATAACCTTTTTGTTGATCTCGTCCCGTTGTGCACGGCTCTCGTAGGTGATCCAGGCAAAGATGACGGTCTCGTCTTCCCTTGCCTGCACGGCTCGCGGAAATGACGTGAGTTCTCCGTAGGGCACGTCGTCCCCTATGCATTCCACATAGGTCAAGGCCCCGTGCTCCTTCCAGACATCACCGGCGAAGCGTGCCATCGCCTTGTAACGCTCCAGATTGGCCGTGGGCACAGCGAGAATAAATCCGTCGACATAGGGCATGGTCAGTCCTCCGTTATTGTTCGAACCACCCAAGGACGATCGAGCCGCAGCGCAGCCGACACGGCTCGCCAAATTTCGCCGGGCATCAGAACTGCCCGGCCTCCGGAGACGGAAACTCTTCCACCGAATCGACGCGGTCCGGATAGAAGGCAAGATATTCCCTGATGGCAGAAACCGCCTCGTACGGCTTCTCGTAGGACCAGACCGCGTTGCGGGATCGCTCGCCGCCTTGCGGAATACTGAAATAGGACGCTTCGCCCTTGTAGGGACAGTAGCTCTCGTGGTCGCTCTTTTCGAGAAGCGACATATCGACGTCCCTGCGCGGGATATAGTGGACCGGCGGATAGGAAGCCTCCTGCAGCGTCAGGGAATTGACGCTGTCGGCGACGACTTTTCCGCCGAGCCTCACCACCACGCGCGAAGGATTATGCTCAACGGTGATCGGATGATCGGGACCTGGAATTTTCTGCGCCCTGGCATTCATGGCTCGCCCTTCCGGTTTCGAAACATGGGAAGGAATCTAGAGCGCCGATCGCGGCTACCAAGCGGGGCTGCCGGAATACTTTGCCCCATTTGGGCGAACAATCGCAGGCGTTAAAAGGTGGTGATCACGCTGATCCCCGGCGTCTCCGACTTATCCATGCCCATCAGAGCCGGCACCGCCTCTTCCAGGCTGATCCTCTTGGATATCAGCTGCTGCGGCCTCATTTTGCCGGCCGTCAGCATCGCCAGCATCGCATCGTATCGCCAGGCCTGCATGCCGTGGCTGCCGTAGATTTCGAGTTCATGGCCTATCACCTGCGCCATCGGAATGCTGGCCGTCGCATGTTCGCCGAGCATCAGTCCGACCTGCACATGCCGGCCCCGGCGGCGGAGATTCTTGATCGAGTTGAAGCAGGTGACAGGATGGCCGAGCGCGTCGATCGAGACATGCGCACCGTCCTTGGTGATCTCGCGAACCGCCTCGACGACATCCGCCACGGTGCTGGCATTGATGGTTGCGACCGCGCCGCATTGGCGGGCAAGGGCAAGTTTTTCCTCCGAAAGATCAATGCCGATGGCATTGGCGCCGAGCGCGGTGGCGATCATGATCGCCGACAAACCAACGCCGCCGCAGCCGTGCACCGCCACCCAATCGCCAGGTCCGGTGCGGGCCTGATCGGCGACGGCACGGAAGGAGGTCGCAAACCGGCAGCCGAGGCTCGCGGCCGTCGCGTCGTCGATTTCGTCAGGCAGATGCACGAGGTTCGTGTCGGCGTAATCGATCGCGACATATTCCGCGAACGAGCCCCAATGAGTGAAGCCCGGCTGGAACTGGTTCGGACAGACCTGCTGGTTGCCGGAATGGCATTCCGAGCAATGTCCGCAGCCGGAAACGAACGGCACCGTCACCCGGTCGCCGATCTTGAAGCGCATCACGCCCTTGCCGCTCGCCACGATCTTTCCGGCCAGTTCGTGGCCCGGCACATGCGGCAGACGGATATCCGGATCGTGCCCCATCCAGCCATGCCAATCGCTGCGGCAGAGCCCGGTCGCGCCGATCTTGATCACCACGCCGCCAAACGTCGGCTCCGGATCAGGTAGGTTGCGAATTTCCGGCACCTTTTCAAAGGCTTCGTAAAACATGGCTTTCATTGGAGGGTCCTTCGATGACGTAGCGGCAGCATAGTCAAAAGCCTCACCCGGTCAATCAACCGCGTGTCCACCCCTATCGGTGGTGCGCCCGGATGACCGTCAGGAAGGCATCGCCATAGCGCTCCAGCTTCGACTGTCCGACACCGGAAATGCCAAGCAATGCATTGCGGCTCGTAGGCCGCTCGGTCGCGAATGCGACCAGCGTCGTGTCCGGAAAGACGACATAGGGTGGCACCGAAAGCTCTTTGGCGATAGCGAGGCGAGCGACGCGAAGCGCCTCGAAGAGCTCGGCATCGGCCCCTTCCAGTGCGGACCGGGCGCTTGCCGAAGCGGGCGACGCATTTCGTGACGCCTTGCCGGTGGTGGGGCGGTCCTTGCGGAAGCGCACCTCGCGTTCGCGCTTGAACACGGCGCGCGCCTCCGGCTCCAGCTTCAATGCACCGAAGGCGTTGTGATCGACGCTGACGAGGCCGGCCGCCAGCAATTGGCGGTAGACCGATTGCCAGGTTTTCGATGAAATGTCCTTGCCGACCCCGAAAACCGGCATGTCGACGTGACCGAAGCGGCTGGTTTTCTCGTTCACGGTTCCGAGCAGCACGTCGATCAGGTGGCCGGTCCCAAAACGTTCGCCGGTCCGGTAGACTGCCGCCAGCGCTTTTATGGCGGCCTCCGTTCCGTCCCAGGTTTCCACCGGCTTGAGGCAGGTATCGCAATTGCCGCATTGCCCGGCATGCGCCTCCCCGAAATGCGCGAGGATCGCCTGCCGGCGGCAGCCGGGGGTTTCGCAGATGCCGAGCAGCGCATTAAGCTTGGCCCGTTCGACCCGCTTGATATCGTCGCCCGAATTGCCCTCATCGATCATCCGGCCGCGCTGGATGACATCCGCCATGCCATAGGCCATCCAGACATCGGATGGCAGGCCGTCGCGGCCGGCGCGGCCGGTTTCCTGGTAATAGGCCTCCATGGAGCCAGGCAGGTCAAGATGTGCGACATACCGCACATTCGGCTTGTCGATCCCCATGCCGAAGGCGACGGTCGCGACCAGGCAGAGATCTTCTTCCTTCAGAAACGCATCCTGGTTGGCGTCGCGGACGCTGCGCTCCATGCCGGCATGATAGGCAAGCGCGCGGACACCTTGCCCGTTCAGCCATTCGGCCGTGTCTTCGACCTTGGCGCGCGACAGGCAATAGACGATGCCGCTCGAGCCTTTGTGGCGCGACAGGAAGCGCAGGAGTTGCTGGCGCGGCTGGTCCCGTTCGACAATCTCATAGGCGATATTCGGACGATCGAACGAGGTGGTGAAAACTTCAGCCGAGTGCAGAGCGAGCTTGTCGATAATGTCTTCGCGGGTATGCGGATCGGCCGTCGCCGTCAGCGCGATGCGCGGCACGCCTGGATATTGTTCGGCAAGCTGCCCGAGTTCCCGATATTCCGGCCGAAAATCATGTCCCCACTGGGAAACGCAATGCGCCTCGTCGATCGCAAAAAGCGCGATCTGTGCATTGCCGATCAACTCCCTGAAGCCGGCGGTGACGACGCGCTCGGGTGTGACGTAGAGAAGATCGAGATCGCCGGCAGCAATCGCCCGCCGCACGTCCGCGAACTCTTCGCGAGAGAGCGACGAATTGAGTGCCGCGGCCCGCACGCCGAGCTGCTTCAGTGCCTCAACCTGATCGCGCATCAGCGCGATCAGCGGCGAAACGACGATGCCGACACCATCCCGGCAGAGCGCGGGTATCTGGAAGCACAGCGATTTGCCCGCCCCCGTCGGAAACAGCACCACCGCATCGCCGCCCGACACGAGCCGGTCGACAACGGCGGCCTGCTTGCCCCGAAAAGCGGAATAACCATAGATCTGCTTCAAGATGGAAAGCGGATCTTTCGCACCATTGCCTTCAAACAGGGGATCGGTGCTGCTCTGGGTTCGGGCCATGGAATCGCTTTCGTGGGAAGAGCCACACTATCGCACAGGTAGGACGGTGACGGCGAGTGTTGTAAGCGGGGCCAATCGGCCCGAAGCGACCGACCATGACACCATCGGTTCATGCCCGGTCAAAACGGCGGAAAGCCCCGCTTCTGCCACTCGCTCCGAGGCACCGGCGCTCCGATATCAAAAGCAAAGGACAGGATCTTGGTAGCTTCCTCATTCACTTCGCAACGGAAGCTAAGATCGTACCACTGGGAACTCGTGCGAAAGGCCCCACGCCTGACTTCCAGCAGGGTGCCGTTAGGAAGCCGATAGGCGGGCAGCAGTTCGGGCACGTAGGAGGGCGACACGTGCCGCAACTGTTCGCGCAATTCCGTAATGCAGAGTTGCCCCCCGCGCACCGCTCTCGGCACATTACCCATCGCTGTCACGGCGTTGGCGTCACCTGTCTCACTTTGAGAAAAAAGCCTTTTGGCTTCCGTCAGTTCCACTGGCTTTTCGGTCGGCGGCGTCTGGGCCGGCTCTGCTTTCGGCTTCACCGGCTGCGCGGCGACGATCTCAGTTTTCGTATCGGCAGGCGCAACCTGTGAGTTCGGGCCGTTCTGTTCCGAATTGGTCCCAATCACGCCCACCTCCGGAAGTTGGATATCGTCAGGAACCGGATTGGCAGGTTGGGTTTCGGGAAGGTCCTGCTGTTCAGTCTGAGGCTTCGGCACCTCCGCGGCTTCTGCTTCGGATGGCTCTGCGGGCATTTGTTTCGGCAATTCCGCAGGCTCTACATCCGGGTTCGTCTCGGGAGGCAACACGGTCGCTTCCTGCGATGAGTTGCCGTCCTGCGCCTTTCGCGGTCCGGTATCCTTTTCTCCGAACTCGAACACCGGCCGAAGAGGGGGAATCGGCTGTCCCCTCGCCTGTTCGCTTGCTGGTGGCGGCTCCTGCTTTGCCTCCTCCTGTGGCGGGGGTGGAGGCGGTTCCTCCTTCTTGGCCTCTTCCTGCTTTGGTGGTTCGGGCGGCGGAGGCGGCTCTTCCTTCTTGGCCTCTTCGGGTTGCGGTTCCTCCGCTGCTTTCGGCTTTTCCTCCGCCTTCTTTTCCGGCTCTTCCGGCGGCGGCACGATCTCCACGCTCACGCTCTCCTCTTTCTGCGGCTCGGAAAGATCGAGAGGGAGATGAAAGAAAAGGAGGACGGCGAAAATGACATGCAGCAGGATCGAGGCAGGAATGCCCCAGCCCATATCGTTGCGCCGTTTCTCGATCTCATCCGTCATGGCAGTCGATGTAAGACGGAAAACCGCCAGGATCGAGTCCCGGCTGATCAAAACAGAATAAATTGCAGATCTTGCCCTTCCGTTCTCCCGGTCCTTCCTGCACTTCGATTGAAAAATCGCGCCTTGCAAAGAAACCTACCATACGGTATCTTTATCTATGTCAGAAGCTCATCGACGTGAAAAACAACCGGAACAGGTGCGGCGCTCCCTCCTGGATCAGGCAGCGCGATGCGCTGTGGATCAGGGGCTCGGCAGCCTGACGCTTCAGGCGGTGGCAGATGCGGCGTCCGTGACGAAAGGCGGATTGCTGCACCACTTTCCAAGCAAGCAGGCGCTGATCGGCGCCGTCTTCCGGGACCTGCTCCAGAAACTCGACGCGCAGATCGACCGCTTGATGAGCGAAGACGACAGCAAAAGAGGCGGTTTCACCCGTGCTTATATCGACGCCTTTTTCCAGGTCACTCTCGAGGGTAGCGAAAGCCCTTGGGCCGCGCTCTCGATCTCCTGCATGACCGATCCGCATCTGCGCACGCTTTGGTCGGATTGGATGCAAAAACGGCTCAAGCGTCATGCGGAAACCGATGACCATCCCGATCTGAAGATTGCCCGTTACGCCGCCGACGGCATCTGGCTCGCAAACCTGACCGAGACGAACGGGCTGTCGGCGAAGGAGCTTGACGCACTCCGCGAGCAACTGAAAAACCTTACGAAATAAGAGCGACTACCATGAGCCCCGCAATCCTGACCTACGGCTCCCTCGCCGCCGCAATCGTGCTCGAAGTCATCGGCACGACCTTCCTGCAGCAGAGCCACCAGTTCACGCGGGTCCTGCCCACCATCCTGATGGGGATTTGCTATCTGGCCGCCTTCTACCTTTTGTCGATCGCGCTGCGCACGCTGCCGGTCGGCATCGCCTATGCTATCTGGAGCGGCCTCGGCATCGTGCTGATCTCCGCCGTCGGCCTGATCCTGTTTCGCCAGACGCTTGATGCCGCCGCCATCATCGGCCTCGGTTTGATTATCGCCGGTGTCGTGGTCGTGAATGTCTTTTCAAATTCGATTTCGCATTAAAAAACCGGCCTGTTTTCACAGGCCGGTTTCTGATGTGAGTTCCGAAGCTGCTTAGCTGTCCAGGAACGAGCGCAGCTTGCGGCTGCGGCTCGGGTGCTTGAGCTTGCGCAGCGCCTTGGCCTCGATCTGACGGATACGTTCGCGAGTGACCGAGAACTGCTGGCCGACTTCTTCGAGCGTGTGGTCGGTGTTCATGCCGATGCCGAAGCGCATGCGCAATACGCGCTCTTCACGCGGCGTGAGTGATGCGAGAACGCGGGTCGTCGTTTCGCGCAGGTTCGCCTGGATGGCTGCATCGATCGGCAGAAGCGCGTTCTTGTCCTCGATGAAGTCGCCGAGATGCGAATCCTCTTCGTCGCCCACCGGGGTTTCGAGCGAGATCGGCTCCTTGGCGATCTTCAGGACCTTGCGGACCTTTTCGAGTGGCATGGCGAGCTTTTCGGCCAGTTCTTCCGGCGTCGGCTCGCGGCCAATCTCGTGCAGCATCTGGCGCGACGTGCGGACGATCTTGTTGATCGTCTCGATCATGTGCACCGGAATGCGGATCGTGCGGGCTTGGTCGGCGATCGAGCGGGTGATCGCCTGCCGGATCCACCAGGTGGCATAGGTCGAGAACTTGTAACCGCGGCGGTATTCGAACTTGTCGACCGCCTTCATCAGGCCGATATTGCCTTCCTGGATGAGGTCGAGGAACTGCAGGCCGCGGTTCGTGTACTTCTTGGCGATCGAGATGACGAGGCGAAGGTTCGCTTCGACCATTTCCTTCTTGGCGATACGCGCTTCGCGTTCGCCCTTCTGCACCATCGAAACGATACGTCGGAATTCGGCGATCGAAATGCCTGTTTCGGTCGCAAGATTCTGAATCTCCTGCCGGATATCGCGGATCGTCGTGTTCTCGGCGCGCGCGAATTCCTTCCAGCCCCGGGCGGCCAGATTGGCGATCGATTTCATCCAGTTCGGATCGAGCTCGGCACCCTGGTACTGTTCCAGGAACGAGTCACGCTTGACGCCGTAGGATTCGGCGAGACGCAACAGGCGGCCCTCGTTCTGCATCAGGCGCTTGGAAATGTCGTAAAGCTGCTCGACCAGGCTGTCGACGCGGTTCTGGTTGAGCGACAGCGATTTGACCGCGGTGATCAACTCGTCCTTGAGCTCCTTGTAACGGCGCTCCTGAGCGGACGAGAGCGTACCGGTCGCGGCAAGACGCTGCTCGACCTGCTGGTCCTGCAGCTTCCTGAGCTTCTTGTACGTGTCGGCGATCGTGTCGAGGGTTTCCATGACCTGCGGACGCAGCTCGGCTTCCATCGCGGCGAGAGAAAGGCTCGACTCATCATCGTCCTCCTCCTCTTCCTCGAGGATCATGCCTTCGCCGCCGACCGACGTAATGTCGTCGTCGTTGGCGGCAGTCATGCGCGCCTTGCGGGTCTTTTCCTTCTCTTCAGCCGCCTTGCGATCGGCCTCGATCTTTTCCGGGCTCTGGAACTGCGGCGCAGCCTTTGCTTCCGGGCCTGAATAGGTCGTCTCGAGATCGATGATCTCGCGGAGCAGCGTCGTGCCTTCGTTCAGCTCGTCGCGCCAGATGATCAGCGCCTGGAACGTGAGCGGGCTCTCACAGAGCCCGGCGATCATCGTTTCGCGGCCGGCTTCGATCCGCTTGGCGATGGCGATTTCGCCTTCGCGCGACAGAAGCTCGACGGAACCCATTTCGCGCAGATACATGCGAACCGGGTCGTCGGTCCGGTCGGTCGGCTCTTTCTTTTTCGCCGTAGCGAGCGCAGTGCCGGAGGTCGGGGCAAGTTCGCCGCCTTCGCTCTCCTCACCATCGCTGTCGCTCTCGCCGTCGTCATCGCCACCGGCGGCGTCTTCCGCCTCTTCGTCCTCGACGACATTGATGCCCATGTCGGAGAGCATCGCCATCGTGTCCTCGATCTGCTCAGAGGTAACTTCCTCCGACGGCAGGACCGAGTTCAATTCGTCCATCGTGACATAGCCGCGCTTCTTGGCGGCCTTGATCATCTTCTTGACTGCGTCGTCAGAAAGATCGAGAAGCGGACCATCCTGCGTGCCTTCGCGTTCGTTTTCTGCTTCTTCGTTTTCTTTGACTTTTGTTGCCATGTATTTCGTCACTTTCCCTGAACGCCACTTTCGCCGCGCTTCGTGGACACCGGCTTAAGACGACCGCTCGCCTTGCCGCGAATCACTGTTCAACACGTAACGGAATGACCTTTAATTCCCGATTACCATGGCGGTCGCATTTGACACAGGACCGTCCTGCCAGGAGATCACCGGTCATGTTCGGTGCTATTGACCCACTCCGCCTATTCTGCCTTGAAATGGTGATTCCCACAAATTAACGCTCCGTCAAGCTTTTCCATAAGTCATGCCCAGGAAAATTGGGAAAACCCGCTCAAAACGGGTCTTTTGTGGGTATACTCACCAAATATAGCCGCTATGTAGGCGGTGCCCCCTGAAAGACAAGGGTTTGGGTCGACAGAAAAGGCCCGCGCGTCGCTCCGCCGCATTCCTCAGCGAGACGCCCCGTCATACTGGGTTACCGTCAGGGCCGCAAGGTCGATTTCCGGAATGCATCTGAGATTGATCGCTGCCATCTCGGCGCCGTTTGGCAGAACCGCTTCGCTGAAGGGAGCTATACCGCAACTGGCGCAGAAATGATGGGCGATCACCTCTTTGTTGAAGTGATAGGTCGACAGGTTCTCCCGTGGCGTCGTCAGTTCCAGCTTGTCGCGCGGTACGAAGGCAAGCAATACGCCCCTCCGGCGACAGAAGGAACAATTGCATTCCATCGCCTTGTCGAATTCGCCTTCCGCCTCGAAGGCGATATTTCCGCAATGGCAGCTTCCCGAAATTCTCATCCATCTCCCCGAGACATAAGAATCACTGGGCAAAGGGTAGGATCGAGATCTCGTCCAGCAAGAGCAAGGGTGAAGCCGGAGCATTGCATCAGCCATGGCTGACGGCTGCCCCCTTCACCCGTCCTGACAAGACCCCGAAGCCGTCGATAATGGCTTCCTGGTTTTCCATGCGGAGTATTTCGAGCTGGACTTCCGAAAGCGCCCTGAGCAGCGGCTCGATTTCCGCCGCATCGCCCGCTTCGGTCGTCTCGGCAATTTCGCGTTCCAGCTCGATCTTCTGGACGCGAAGCGCCTTCGTCCGTTTGTGAAGCGACAGAGCCTGGCGATAACCTTCGCGAGCATCCTCGGGCGCTGCCTGCTGCGTTGCCGTCCACAGCCGCGCATTGCGTATCTGCTGATCGAGCAATTTCAGGATGGCATCGAACCCTTCAGCGGAAAGCCGCTGCGTCAGATATTCGCGTGAAAGGTTCGCACCCGCCGTTGCCGCGGCCGGCAGCATGGCAGCCCAGAAACGCTGCAAGTCCCGGTTCTCGAAATCGATGGCGGCTATCTCGTCATATTCCTCGAGCAGAAGCTGCGGATGATTGACGATGGTCAGCGCCAGTACGCTCTCGCGAAGGGCCGGCAAGTCTCGATGGCCGCGGACCAGGCCGGAACGTGCAAGACGATCGGAAATGCCGACGCCGCGGCTGGCTCCCCCTCCTGCCTGTGGCGCAGCGCCGCCGCGCCCTGTCCGAGTTCCACCGCGCTGGAACCCCTCGCGGCGTCCGTTGCCGCTACGTTGCACCGGCGAAAAGAAACTGTTCAGGCGGTCGCGGATTTCCTGCTGGTAATGACGTCGGACATTCTCATCTGCTATGACCGAGACAATCTGCTTCAGCCGCGCCTCAAGCTCCGCGCGCTGTTCCGGCGTTTCAAAGTTGCCTGAAGCGGCTTCGCGTTGCCAGATCATGCCGACAAGCGGCCTCGCATCCGAAATCACCTTGTCGAACGGCGCCCTGCCCTCCTGCTTGACCAGATCGTCCGGATCCTTGCCGTCCGGCAGCAGCGCGAAACGCACCGAGCGCCCCGGCTTCAGGGAGGGCAAAGCGAGATCTGCGGCACGGCTCGCGGCGCGCAGCCCCGCCCCGTCGCCGTCGAAGCAGAGGATTGGCAGCGGCGAAATCTTCCAGAGCAGATCGAGCTGGTTTTCCGTCAAGGCGGTGCCAAGCGGCGCGACCGCATTTTCCACGCCGGCCTGATGCAGCGCGATCACGTCCATATAGCCTTCGACCGCGATGATCGTGGCGCCCTCGGTCTTGCCGCCGGTGGCCTGTGCCGCCCGCCTGGCGCGGGCGAAATTGTAGAGCACCTGCCCCTTGTGGAAGAGTTCGGTGTCGGGCGAATTCATGTATTTCGCCGGCGCATCCGGCGCCATGGCGCGGCCGCCGAAGGCGATCACCTTCTCCCGCGACGAAAGGATCGGGAACATGATGCGGTCGCGGAAATAATCATAGGAGACCGGGATGTCGTCGCCATGCCGCACCAAACCGCAGGCCTCGATCTGTTCCTTCGGCACGCCCTTGCCCGCAAGAAACTCCTTGAGCGCATTGCGGCTTTCCGGCGCATAACCCAGCCGAAACGTCTCGATCGTCCGGCTCGTCAGCCCCCGGTCGCGCAGATAGGCTCGCGCCTTTGCGCCACCGGCGCTCTGGAGCTGATCTTGAAAGAAGCGGGCCGCCATCTCCATGACGTCGAGCAGCGACGTCCGCTCCTTTTCGCGCTTCTCGGCCTGCGGATCGGGCTGAGGCAGAGCGATGCCGGCCATGTCGGCAACCTGCTGCACTGCCTCCGGAAAACTCAACCCTTCGAGGTCGGTCAGGAACCGGAAATGATCGCCGGACACGCCGCAGCCAAAGCAGTGGTACCGGCCCTTGCGGTCCTCGCAGTGGAAACTCGGGCTCTTTTCCCCATGGAACGGGCAGCAGGCCCAATAGTCGCCGCGCGAGACGTTGGTCTTCCTGCGATCCCAGGTCACCCGACGGCCGACCACGGCCGATATCGGCACGCGATCACGGATTTCGTCGAGAAAACTGTTGGAAAAGCGCATCTTCACCTCTGAGCCAAACTTCATATAAGCGCCGGCTCGACCGAATGCCACCAGGAAGAAAAATGGTGCCCGCTATTCACAGGTTCCAACTATCCGCCATGCGGTCAGGGCGGTACGCGCAAATCCGCAGTCGCTGCAAGCGATCAGTAAAAGCAAGAAGGCGGGAATCCGAAATCGGGTTCCCGCCTTCTGATTTTCCAACTGGTGCAGTGAACTTACTTCAGAAGTTCCTTCACGACGCCCGAAGCCTTGGCGAAATCCATCTGGCCCGGATATTTTTCCTTCAGGACGGCCATGACCTTGCCCATGTCCCGCAGGCCCTGTGCGCCAGTTTCCGTGACCGCCGATTGAATGAGGCCGCGCACCTTTTCATCTGAAAGCTGCTCCGGCATGAAGCCCTTGATGACCCCGATTTCCTCGCGCTCCTGCGTTGCAAGTTCGGCGCGGCCGGCATCCTCGTAAATCTTGGCGGATTCCTCCCGCTGCTTCACCATCTTCTGCAGAATCTGCAGGATATCGTCATCGCTGACCGGATCCTTGCCCACACCGCGGTTGGCAATGTCACGGTCCTTGATGGCCGTCTGAATCAGCCGCACGGTGGAAAGCCGGCGCGTATCCTTGGCCTTCATCGCATTCTTGAGCGCTTCGGAAAGCTTGTCGCGCATCATCATTTTTCTCCTTGGGAAAAGCCGAGCGCAGGCCTCGGGAATTGTGGCTTTTCCTTGTCATCCAAGCCGGTGTCATAGACGACGGGCCGAGGGCAATCAATTCAATTCACTTAAGACCTTGAATTCAGACGAGGATAATCGTCAGGGATTCTTCGGTTCGCGTGATTGACCATCCCGCCCGCTTTGTTTATTTTCCGGCACCTGCACGAGATTTAGAATGTCAGGGCTAGCGCCGGTATCCTGCGCGCCCGTTCCTGCGACCATAGATGGCCTTTACAGCCTGTCCCTTCAAGGGATGGGGCCGGTGAGGCAGAAGGATGAACATGACTGCGACCGCTCCAGCCACCGCCCCTTGGACCACGAAAAAACCCACCGCCGTACTCGTTCTTGCCGACGGAACGGTGATCGAAGGAACGGGAATCGGAGCGACCGGCAAGGTGCCCGCCGAAGTGGTCTTCAATACGGCACTGACGGGTTACGAAGAAATCCTCACCGACCCTTCCTATCTCGGCCAGATCGTCACCTTCACCTTCCCCCATATCGGCAATGTCGGCACCAATGAAGAAGACATCGAGGACCTGACGCCCGCCGCCCGGCGCGGCGCGGTCGGCGTCATCTTCAAGGCCGACATCACCGAGCCCTCCAACTACCGTGCCGCCAAGCATCTCGACGCCTGGTTGAGGGCCCGCGGCATCGTTGGGCTTTCGGGCATAGATACCCGCGCGCTGACCGCCTGGATCCGCCAGAACGGCGCGCCGAATGCGGTGATCGCCCACGATCAGAATGGTGTCTTCGACATTGAGGCGCTGAAGGCCGAAGCCAAGGCATGGAGCGGCTTGGAAGGCCTTGACCTCGCCAAGGAAGCCACCTCCGGCCAGTCCTCGCAGTGGACGCAAACGCCTTGGGTATGGAACGAGAGCTACAGCGACCTCCAGCCGGAAGACGCAAAGTACCATATTGTTTGCGTCGATTACGGCGTGAAGCGCAATATCCTGCGCCTCTTCGCCGGCCTTGATTGCAAGGTCACCGTCGTCCCGGCGCAGACCTCGGCTGAAGACATTCTGGCCCTGAAGCCGGACGGCATCTTCCTCTCGAATGGCCCGGGCGATCCGGCTGCAACCGGCCAGTATGCGGTGCCGGTCATCCAGGACGTCATCAAGACCGATATCCCGACCTTCGGCATCTGCCTCGGCCACCAGATCCTCGGCCTTGCGCTGGGGGCAAAGACCGAAAAGATGCACCAGGGTCATCACGGCGCCAATCACCCGGTCAAGGATCACACGACCGGCAAGGTGGAAATTGTCTCGATGAACCACGGCTTCGCAGTCGATTCGAAGTCTCTGCCGGAAGGCGTTGAAGAGACTCACATTTCGCTCTTCGACGGCACCAATTGCGGCCTGCGTCTTTCCGGCAAGCCGGTCTTTTCCGTACAGCATCATCCGGAAGCTTCGCCGGGACCGCAGGACAGCCACTATCTCTTCCGCCGCTTTATCAACCTCGTTCGCGAGCGCAAGGGCGAACCGGCTCTCGCCGAACGCTGACCTGAAGCTGTAAAAAAGTCGCTGACGACCTATTGACCTCAACCATACTTGAGGCTGCACAAGACCCCTGTTCAACACGAGCAGGGGTTTTTCCATGAGCGAAATACACAAGGCAGGCGTCGTGCGCGTCAACAGGTTCTCGGTGCCGGAGGATGCCCGCGACGAGTTCATGCGCCTCATCAGGAGGACGCACGAGGTCATCCGGTCGCAGCCCGGTTTTGTCGACGATCTGGTCCTCGAGCAGCATTCTGGCCCGGGGGAGTTCAACCTCCTCACCATCATAAAATTCGAAGGAGAACACGTCCTTCAACCGGTTATTGCTGCAGTCGCAAAATCGGATGCCGAGGCCGGCATCGACCGCCAGGCCCTCACCAGGCGACTCGGCATCGAAGCTCATGTGGGATTCTATCAGCCTGTGACGCTTCGCGAACTTCTTCCAGCCTGAAGCGTCATGGCCAGCCGCTTCAGCGAGCCGTTTTCGGGGCGCGGACGAGAAGCCAGAACCGCCCGCAGAGAAAGACGGCGGCTGCGGCGAGGCCGAGGACGAAGCCGAACCAGACGCCCTCGCCCCCGAAACCAAGCGGGAAGGCAAAAGTCCAGGCGCAGGCAAAACCGATCGGCCAATAGGCGATGAGAGCGAGAATCATCGGCACCTTGGTATCCTTGACGCCGCGCAGCAGCCCGGCTCCCACCGCCTGCAGGCCGTCGACGAGCTGGAACGCGCCGGCAATTGCGATCAACGGCACGGCAAGGGCCAGCACGGTTTCCGCATCTGCCTGCCGGGTATCGAGGAACAGGGCGCCGAGAGCGCGTGGCACTGCCGCGTAAAGCACGCTGCCGATCGCGGTGAAGAAGATACCGACGCCCAGCACGGCGACCGCCGCGCGCCTGATGCCCACCGAATCGTTCCGGCCATTGGCAAGCCCCACCCGCACCGTCGCCACCTGGGCAAGACCGAGCGGGATCATGAAGGCGATCGAGGCAAGCTGCAGCGCGATACCGTGCGCGGCAAGCTCCAGTTTGCCGATCATGCCCATCAGCAGTGAGGCTGCAGAAAACAGGCTGGTTTCCGCCAGAATGGTGAAGCTGATCGGCAAACCAAGCGCTACGATCTCGCGGACCATGGCCCAGTCGGGGCGCCAGAACCGCACGAAGACCTCGTAGGCTCGCATCCGCGGCTGGCTTTCCACATAGACGACGGCAATCAGGAAGCCGCAGAGATTGGCGCTCACCGCCGCGATCGCTGCCCCGTGCAGCCCTAGCGCCGGCGCGCCGAAATGCCCGAAAATCAGCGTATAGGCCACCGCTGCGTTCATCAGGAACATGCCGATCGTGACATAAAGCACGATGCTACCTTTCTCGAGGCCCGTGACGAAGCTGCGAAGCGCCATCAATCCGAGCGCGGGAAAGATGCCCCATTGAGCGATCCTGAGATAGCTCTGCGCGAGAGCTGCGACATCGGGCGCTTGGCCGAGCCTGAGCAGGATCGGTTCTGAGAACCAGAGGAGCGGCGCGGTGAGAACGCCGTAGGCGAAAACGATCCAGAAGCCCATACGCACGGAGCGGCGAACACGGACCGCATCCCTATGCCCGAGAGCTTGTGCGACAAGCGGCACGACGGCGCTGGTAAAACCGGTGCCGAAGATGAAGACGATGAAGAACATCTGCGTTGCAAGCACGACGGACGCGAGTTCCGTCGTGCCGAGCCATCCGACCAGGATGACGTCGGTCGTGTGGATCGCCATCTGCGCAAGCTGCGCCCCCACCAGCGGCACGCCGAGGGCAACGGTCGCGCGCATATGCGAAGACCAGGAGTTGTCCGTGGCCGCATGGAACGTCATGGCTTGGCTCGAGCTCGACATGGGCACCTCCGCAGACGAAAAACGCCGCTTCCAGGAACTGGCGAGCGGCGGAAGCTTCGCGTATAAAGAAGCATTCGTCAGGCGGCAACACTTTGCCGCGATTCAGCAAAATTTTTGGCCGTCTCTTCAAGAAATCTGATGGCTGAGCTCATTATCGACTACAGCGACCGGAGTTTTCCTGGAAATCTTGCTCAAAAACACTAAAACGGCCACCAGCATGAAGATTGCTGCCATCAGATAGGGTGCGCCCGCGAACTCGACCGCCGCCCTCGGACCGGTAAAGGCACTGAAGAGTTGCGTAAAAATCGCGGGGCCGAGGATCGTCGTCAGGCTCGTGAGGCTGGCCATCGCACCCTGCAATTCGCCTTGCGCCGACGGGGGAACCTTGCCGGCTGCAATGCTTCTCAGCGGCGGGTCGGCGATATTTTCGATCGTGGTCGCAAGGATGATCGCATAGACCATCCAGCCTTCCCAGGCGAAGGCATATCCCGTCAATCCAAGGCACGAGAAGACAAGGCCAAGAACCGCCGTCTTCCACTCGCCGAGAACCGGCACGAGCTTCGGCAGGACAAATGCCATGACGAGCGCCGCGCAGATCCCGAAAAGGCCGAGCGACAGACCGATCTGGCCTTCGCTCCAGCCGTAGCGATAGGCGGAGACAAACGACCAGACGGAAGGATAGACAGCATGCGCCTGCCAGTAGAGAAACATCACCAGCATGACCCAGCCGATGCCCGGATAATGGCGCATCTGGCGCAATGCTCCGAGCGGATTTGCCCGCCGCCATTCAAACGTCCTGCGGTTGGCCCTGTCGAGCGTCTCCGGCAGCAGAAACCAGGCAGCGATGAAATTGGCAAGCGACAGGAGACCGGCGCCTAGAAATGGCACGCGTGGCCCCAGTTCCCCCAGCAAGCCGCCGATGACAGGTCCGACCGTAAAGCCGACCCCGAATGCGATGCCGATCAGGCCGAAATTCTTGGCGCGGTTCTCATCATTGCTGATGTCGGCGATATAGGCCGAGCAGGTCGCGAAACTTCCGCCGGAAATGCCGGCCAGCACGCGCCCCACGAACAGCATCCAGAAGCTCGTCGCAGCCGCGCAGATCAGATTGTCGAGCGCGAAGGTGAGGACGGAGGCCAAGAGGATCGGTCGCCGCCCGAAACGGTCGCTCAGGTTTCCGAGGAGCGGTGCGAACAGGAACTGCATGGCAGAATAGATCAGGAGAAGCCAGCCGCCGTCGACGGCGGCAGCGCTCATGTCGTCCCCCGTCAACTCCCGCAGGAACGTCGGCAACACGGGCATGATGATCGCGATCCCGATGACGTCCAGGAACAGGATCATGAAGACGAGAAAAAGACCGCGGCGAACGAATTTCGGATCGAGCATCGGATGTCTCTCTAGGATCTTGTGGTTTCTGGAAAGACGACCGGGTCGCCGGGCAGCCTACATACCGGCAAACTGAAAGGGAAACAATCCGTGAACATTTCAAAGTTTTTGATGGGAGGATGAGCAGATTGAATAGGGATCACGGCGTCCGCCGCTGTCCCGCCTTGAAGCAAGGGAGCGGCACACCGTTTCCGGTCAAGTCGCTTGACGACGGCGGAGCGACGCCCGCCACGGCAACCACGGATATCCCCTGTCCGCAGAACCCGGCTCGACATTTACGGCCGGAGACCATAGAGAGGAATTCCTCTTCTATGGCGGCTTTCCCATGTTCGAACTCCTCTGGCGCGGCATTTTGATCGGCATCGGCGCCACCATCCTCATGGACCTCTGGGCCATCCTGCTGCACCGGTTTTTCGGCCAGCCCAATGCCAACTGGGCGCCGGGCGGACGCTGGTTCTGGCATCTCTCCCGCGGAACCGTGTTTCATGAAAACATCGCCGCAGCAGAACCCTATGCCCACGAACTGGCGCTCGGCTGGGCCGGCCATTATGCGGTCGGCATCCTCTATGGAGCGGTTTTCGCCTTCATCGTCGGGCCCGGCCGGTTCTCTGCTCCGACCTTCGTGCCCGCATGGATTTTCGGCATCGTCACGGTCGCCGCCGGCTGGTTCCTCATGCAACCCGGCATGGGGATCGGCTGGGCCGCATCGAAGACGCCGAAGCCGAACAAGGTCCGCTTTCTCAATCTTGCCGCTCACACGGTTTTCGCGCTCGGGCTCTATGGGTCTGCGTTCCTGATCCGTTGATCCGGCGGATCCAGCCTCGCCCGGCCGAGGCTGTAATCACCATCCATCCTGAATCGTCCCGCAAACCAGCAGAAAGTCCGTTACTTCTTTCGTGGCTTGACATGTTATTTTTTTATAACATTATTTCATCAAAAACCAGGGAGAAGAGCGATGGAACTGAAATTCAAGGTATCGGGCCGGATTGCGAAGCCGGTCGAGGACGTGTTCGAGGCCGTCGCCGACCCGAAGAGACTGTCAGGGTATTTCACAACCGGCGGCGCTCAGGGCCGGCTGGAAACAGGTGCAACCGTCACATGGGATTTCCACGACTTTCCCGGCGCCTTCCCCGTTCAAGTCGTCAAAGTCGAAAAGAACAGGGAAATCGTGCTGCGATGGGCGGCTCACGAAGGCAACGCTGCGGAAGAGGGTCCGGAAAACGTAAAGCCCTCGGACTATTTCACGACGGTGACCATGACTTTCGAACCGCTCGAGGACAACCGTACGCTGGTCACCATCGCCGAAGAAGGCTGGAGGGAAACACCCGGCGGGCTGGCGGCATCCTACGGCAATTGCCAGGGCTGGTCTCAGATGCTCTGCGCGATGAAGGCCTATGTGGAATACGGCATCAACCTGCGCGAGGGCATGTACAAGTAGGCTTCGTGGAGGGGGAGTCGATGGACATGCCAGAAGGGCACGCGGCGAACCCGCCCGTGGTTTCAAAGATCGGAGAGCCCACACGAATGCGGAACCTCATTGGAATTGTATAGTATGGCTCCGCATTCGCGTGGCCTTCGGCGTTCTCTCGGGGTGTCCTGCCCCTACAGGTGATCACCTCGCCTCGCTGCGTGGCTTCATTCGCGGTCTCCTTTCGGGAAACCTTGCCACTTGCACGGCTATACCGAACCTGGCCCTGCGGCCAGGGGGAGGCTTGATAGGAGGAAGTCCGGCTGCCCGGTCTCCTTCCATGGCTTTCACCTCTTCCACCTTTCCCGCACGTTACGGGTCCGATGGAAGCGCCGGCTCCCGCCTGCCCGCGAACGTCTCGCGAAACACTCCGGCGACGGAAGCGGTGCAATTGTAGGCATGGATGCGGGGGGTGGGGATGAGAAAGGGGTTAAGTTACTGATCTGGCTAAGCGGATTCGAATTTTTCTACACCGATCGCCGCCGATGCGGGCTGCCGCCTCCTCTGACCTGCCGGCCATCCCTCCCCGCAAGGAGAGGGTTGGAGATGCCGCACCGCCGGCTCACAAGGTGTATCCTGGGCTGAAACCAAAACCGGAAACTTAGTCTTCACACATCCCCGGAGAACGTGTCGCAGGCCTTCATGTCGCCGGTATCGAAACCGCGCTTGAACCAGCGCATGCGCTGTTCTGAGGTTCCGTGGTTAAAGCTTTCCGGCACCACATAGCCCTGGCTGCGCTTCTGCAGCGTGTCGTCGCCGATCTGCTGCGCGGCATTCAGTGCCTCTTCCAGATCGCCGCGTTCCAGAATGCCCCTTTGCTCCGTGAACTTGCCCCAGACGCCGGCAAAGCAATCCGCCTGCAATTCGACCCGGACCGACATCTGGTTTGCCTCCGTCTCGCTCATCCGCTGACGGGCCTGATTGAAGCGCGGCAGGATGCCGAGAAGGTTCTGCACGTGATGTCCGACCTCATGCGCCACCACATAGGCTTCCGCGAAGTCACCGGCCGCGTCGAACCGCTGCTCGAGCTCCCCGAAGAATTCCGTGTCCAGATAGACCTTGCGATCGGTGGGGCAGTAGAAGGGGCCTGTCGCGGACGAGGCAAAGCCGCAGGCGGAATTCACCTGTCCGGAAAACAGCACCAGGCTGGGTTCCTGGTAGTTCTGGCCGTTTGCCTGGAAAATGCCGTTCCAAGTATCCTCGGTTTCGGCAAGAACCGTCCGAACAAAGGCGGTTGTATCGTCGTTTGCGGGCGCTCTGGTTGTCTGCTGCTGCGTGCCGGAGCCATCGAGACCAATGTCGCCGCCGGAAAGCAGCGTCAGGGGATTGATACCGAGAATCCAGCTGATGATCAGGATGAGAACGATGCCGCCGATCCCGATCCCGCCGCCGCGGCGCCCGCCGCCGCCGATCGGAATTCGGAATCCGCCTCGCCCCAGGGAACCACCCGCGGAGGCACCGCGTCGGTCCTCGACATTGTCCGATTGACGGCGGCCTCTCCATTCCATCTGGCGCTCTCCTGTTCGGCGACACTGCGCCATTACGCGATATAATGCGGATGACCGCAAAGGCGATCCATCCCATTACCTATAATGGAGATTTTTCCTCTCTCAAGCGACCCTCAAGGCCCTCTTGCCGGGCAGGAAAACCGTCAGCAGGCCGAGCGCCGGAAGGAACGCACAGAGGGTGTAGACGAAACTGATCCCGTAGAGGTCGGCAAAAACGCCGAGCACAGCTGCCGCGATACCAGCGATGCCGAAGGCGAGCCCGAAAAAGATGCCGGCGATCATGCCGACGCGCCCGGGCACCAGTTCCTGCGCCATGACGACAATGGCCGGAAAGGACGAGGCCATGATGAAGCCGACAATCGCCGAAAGTGCGATGGTGACGGGCAGGTTCGCAAACGGCATGGCGAGCGTGAAGGGCAACGCGCCGAGGATCGAGAACCAGATCACCACCTTCGTGCCGAACCGGTCGCCGATCGGGCCACCGATGACCGTTCCGAGCGCCACGGCACCGAGGAAGATGAAGAGCATGATCTGCGACTGCTGCACCGTAACGCCGAAACGCTCGATCACGAAGAACGTGTAATAGCTGCTGATGCTCGCCATATAGATGTTCTTGGAAAAGGTCAGCAACGCCAGCACCACGAGTGCCGTCGCCACCGTCCGCTTCGACAGGCTGTGCGCGTTCAAAATCCTTTTCCGGCCCTTGTTCGCCGCCATATGCGCCTTGTACCAGCGCGCGACCCAGGCCAGGATGAATATCCCCAGCATGGCAATGACCGAGAACCAGGCAACACTCCCCTGCCCGTTCGGGACGATGATGAAGGCGGCAAGCAGCGGACCGATCGACTGGCCGAAATTGCCGCCGACCTGGAATGTCGCCTGCGCAAAACCGTAACGCCCCCCGGAGGCAAGCCGCGCGACGCGGGAAGATTCCGGATGGAAGACGGCCGAGCCGATGCCGATCAGCGACGCGGCGACCACCAGCATCAGATAGGATTGCGACCAGGCCAGGATGAAAAGGCCGATAAAGGTCGACCCCATGCCAAACGGCAGCGAATAGGGAAAAGGCTTCTTGTCGGTGACGATGCCGATCACCGGCTGCAGCAGCGATGCGGTGCATTGGAACGCAAGCGTCAGGATGCCGATCTGCCAGAAATCGAGCGCAAAGTCGGCCTTCAGCATCGGATAGATTGCCGAAATCATCGACTGCATGATGTCGTTCAGCATATGGCAGAAGCTGACCGCCAGGATGATCGGCAGTACCGTCACCTCCGCTGCGGCAGCGGCGACAGGTTTCGAAGTTGCATCGGCCATCTGGGTTCCTCCGCGCAAGCGGTCCTCATCGATGGCCGTTGCGGCAAGTTTCCTTATTGGCCGGTGTTTATGCCCGCAGGCCGCGGCTGTCCATGACAGCAAGGCTGATATCGGTACGGTTCGCGAAATTTTGTCCGATCAGGCGCCACCGGATGCAAGCCGCCGATGCAAGATGAACATCGCGGCGATAGCGGCAAAGGTAAGCATCATGACCCAGTTCGGTCCGCCCGAGAAAACGACGGCATTCATGATGCGGCCGGGCAGCAGCGTGAAGAGGCCGGCGATCACGATGCCGCCGAAATACATGCCGATGACCGCCGCCTTGTGCGCCCGGATATTTTTGGCGCGCGCGGCAGTGATGGCCCGCCACGCCCCAACGAGCACGGAAATCGACAGGAGATGGATCGGGCTGAAACCGTGGAAAAGATTGATCTCGTGGATGAAGAAGCTGGAGAGCGAGGTCATCACCATCAGCATCATCCAGATCTTTCCGAGCAGCCGATGCCGCGGCGTGCCCTTGCGGTTGAGGAGGATGTAAGCGCCAAGCACGGCTGCCGGCAGTACCGCCGCGACATGGATCTGCACGGCAATCGGAGCGTCGAGAAGCGGTTGAAAATTCATGGCGACCTTTTCCAAGTTATCCGGCGATTGAACTCGGCGTCTGTTTCCGCCATGACTGACCCGTCCTCAAACGGAATGGCGCAGACGGCGGATCAACTTCGTGAGTCACCTGTTTTTCAGCTCCACGCTTCGTGAATTGCAGCTTTTCATCCGGTCCCGGCGCTTTTGGGCGACCTTTGCGCTGGTGGTCCTCATCTTCGCCGTCAGCGGTCCGTACGGCACGTTCGAACGCATGACGTTCGGTGTCCGGCTCGGCTACTGGTTGATCGTACATGCCGCTACCTGGGCGATCGCGATTACCTTTTCCCTGGCCGCCGAGGTCCTCCTGCGCGAACGGCTCGGCAATACGCTGCTGCGCATGATGATCGGCTCGCTGGTTGCAGCCTTGCCGATCGGCTTTGCGCTCGGCCTCATCGACTTCGCGTTCACGGGGGATTGGGCGGAAACCGGCAACGGTTTGCGCCGCGCCCTTGTCGCCCTTCCGCTCTGCGCCCTCTTCTGTCTGCTCACCTATACGGCCATGCATCGTCAGATCGCCGCAGCGGCCACCTACCCCGCCTCGTCAGAGCCGCCGGCCGCCCTCGCTCCTCCTGCTGCCAGACAGCCGTCCGGCCCGGAAATCCTTGGACGGCTGAAACCGCAGAACCGCGGGCCGCTCGTGCGCCTATCCGTCGAGGATCATTATACCGAGGTGATCACCCTCCGCGGCCGGGAACTCATCCTCCTGCGCTTTGCCGACGCGCTGAAAGAGCTCGGGGACACGCCGGGCCTGCAGGTACACCGCTCGCATTGGGTGGCGGAAGCGCAGGTCGAAAAACTGATGCGGGACAACGGCAAGCTGCTTGTCATCATGTCGGACGGTTCCGAGATCCCGGTCAGCCGGCCCAATCTGGAAGCGGTGCGCCAGCGCTTCAAGCGGTTTCCGGGGTAAAGCGGCTGTCGGCACGGGCATCCGTCCCGCCCCGTAAGGTCATCACGAAGTCGTGTTCCTTCTGGGTGTAACCTCACTCTCCTCCTGACGAATAAGCCGATGTGCGCTGAGACGCACACCCACACTCGCTCTCTGGAGGAGACGATATGTCAACAGGTACATCAGTAACAACGGCCATGCTCGCGGCGGCCGTCGCATCGGCCCTGTCATCGATCGCTTATGCCGCCCCCCTGTCGCAGGCGGAAGTCAAGTCGGCGATGGATGCCGGCAAGGAGAAATGCTTCGGCGTCGCAATGAAGGGGCAGAACGATTGCGCCGCAGGCCCGGGAACCACCTGCCAGGGCACCTCGACGGTCGACTATCAGGGCAATGCCTGGAAATTCGTCAACGGGGGAACCTGCGAGACCATGCAACTGCCGGGAAACCGCATGGGATCGAAGCAGGCTCTCACTCGCGACATTCCTTCGTGATTGCCGACCTTCCTGATTGCTGATTTTCGGAAAGCGGAGGGATACAATGAATCCGAACGCGCATGACATCGGGCACGGTGCCCTTCGCTTTCCGCCTTTCCGGGCCGACGGGCAGGCAGGAACAAGCTTCAAACCAGAGCATCTTCCCGCGATTTTGGAGCAATTTCCGAAACGCGGCTTCTTCGAAGTCCATGCCGAGAACTATATGGGATCGGGAGGTCCGCCACATCAGGCGCTGTCCCGCATCCGCCAGGACTATCCGCTTTCCGTCCACGGCGTATGCATGTCGATCGGCGGCCCCCGCCCGCTCGACCGGGAGCACCTGGCGCGCTTCAAGGCCCTGGTTGATCGCTACGAGCCCGCGCTGGTTTCCGAACACCTGGCCTGGTCGACACACGAGACCACCTATTTCAACGATCTCCTGCCGTTGCCATACAACGACCAGACATTGCGGCATGTGGCTGACCACATCGATGAAGTCCAGCAGACGATCGGCCGCCCGATCCTCCTGGAAAACCCGTCCAGCTATCTCTCCTTCAAGGAGTCGACGATGGCGGAAACGGAATTCATCCGGGCTCTGACGAAACGGACCGGCTGCGGCCTGCTTCTGGACGTCAACAATGTCTTCGTTTCGGCGGCGAACTTGAGCTCGTCGCCGCTCGACTATCTGGCGGACTATCCGCTCGATCTCGTCGAGGAAATCCATCTTGCAGGCCACAAGGCGCAAAGCGACGAGGACGGCGGAACGCTGCTGATCGACAGCCATGACGGGCCCGTATGCGATGCCGTCTGGCAATTGTTCGAAACCGTCATATGCCGAACCGGCCCGATCCCCACCCTTGTCGAATGGGACAGTGCAATTCCGGCCTGGATCACGCTTGAAAAGGAAGCGGCCGCCGCGCAGGCGATCCTCGATCGGCATTCGTCCAGCCATGGAAGGGAAGCCCGCCATGCAGCCTTCTGATGCCGGCATCGCCGGATCCGACGCCTATTCGCAGGCATTTTCATCATGCCTGCTCGACCCCCGTCGATCGCCACCGCCTGACGTTCAGGCGCCTGGAGGGAAAGATGTGGAGCGGCGGTTCAATATCTACCGCAACAATGTCGTGGTCAGCTTGATCGAGGCGCTTGCCGCGGTCTTCCCGGCGACCCAGCGCATAACCGGTCCGGACTTTTTCCGGGCAATGGCCCGCTTCCATATCCGCGAAACTCCGCCCGCATCACCGCTGCTTTTTGAGTACGGGCGAGAATTTCCTGATTTCATTGCGCAATACGAATACGCCCGCTCGATGCCGTGGCTGGCGGATGTCGCGCGCATCGAGCGCGCCTGGCTCGACGCCTATCACGCTGCCGATGAAGCCGTGCTTGCCGCGGAAGCGCTGATTTTGCCGGCGCCGGCGAGTATCGGCGATCTCCGTTTCGTCGCCCATCCGGCGACCCGCCTTCTCCGCTCGCAATATCCCGCATTCACCATCTTTTCGGCAAATCGAAGTGATGATCCGGTCGGGCCCATCACGGCGACGGAGCCCGAATGGACGCTGATAACCCGGCCCGCATTGGACGTGGAAGTCCGTAAGCTCTCGCCTGGCGCGGCACTCATGCTCGCGCGGCTGATTGCGGGAGGCACTCTCGCCGAGGCGGCGGGCGACGCGTTTGCCGTCTGCCCCGATTTCGACCTTGCGTCCGCCATATCCGGCATTATCGAGGTCGGCGCCTTTTCCGATGTTTCCAGGATAGGAGTGGGAAGATGAAGACGAAACAGAGCCCCGCCCTCACAACCGGCTCCGGCTTCCGGCCCTCGGTAAGTGCTGCCTACGCATTCATCACAAGGCTCGTGCCCATGCCCTTGACGCAGTTCGCCCTGAGGGTCGCCCTTGCGGTACCGTTCTGGCGTTCCGGAATAAACAAATGGGACGGCTTCCTGCAGCTGAACGATGTCGCCGTCCTGCTCTTCTCCTCCGAGTTCCAGTTGCATCTGCCGGGAGGCCCATATCCGTATCCCTTCCCCGGTACCGTCGCCTTCATGTCCGCCTCGGCTGAAATCCTGCTGCCGCTCCTTCTCGTGCTTGGTTTGGTCACGCGTGGAGCCGCGCTCGCTGTTCTCCTGATGACGCTCGTCATTCAGTTGACTGTTCCCGACGGCTGGCCCATCCATCTGACATGGGCAGCGATGGCATTGGGCATCATGGCTTTAGGCCCCGGCCGGTGGTCGCTCGATTCGTTTATCGGCATCGACCGCAACCCCTCCCGCGCATGATTGCCGATTGAAGGTCCCAGGCTCCGGCGGTCCGCACGGACGGAACCGACATCCGGCACGGGTGAGCTTTCTGTCGATTTGGCGATTTATGGGGTTCCGTTCGCCAAAACATTTGCCTATAAGCCGCGTCTAGCCTGAAAAGACATGCTCGCGCGACCCGACCGGTGGTATTCCACACCGTGCCGGTTTTTCGCGCAGGAAAAAGCGGAAAGATACCCATGCCCAAGCGCCAAGATTTGAAATCGATCCTCATCATCGGCGCGGGTCCGATCGTCATCGGTCAGGCATGCGAGTTCGACTATTCTGGCACCCAGGCCTGCAAGGCGCTGAAGGAGGAAGGTTACCGGGTCATCCTGGTGAACTCCAACCCGGCGACCATCATGACCGATCCCGGTCTCGCGGATGCGACTTATGTCGAGCCGATCACCCCGGAAGTCGTCGCCAAGATCATCGCCAAGGAGCGTCCTGACGCGCTCCTGCCGACCATGGGCGGCCAGACGGCGCTGAACACCGCGCTCTCGCTCAAGCGCATGGGCGTGCTGGACCGCTACAATGTCGAAATGATCGGCGCCAAGCCAGCCGCCATCGACAAGGCGGAGGACCGCGCCCTCTTCCGCGAAGCCATGGCCAAGATCGGTTTGGAGACGCCGAAGTCCATGCTGGCGAATGCCACCGACATCAAGGACACCGATCGCAAGACCCATGAGGCCGAGCGCGCCAAGCTGCGCGAGCGCCTTTCGGGCGGTGATCTGGACAAGGCGCTCGACGACCTCGAAAACCATTGGAATCTCGGCGAGAGCGACCGCAAGCAGCGCTATATGAGCCACGCCATGGCGATCGCCGCGCAGGCGCTCGATCATGTCGGCCTGCCGGCGATCATCCGCCCCTCCTTCACGCTCGGCGGCACCGGCGGCGGCATTGCCTACAACCGCTCGGAATTTTTCGAGATCGTCTCGGGCGGCCTCGATGCTTCGCCAACCACCGAGGTGCTGATCGAAGAGTCGGTGCTCGGCTGGAAAGAGTATGAGATGGAAGTCATCCGCGACAAGGCGGACAACTGCATCATCATCTGCTCGATCGAGAACATCGATCCGATGGGCGTCCACACGGGCGATTCCATTACCGTCGCGCCGGCGCTGACGCTGACCGACAAGGAATACCAGATGATGCGCAACGCCTCGATTGCGGTTCTGCGCGAGATCGGCGTCGAGACCGGCGGCTCCAACGTGCAGTTCGCGGTCAACCCGGCCGACGGCCGCCTCGTCGTCATCGAAATGAACCCGCGCGTCTCGCGCTCCTCCGCGCTCGCCTCCAAGGCGACCGGCTTCCCGATTGCCAAGGTCGCGGCAAAGCTCGCCGTCGGTTACACGCTGGACGAACTGGAAAACGACATCACCGGCGGTGCGACGCCCGCCTCGTTCGAACCGTCGATCGACTATGTGGTCACCAAGATCCCGCGTTTCGCCTTCGAGAAGTTCCCGGGCGCTGAGCCGACGCTCACCACCGCGATGAAGTCGGTCGGCGAAGTGATGGCGATCGGCCGCACATTCGCGGAGTCGCTGCAGAAGGCTTTGCGCGGCCTTGAAACCGGGCTCACCGGTCTCGACGAGATCGAGATTCCCGGTCTCGAAGACGGCGAAAACTCCAAGAACGCCATTCGCGCCGCGATCGGCACGCCGACCCCCGATCGCCTGCGCATGGTGGCCCAGGCGCTCCGCCTCGGCCTGACCGAAGCGGAAGTGCACGAAGCCTGCAAGATCGATCCCTGGTTCATCGCCCAGCTCAAGGCGATCATCGACATGGAAGAGCGCATCCGGGAACATGGCCTGCCGACGGACGCCGAAAACCTTCGCATGCTGAAGGCCATGGGCTTCTCCGACGCCCGCCTTGCGAGCCTTACCGGCAAGCGCCCCAAGGAAGTGGCCGAACTGCGCAACTCGCTGAATGTCCGCCCGGTTTTCAAGCGGATCGACACCTGCGCTGCCGAATTCGCCTCCCCGACCGCCTATATGTATTCGACCTACGAAGTGCCCTTCGTCGGTGCGCTCCGCTCCGAAGCGGAAGTCTCCGCTGCAAAGAAGGTCGTTATCCTCGGCGGCGGTCCGAACCGCATCGGCCAGGGCATCGAGTTCGACTATTGCTGCTGCCACGCCGCCTTCGCATTGAAGGACGCGGGTTATGAAGCGATCATGATCAACTGCAACCCGGAAACCGTCTCGACCGACTACGACACCTCCGACCGCCTCTATTTCGAGCCGCTGACGGCGGAAGACGTCATCGAGATCCTGCGCGCTGAACAGGAAAAAGGCGAAGTGGTCGGCGTCATCGTCCAGTTCGGCGGCCAGACGCCGCTGAAGCTTGCGGAGGCGCTCGAAAAGAACGGCATCCCGATCCTCGGCACGGCACCCGACATGATCGACCTCGCCGAAGACCGCGACCGCTTCCAGAAGCTGCTGATGAAGCTCGATCTCAACCAGCCGAACAACGGTATCGCCTACTCCGTCGAGCAGGCCCGGCTGGTCGCGGCCGAAATCGGCTTCCCTCTGGTTGTCCGCCCGTCCTACGTCCTCGGCGGCCGCGCCATGCAGATCATCCATTCGGAATCGATGCTGCAGACCTACCTGCTCGACACCGTTCCGGGCCTCGTGCCGGAAGACATCAAGCAGCGTTACCCGAATGACAAGACCGGCCAGATCAACACCCTGCTCGGCAAGAATCCGCTGTTGTTCGACAGCTATCTCACCCATGCGATCGAGGTGGACGTCGACTGCCTCTGCGACGGCACCGACGTCTATGTCGCCGGTATCATGGAGCATATCGAGGAAGCAGGCATCCATTCGGGCGATAGCGCCTGCTCGCTGCCGCCGCGCACTCTCTCGCCGGAGCTCATCGATGAACTGGAACGCCAGTCGAAAGCGATGGCCAAGGCTCTGAACGTTGTTGGCCTGATGAACGTCCAGTTCGCCATCAAGGACGGCACCGTCTACGTGCTGGAAGTCAACCCGCGCGCCTCGCGCACCGTGCCCTTCGTCGCCAAGACCATCGGTGCACCGATCGCCAAGCTCGCCGCTCGCGTCATGGCGGGCGAGAAGCTCGATCCGACATTTGCCGCCTATGGCAAAAAGCCAGACCCGCGCAACCTGAAGCACATCGCGGTCAAGGAAGCTGTCTTCCCGTTCGCCAAATTCCCGGGCGTGGATACCCTGCTCGGGCCGGAAATGCGCTCGACGGGGGAAGTTATCGGCTTGGACACCGATTTTGCGCTTGCGTTTGCCAAGTCGCAGCTCGGCGCCGGCGTGGAACTGCCGCGCACCGGCACGGTCTTCGTCTCCGTACGCGATGAGGACAAGGCCCGCGTCCTGCCGGCGATCCGCATTCTGACCGAAATCGGCTTCAAGGTCCTGGCAACCGGCGGCACGGCGCGCTTCCTGGGTGAAAACGGCATCGAGGCCACGAAGATCAACAAGGTTCTCGAAGGCCGGCCGCATATCGAAGACGCGATCCGCAACCGTCAGGTCCAGCTGGTCATCAACACCACGGACGGCAACAAGGCGATCTCGGATTCCAAATCGCTGCGCCGCGCCACGCTGATGCAGAAGGTACCGTACTACACCACCATGGCCGGCGCCGAAGCCGCAGCCATGGCCATCAGGGCGTTGAAGGCAGGCAATCTCGAAGTCCGCCCGCTGCAGAGCTATTTCGCCTGAACGCCTCTGTTTCCACCATCTCCGATGGACGCCCTTCCATAAGGGGCGTCCGCTCGGGGGCCCGGCAAAGGGCTGCTTAAAAAGCCGCGGCGTTCGCCCGCGGTCGGCGCCGCATCTCGCTTCAAAAATAGTCTCGGATCAGTCGCCACACCAATAGCGCGATGGCGACGATGGTCGCCCACATCACAAGCGATATCAGTATCGAGACAATCAGATATCTCAGCCGCCTCGTCATCGGCGAGCCCTCCAGGATCGACGCTGAAGGCATTTAAGAACAAGTGGGCACCATGTCTCTGGCAGCCGATCATCGCGGTTGATGGCTTTTAGCCAGACCTGAGCCCGTGTCGCCGCGCCTGCGCCAGTCGCATACATTTGTGATCCGGGAAATGACAATACGCCCATTTCGGCTGGTGGATAATCGCCCGGAAGATCGACTTGCCGAACCTTTCAGGAGGCATTCGGCGGCCCGGAACGATAAGGGGCACGGGCTCTGACAAGGCGTTGGACGGCATTCATATCTTTTCCGAAACGGTCCAGCTCTCTCATCCTCTGGGCCTCATCCGGAATCCGGAGAAGATAGGCTGGATGCACGGTCACGAAGAGTATGCGCCCATCAGCCAATGCCATGGGCTCTCCGCGCACATCCTCGAGCTTCTGGCGCATATCGGTCAACGCAAAAAGGGCTGTTGCGCCCATCGCCACCACGACCTCCGGCTTCACCAGTTCAAGCTCCTGCATCAGCCACCAGCGGCATTGCCTGATCTCGCCCATGTTCGGCTTCTGATGGATCCGCCGTTTGCCCCGCGGCACGTATTTGAAGTGCTTAACGGCGTTGGTAATATAGAGAGAACGCCGGTCGATGCCGGCTTCGGCAAGCGTGTCGTTGAAGAGCTTTCCGGCCGGCCCCACGAACGGCTTGCCCGCAAGATCCTCCTGATCGCCGGGTTGTTCGCCAACGACCATCACCCTGGCGTCGGCTGGGCCATCCCCGAAAACCGTCTGGGTTGCCAGACAATGGATATCGCAGCGCGTGCAGTGCCGTGCTTCCTGCTTGAGGGCCGAAAGAGTGCCGGCAGCAGGGGCCGACGGCACCGGCGCCCTGGCTGCCGCCTCCTGGATGCGGTGGTGGAAGGGCAACGGCTCACTCGCCGCTCTTTTCCCCATCTCGATCACGCTCGCTTCGGCATTCGCGATCAGATCCGGAATGAGCGTAGCTTCCGGCAGGTTCTTCCAGTATTTCTTCGGCATCTCCTTTGTCATCATCTTCACCTTGAGCCGGGCCGGATTGAAGATGGATGCATAATAGGTGCGCCAGAGATCCTCGGTCTCATCCTTCAGATCAGGTTTTTCCGCAGGCTCGTCGCAGGTCCTCAAAGTCTCCCCGTCCCAAGAGGCCGAGCCTTTCGGCGTCGCAATCAGCCAATCCATGTCCGTGAAGCGGCGCTGGAAGAAAGGCGCTACGCGCGCAAGGATGAAATGGTCTGGTTCGAACCAGGAGAAGAATCGCCGGCGTCCTGCAGTCCCCGCCGGCAACGGCAACTCCTTGAAGCGAACGAAAGCGGTCATCTTGTGGTAGTCCCGCCCGACAGCCTTGGCCATGCGCTGCGCCGCGACGACGTCGGTATCGGATGCCATCTGCAGGAGATGCCGCCCATGCATCAACCGAAAGAGCAAGCGGTAGAGCAGAGCAAAACGTGTCGGATCGGAATGACAGATCACTGCCCCCGCCAGCCGGATGAAGGACGGCGGCACGGAGAGCGGCGGATGCGCCTCATGAGGCGGCGGCAGGTTGTTGTCGTCAAACCCGAACAGACCATCGGCATCGTCCATGGTCCGCCATTCGATGACATCAGGGACGATACCCGCCATCAGATATGCTCGGGCCGCGTCGCGCCACTCGGTAAGGTCTCCCCTGCCTCTCAGCGAATAGCGGTACATCATAGAAGCGAGAGCTGTTCCGGTTTAGGCTGGAACATGGCAGCAAGATCAGGCCGGTCGACAAGCCGATGCGGCGTCCAGCCCTCGCAGGTAATAAACGGCTGGACCTTCTTCAGCGACACGCCGAGCCGCTTGAGATCATCAAGCCTCAGCCGCCGGAAGCGGCGGGCCGAAAGAATGCCCTTGACGGTCTTGGTGCCGAAACCCGGCACCCGTAGCAGCCGCTCTTTGTCTGCCCTGTTCACGTCGACGGGAAACTGCTCCCGGTGTCCCAATGCCCAGGCAAGCTTGGGATCGAGATCAAGATCCAGCATGCCGTCTGGCTGGCTTGCGGTGATCTCGCCGATCTCGAACCCGTAGAAGCGGTAAAGCCAGTCCGCCTGATAGAGTCGATGCTCGCGCATCAGCGGCGGCTTGATCAGCGGCAGGTTCCTGGACGAATCAGGAATGGGACTGAATGCAGAATAATAGACCCGCTTCAGACCATAGCTTCCGTAGAGCCTGGCGCTGGTGCCAAGGATGGTCGCATCGCTGGCGCCATCGGCGCCCACGATCATCTGCGTGCTCTGTCCGGCCGGCGCAAATTTCTTCCGTCGTTTGGATTGCAGCGTCGGCTCCGCCATTTCCTCGATCTTGAGACGGAGCTTGCCCATCGACTGCCGGATGCCATCCGGCCGCTTTTCCGGCGCGAACTTGGCAATTCCATTGTCGGTGGGCAGCTCGATATTGATCGACAACCGGTCGGCGTAAAGTCCGGCTTCCTCGATAAGAGGTGCCGACGCCTCCGGGATGGTTTTCAGGTGGATATAGCCCCTGAAATTGTGCGTGGTTCGCAATTCTCGGGCGATCAGCACCATCTCTTCCATCGTGTGATCGGAGGAGCGGATGATTCCCGAAGACAGGAACAGGCCTTCGATATAATTTCGCCGGTAGAACTCCAGCGTCAGCCAGATCACCTCCTGCGGTGTAAATCGAGCCCTTTCTACATTGCTGGAGGAGCGATTGACGCAATAGGCGCAGTCATAGATGCAGAAATTCGTAAGCAGGATCTTGAGAAGGGAAATGCAGCGGCCATCGGGTGCATAGGCATGACAGATCCCCGAACCTTCCGTAGAACCAAGCCCTCCCGAAGAGGAGGAGTCCCGCCTCACCGTTCCGCTCGAAGCGCAGGAAGCGTCGTATTTTGCGGCGTCGGAAAGTATTGCCAACCGTTCTTTGAGCGACTTCTTCATCGTTATGTTCACTATTTGTTCTATTTTAGAAAGTCAAGACATTGACAAACCGATGAGCTTGGAATCTCATGAGCGGACTTGCGTTCGCCTCGACAGGGTTCGAAAATCCTAGCTTTGGTTGTCGAAGTTCTGTTATAGTGAGCAAAATTTTGATCTTACGATGGTTCCGAAGTTTTACTCCGGAACCTGTTTCTTTTTGTGTCCGCGGCATCCGCGGACATGAGTCTGAAGGACAGTGAAATGGTTGATAAGGTACCGATGACGCCGAATGGTTTTGCCAAGCTGCAGGAAGAACTGCGCTGGCGCCAGCAGGAGGAGCGTCCCCGTATCATCGAGGCGATTGCGGAAGCCCGCGCCCACGGCGACCTCTCGGAAAATGCCGAATATCACGCCGCCAAGGAGGCCCAAAGCCACAACGAAGGCCGGATCACCGAGCTTGAGGACCTGACGGCGCGCGCCGAGATCATAGACCTCACCAAGATGTCCGGCTCGAAGATCAAGTTCGGCGCCACCGTCAAGCTCGTCGACGAAGATACCGACGAGGAAAAGACCTACCAGATCGTCGGCGACCAGGAAGCCGATGTGAAGGCTGGGCGCATCTCCATCTCTTCCCCCATTGCCCGCGCGATGATCGGCAAGGAAGCCGGCGAGTCGATCGAAGTTGTCGCGCCCGGCGGTTCCAAGGCCTACGAGATTCTGTCCGTCTCCTGGGGCTGATTGTCCGTGGGGAAAAATGGCGATCCCGCCATCGTGGATATTCGTGACGTCGAAGTCGTTGCGCCGAATTTCAAGCGGCGGCTCTCCGGCGTCACCTCGACGATCATCCAGCTCGTGCCCGTACAGAGATCGCTCGGTCAGAAGGTTGCAACGCTCGGTCCGGGATTGCCTGCCGATCTGCCGCATATCCGCTACCGCGATCTCTGGGCGTTCTGGATTCCCCCGCGCGGCAAGCGATGCCGCGTCTGGCATGCGCGCCGCAATATCGAAATGCTGCCGGCCATCCTGATGCGGGATGTGCTGCGCATGCCGCTGAAGATCGTCTTCACATCCGCCTCGCAGCGACGCCATACCGGCTGGACCAAATGGCTGATCTCGAAGATGGACGCCGTGATCGCGACCAGCAGCAAGACGGCCGACTATCTTGCCGTACCGAATACGGTGATCCTGCATGGCATCGATACCGATCGTTTCTCGCCGCCCGCCGACAAGGCGGAGGCGAAACGCGCCCGAGGACTGGACCCGACCAAAAAATTCGTCGGCTGCTTCGGACGTGTGCGGCACCAGAAGGGCACGGATGTTTTCGTCGATTCGATGATCCGCCTCTTGCCGGACCGGCCCGACTGGGCGGCGATCGTCGCAGGACGCGCCACCGGCCCTCATGTGGAGTTCGAAAGCGGCCTGAAGGCGAAAGTGGCCGCAGCGGGCCTTGCCGACCGCATCCTTTTCGTTGGCGAACATACCAACATCAACGAATGGTACCGGGCGCTCGACCTCTTCATCGCGCCGCAGCGCTGGGAAGGGTTCGGGCTCACGCCCCTCGAAGCCATGGCGACCGCCCTGCCCGTCATCGCCACCGATGTCGGCGCTTTTCCGGAGCTTCTGGTGACGGGAGACCGGGAGACCGGCGTGATCGTTGAAAGCGGCAGTGTCGATGCGATGACCGAAGCCGCAGTCTCCTTCATGGATGACGAAAGCCGCAGACATGCAGCCTCCGCCTGCTCGCGGGCTCATGCATTGGAAAATTTCAGCATCGAGGGCGAGGCAAAACGCCTCGGCAACACCTACCGGATCACGGCTTCTGCTTGAAAAGCTCGATATAGGTGTTGGTGATCGCTTCTTCGCTGAAGCGCTCAACCAGCGTCCTGGAGGCGCCCTCAACCAGGCTGGCCGCAAGCTTCTCGTCGCTGAGAACCTGGGAAATGGCACCAGCCAGGCCATCTGCGTCGCCGATGTCGACCAGCAGACCGCTTTCGCGGTCGCGGATGCACCAGCTCGGTCCTTCCGCCCGTGTGGCAACGATCGGCCGCCTCTGCGCCCAGACCTCGAATATGACATTGCCGAGCGGTTCATGGCTGGACGGCATTGCAAAGACATCCGCCGCAGCGACATAGGGCCGCGTATCGGTCTGCCAGCCGAGGAAACGCACCCGCTCGGTCATTCCCCGCTCGCGCACGAGCACCTGGAGCGCCTCACCTTCCTCGCCCTCGCCCGCTAGCCATAACCAGACATCCGGCAAGGTCGCCAGCGCCTCGATCAGCGTATGAAAACCCTTCCGCTTCACAAAACGCCCCATGGCCATGACAAGCGGAACGCCTTCCGGCGTATTCACCGCGGACCGCGCGATCGGGGCAACGGCTTGGGTACTGGTGAAGTTGGCGATCACCTCGATGCGACGCGTCCAGCCGAGGCCTCGCACGTGGTCGGCCATTGCCGGCGTCAGGCAGACGATCACATCCGTATTGCGGAAATAGCTGAGCCTCTTCGGATAATCCCCAAGACGCGAAATCTTGATGCAGCCGGGATAGGCCGGCAGGAGTTCGCTGCCGCGGGTGCCCCAGGCCATCAGCGCATCGGGTTTCTCACGCTCGGCAAGCCGCTTTGCCTTCAAGGGCAGCAGATAGCGGTCGAGGGAGATGTTGCGGAAATTGCTCTCCGTGATCGTGACGACGTTTTCGATATCCTTGCGCCAGCTGCGCCCGGGCCGGATGATCGCCCGCTGCTCCACGCCCCGGCGGGCCAGCGCGTTGGCGAGGTGCGTGAAGAAACGCTCGAGGCCGCCTTCCTTGCCGAAATGGTAGTGGTGGATCCTCATGGCTTGCTGGTGCCCGTTTCAAACAGGCGCAGATAAGCGTCGGTGACCGCCTCTTCGGAAAACCGCTCCCGCATGGTCTGCCGCCCGCCTTCCACCAGACGCTGCCTGAGCGCAGGATCGTCCCTGATGCGCCGGATCGCCGCTGCCAGCGCTTCGAAATCCTCGCAATCCACCAAAAGGCCGTCCTTTTCGTCGCTCATCATCCAGGAAGGACCTTCCGACCGCGTGGAGACGATCGGTTTCTCAGCACACCAGCCCTCCAGGCACACATTGCCCAGCGGCTCGTGCGTCGACGGCACGGCAAGCACATCGGCGGCGGCCAGGAAGGAATAGACATTCGTCTGCCAGCCCGCGAAGCGGACGCGATCCCTGATGCCGAGCTCATCCACCTGACGTTCCAGGTTCTCCCGCTCTACGCCTTCGCCAAGGAGCCAGAGATAGGCGTTTTCCACCTTCGCCATGGCCTGAACGAGCGTGTGAAACCCTTTTCGGCGAACAAACCGTCCCATGCCGACCACCACAAAGGCGTCGTCTGGCGTCTGGAGCGCCTCACGGGAGACCACCGGGCCAGGAAGCGAATAGGTGAAGTTGGTGATTACCTCCAACCCGCGTTGCCAGCCGAGTTCGCCGACCTTACGGGCAATGTCCGGCGTGTTGCAGACAAGGATCTCGGCGTTGCGGTAGTAGTTCAGATGGTGCGGGTAGTCGCCGAGGCGGGATATCCGCCTGGCTTTCTTGTAGTTCGGCAAGGCACGGCTCGCACGCATCTGCCATGCCAGGATGACATCCGGCTGGAAATCCCTGAGGATCAGCCTAAGCCGGGCAGCAAAGAGGAAACGGGACGGCGAATACCGCCGGAAGATGCCCTCGTAGACCTGTCCGTACCGGCCGATTTCTTCTTTCCAGGTCCGGTCGGGTCGGATCAGCATCCGCTGTTCGACGCCGCGCCCGTGAAGCGAATGGGCGAGATTGACCAGGAACCGTTCCGCACCGCCTTCTTTCCCGAAATGGATGTGCAGGACCTTCATAGAATTCTCCATCAACGCGTCGGCGCGTCGTCCCTGTTCGGCCGCTCCTTGAGCGCCTGACGCTGGTATAGTTTGGCTTCGGTGAGAAACGCATAGACGGCGACCGTCATCGCCTCGATGAACCCGGGCGCCCCGCAGCGCCAGAGCCCGTTTCTCAGATACAGCCGGTAGAAGTAAAGCAACGGCGAGACGAGCAGCTTGATCGGCTTCGGTTTCTTGCCCGCTGCAAACTTCTGGTCCGCCTTGAGCGTGGAATATTTGTTTTCCTTGAGAATTTGTTCGTCGATGACGATCGGCCGGTAGTGCAGCAGGCTGCCCGCCTTCGTTTTCTCCACCCGCCCCTCAGGAACGATACCTTCGTGCACCGCCTGCGTCAGGTCGAACGCTCCCTTGCCCTTTCGGATCAACCTCAGGATCTTGCGTTCTCTCACCCGCTCCGGCGTATAACCGTAGCCGATCAGATAGGGGCGCCGCGCCATCCTCCAGCCGACAATCTCCTCGTCCGCCGCGATCAGTTCGGGAAGCAATTTCCGCAATGGCTGATCGAGCCGCTCGTCGGCATCGATGCTGAAGCACCATTTCTCCCGGCAAAGCTCCAGGGCAAACTGCTTCTGGGCCGCGTAACCGCGCCATCGCTCGTGAAAGAGCCTGATCGGCCACCCGCTGTCGATATAGGACTGGACGAGACGGATCGTGCCGTCGGACGACCCTGAATCGACGATGACGATGTCGGAAAAGTCGGCAAGGCTCTCGATGCAGTTGCCGAGATAGCGTTCCTCGTCCTGGCAGATGATGAAAGCCGATATCGGAAGCTTAGACATGACCGCCGCCACCGGACCCGTCGAAGGGAGACGCCGCAAACCCCTGCTCGACAAATTGGCCGGGGTCGCGGAAGTGCGCGCTTCCCGGATAGCCGAACTCGATTTCGCGATCGGCAGAAATCTTCTGCATGATCTTCACGTATTCCTGGGCGCCACCGAAGTGCTGCCCGCTCGAGATCGCCTCCTGCACGCGCTCCTGATAGTCGGAAAAAAACTTGAAATGCAGCAGGACACCGAAGATAGGGGAAAAATTGCGCTGGTAGGGCAAAGGCTGATGGATGTTCTCCCCGAGCGAACATTCCTTGTCCCAGAACATCAGCGGATATTTCATCAGGTCCACATTGGAACCGAACAGGCGTTTTCGCGCCCCGCCGCGGATGCGCTGGAAACGGGCGTTCCTGACGACCGTATATCCGTCGCGGTCGTAGCAATCCGCGACCTGCCATGGCATCTGCCCCTCCTCGCCGGTAAATTCAGCGGCCGCAATGTCGCTTGAGGGATACATGTCGATCATCGGCGCCGCGAGCCGCCGGATGGAGCGCTCTTCCAGGCGTGCAATCAGCCTGGGCAGCGGCATCTCGAAACAGCGGTCGTAGATCAGGAATTCGTCCGAATCGACGTTCAGGTACCAGCGGTCGAAGCCGTAGATTGAAAACAGTTCCTCCCGCCAGCTTTTCCCGCGCCTGGCATCCTTGTAGCGAAGCGGAGAAGCCCAGAGATCGGTATCGGCCTGCGCGGCCAGATATTCGGCGGTCCCGTCGGTGGATTGGTCGTCCACACATATGAAGCGCGTGACGCCGAGCCGGCGGTAATGGGCGAAGAATGACGGCAGCAGGCGGCGATCGTTGCGGCACAGGAAAACCAGCGGCATGTCGTCCGCGGCCAGCGCTCTCAACCGCTGCGGCGACGCCAGACCCAGAGAACCGGCCTTGCTCAGGGCAAAGATGCGCTTTCGCGACCTCCTCGTCCCGTTCCACGTCAACAGCCGCTCGAGCGGGGAACGCCGCCAAAGCGGGCCCTTCATGCCCGGCGCTGGATAGACCGTCTCAGGCATTCGACTCTCTTTCATAGATCCGGACAGCCAGGGCCAGCACCCGCTAGATCTCCACCAGGCCGAGCTGCTTCACCTGCCGGATCGTCAGCATGGTCCGAACCGTGTCCACATGCTCGTCGGCAGTCAGGACTTCGATGACGAAATCCTGGAATACGGTCAGATTCTGTGCCGCGCAACGCAGCAGGAAATCGCTGTCCCCGTTGACCATCCAGGCCTCACGCACCAGCGGCCATTGCTGCACCTTGGAAGCAAAGCCCTTCAAATCCGCGTCCGACTGGCGCTTAAGGCCGACCATGCAGAAGGCGACCAGATCGAAGCCGAGTTTCGGGCCGTTGAGGAGCGCGTGATAACCCTCGATGATTCCCGCTTCCTCGAGTTTGCGCACACGTCGCAGACAGGGCGGCGCCGAAATGCCGACGCGTTCGGCGAGATCGACATTCGTCATTCTCCCGTCACGCTGGAGCTCCCTGAGGATCTTGATGTCGATGGCGTCCAGATCGGCGCGGAACACGGCTTTCCCCTTTTGTCGGCAAGGCTTTTAGCGGAAACGGGATTTAACGCAAGGAGCATGCCGCAATGCGAACTGATCTGTTATTAACGCAAGGCTGCCCTTGCATTGCTGCATGGATCGACCTTACATGGCATTTTGAAAGCGGCAGACCGGAAATCGACCCCCTATATGAGGGGCAATAAAATACGAGTCGATCGGTCTTTGAAAGGAAGCACATATGTCCGCCCGTCACACCGAGGTCCTGATCATCGGTTCCGGCCCGGCCGGCTACACCGCCGCAATCTACGCCGCCCGCGCCATGCTGAAGCCGGTGCTGATCGCCGGCATGGAACAGGGTGGCCAGTTGATGATCACCACCGATGTGGAAAATTATCCCGGTTTCGGTGATCCGATCCAGGGGCCCTGGCTCATGGAGCAGATGCTGAAACAGGCGACCCATGTGGGCGCCGAAATCGTCAACGATTTGGTGACCGAGGTCGATCTCGACCGTCGCCCCTTCACCGTGCGCACCGATTCCGGTGCCGTCTGGACGGCGGAGACGATCATCATTTCCACTGGTGCCAAAGCCAAATGGCTGGGCATCGAAAGCGAGCAGCATTTCCAGGGCTTCGGCGTGTCCGCCTGCGCCACCTGCGACGGCTTCTTCTATCGCAACAGGGACGTGATCGTGGTCGGCGGCGGCAATTCCGCCGTGGAAGAGGCACTGTATCTCTCCAACATCGCCAAGTCCGTCACCGTGGTTCATCGCCGCGACTCGTTCCGCTCGGAGAAGATCCTGCAGGAACGCCTGTTCCAGCGCCCGAATGTCAGCGTGCTCTGGAACACGGAAATCGCCGAGATCACCGGCAAGCCGGCCAAGCCTCCGATGCCTCCGTCTGTCGAAGGGGTGAAGCTGCGCAGTACCCTGACCGGCGCCATCACAGACTTTCCGATCCACGGTGTCTTCGTGGCGATCGGCCATGCGCCCGCGACCGAACTTTTCAAGGGCAAGCTGAAGATGAAGCCGAACGGCTACCTTTGGACCGCACCGGACTCGACGGCAACCGACGTGCCGGGGGTCTTCGCCGCCGGCGACGTGACCGACGACACCTTCCGCCAGGCGATCACCGCCGCGGGCATGGGCTGCATGGCCGCACTCGAGGCCGAACGTTACCTTGCCGGCATTCAGCCGGTGGCCGTGGCCGCGGAGTGACATTGAAACATGGGTGTGCCGCTCGACTGGGACAAGTTGCGAATTTTTCATGCGGCGGCGGAGGCAGGCTCCTTCACCCATGCGGCGGACAAACTCCACCTTTCCCAGTCGGCCATCAGCCGCCAGGTCAGCGCGCTTGAGCAGGATGTCGGTGTCAAGCTGTTTCACCGGCATGCGCGCGGCCTGATCCTCACCGAACAGGGCGAACTCCTCTACCGCACCGCCCATGACGTTCTCCTGAAGCTCGAAACGGTGAAGATGCAGCTGACCGAGACGACGGAAAAACCGTCCGGCAAGCTGCGCGTCACGACGACGGTCGGCCTTGGCCAGGGCTGGCTCACCGACAAGGTGCAGGAGTTTCTGCAGCTTTATCCCGAAATGTCGATCCAGCTCATCCTCGACAACGAGGAAGTGGACGTGAACATGCGCCACGCGGACTGCGCCATTCGCCTGCGCCAGCCGCAACAGTCCGACCTGATCCAGCGCAAGCTGTTCACAGTCCATATGCACGTCTACGCGGCCCCCTCCTATATCAACCGCTATGGCGAACCGCAGTCGGTTGAGGACCTCGACACGCATCGGATCATCACGTTTGGCGAACCGGCGCCGAGCTACCTGCTCGACGTGAACTGGCTGGAATATGCCGGTCGCTCGTCCGACAACAGCCGCACGCCGCATCTTCAGATCAACAGCCAGACTTCGATCAAGCGCGCCTGTCTGCTCGGCATCGGTATAGCTTGCCTTCCCGACTACATCGTCGGGCGCGATCCCGGCCTCATTCAACTCGCGATCAACGCCGACATCCCCTCTTTCGACACCTACTTCTGCTATCCCGACGAAATGAAGAACGCTGCGAAGCTCAAAGTCTTCCGCGATTTCATCGTAGGCAAGGCGCGAAACTGGAATTTCTGATTTCGTCGCACTTCCGTGCGAGGCGGTAAAGCGGCTTATCCCCCAGGGATTTCAGGTATATACGGCAGCCAGATATGTGGAGGTTGCTCCATGTCGCCGTAAGTGATGCGCATCACGCATGGCTGACCTGCACAAAAGAGCATTGTTCACTGCACAAAAAACCACCATATCGCACACAGCTGATGCACATGGTGGCTTTTCCTCCCAGTTCCACCGCAGCAGCTGTTCCCCTCTGGAGGTTTTTGACCTTCACACTTATAGGGCCCTGGAGCGATCCGGTGGCCCTCTTTTTTTTGCCCGGCAGCGCAGTGAGCTCGGCAAGACGCCACCGACAAAAACTTCTCTCCAAAACCGAAGATTGCATCTTGTCGAGCCGATATCACCTCCCCATATAGCTGACAGCTGACGCCATCGGCGACCTCCCCGTCGTCCGCGCCAGCTGTTCCCCTCTGGAGGTTTTGACCTTCACAACTGACGGGCCCTGGAGAAATCCGGCGGCCCATTTTTTTTAAAAAATCCCACTCCTTTGAAACGCTCATCCTTTATATCGTCGTCTGACGATCTATATATCGTTAATGACCGATACGAGATCGACAATGGACAAGACGGAAATCCTCAAAGCCCTCGCGCATCCGACCCGGATCGAATTTCTGGAATGGATGAAGGAGCCGGAGCTTAATTTCTGCGACCAGGCGCACCCGCTGAGTATGGGGATCTGCGCCAACCAGTTCGAAAAACGCTGCGGCCTCTCCCAGTCCACGGTCTCGGCGCATCTTTCGACGCTCGAAAGGGCCGGATTGCTCAAGATCAATCGCGTCGGCCAATGGGCGTTCTATCACCGCAATGAGGATACCATTGCAGCCTTCCTCAACGAGCTCCGGTCGACGCTCTGACCCGGCTCACTTCTCCCAACTGCAGACAAAGGAATTTCTGATGGCCAAGCTTTTTGATCCGACCGCCTTCGGCGATATTCAACTTGCCAACCGCATCGTGATGGCGCCCCTGACCCGCAACCGTTCACCCAAGGCGGTTCCGAACGACCTCAATGTTACCTATTACGAACAACGCGCCGCAGCGGGTCTGATCATCACCGAGGGCACCCCGGTAAGTCAGCAGGGTCAGGGTTACGCGGATGTGCCCGGCCTTTACCTGTCGCAGGCGATCGATGGATGGAAGAAGGTCACCGATGCAGTGCATCGCAAGGGCGGCAAGATCATTACCCAGATCTGGCATGTGGGCCGCGTCTCGCACACCTCGCTTCAGCCAAACGGCGGCGCTCCGGTCGCCCCGTCCGCCGTCCCTGCCGGAAGCAAGACCTATATCATCAATCCGGACGGCAGCGGCGCATTCGTCGACACGTCCGATCCCCGGGCGCTCGAACTGTCCGAAATCCCCGGCATCGTTGAAGACTTCCGCAAAGGGGCACGCGCCGCGATCGACGCCGGCTTCGACGGCGTCGAAATCCACGGTGCCAACGGCTACCTGATCGACCAATTCCTGAAGTCCGGCGCCAATCGACGCACCGACGAATACGGCGGGTCGATCGAAAACCGTGCCCGCTTCCTCCTTGAGGTGGTCGACGCGGTTGCCAAGGAAATCGGCGCCGGCCGCGTCGGCATCCGCCTGTCGCCGGTCACCCCCGCCAACGGCATTGTCGAAACGGACCCGCAGCCGCTCTTCAACTATGTGGCCAGGCAGCTGGGCTCCCGCGGCCTTTCCTTCATTCATGTGATCGAAGGTGCGACCGGCGGAGACCGGAATTTCTTCCAGGGTGACAAGCCCTTCGACTATCAGGAGATGAAGGCCGCCTATCGCAACGCCGGCGGTACCGGCGGCTGGCTGGTCAACAATGGCTATGATCGCGAAAGCGCCAAGACGGTTGTCGAGAGCGGTTATGCCGATGCGGTGGCCTTCGGCAAGCTCTTCATCGCCAATCCCGATCTCGTGCAGCGCTTCAAGGACAATGCGCCGCTGAACGAAGCCGACAAGTCCACCTTCTACGGCGGCGGCGCCAAGGGCTACACGGACTACCCGGCACTCGAAGCAGTCGCCTGACATTGGGAGAAAGGGCTGATAAGCATCACAACCCCTGACCGCCGTTAAACACCTCCCCGCCCCGAAATCGGTCGCAGAGTTTCATAGCTCTACGGCCGATTTTCTTTGCTGCGTGCGAATTTAAGAGTGGGAAGACTTGCCTTGAGATCCGGGCTCCTGCGGCTCCCCGATCTCGACCGCATGCCCGTCCGGATCGTAAAAACGGAAGACGCGCTGTCCCCATGCCTGCCGCACTATGGGATGTATCAGCTCCACGTGCGGCGCGACGTTTTCGAAGGCCGCTTCAATATCCTCGTGCTCGAAATACAGCAGCAAATTCCCGCGGCCATAGGGTTCCTTGGTGACGGATGCTTGTCCCCAGATCGTCTGCTCGAGCGAACGCCCCTCGTGGATGGCAAAGCCCGCCTCGAACAGGACAAAGTTTCCGAAATCCTCCAGGATCTCCAGGCCCAGTATCTTCCGGTAGAATTCCCTGGAGCGATCGATGTCGCGGACGAAGGGGATGGGATTGACGAAACGCATCGAATTCCTGCCATGACATTCAAGAGCGTACTGCGCTCGATACCTGGGTCGCGATGCACGAGAACTTGAAATAATCCCCGCGCTGGCGCGTCGCATTCGACGCGCTTGACCGCGGCTTGTTGGAATACGTCCGCGGCTCTGAGATCTAGCGGGCGTCGGCGCCTTCGTCGCCATCCACCACTTCCGCCTCGGGGCGGTCGCCCCCATCGCTATATTCGGTATGCCAGACGCCTTTTTCGTCCTGCCAGCTGATCTCTTCCGGCTCGCCTCCTATCTGCTGCTCGGCCGCGACGATGCGCGCCGCCTGCAGGGCATCGGAATGAGTAGGAAAAGTTTCCGAATAGACGTCACCCAGACGGTAGGCCCAGCCACCATCGTGCTGCACGACTTTGTAGACAACCTTGGTCATACTCCCTCCGTGTTCCTCGTGGCCGCATTGTTCCTTCCGGAACCAGGTCCGGCCGCGGCATCGGGGTGGGAAAGCGAAAAGGGTGCCGCGAAGTTCCAGGCCACGACGAAATTATGTCATCAAAACGCGCCTGCCGCAAACCGTGGATGGAGAACGGCGCCCTTGATGCGGCTCCCGGCGGCATTAAGTTCGCCAAAACCAACAGCAGGAGCCTCCAGTGGCATTGCCCTCTCTCGTGAAGCAGGAAAAATTTCTTGTCATTGCTCTCGCGGCAGTCGGGATAAGCTTTTTGACCGAACACGCCATCCTGGAGGCTGGCGAGACGGCGTCCGTGATTACAGCGGCCGCACTGATCTGCGTCATCATACTCGCCTCCACACGTGTCGCTCATCACGCGGAAATCCTTGCCCGTAAGGTCGGCGACCCCTACGGCACGATGATCCTGACCCTTTCGGCAGTCGCCGTGGAGGTTCTGATCCTCGCCATCATGATGAGGAGCACCACATCTCCCACGCTGGTCAGGGACACGATCTATTCGGCCGTCATGCTCGACATCAACGGCATCTTGGGGCTCGCTGCTTTGCTTGGAGGGCTGCGGCACGGAGAACAGCCCTATAACGACGATTCCAGCCGCACCTACAGCGTCATGATCCTGACGGCCATGGGCATATCCATGATGGTGCCGGAATTCATTCCGGCAGCCAAATGGCATTATTACTCAGCCTTCACCATCGGCGCGATGATCGCCCTCTACACCCTTTTCCTGCGCATGCAGGTCGGCACGCACAGCTATTTCTTCAGTTACAGCTATCCCCGATCCGGCCAGCCATCTGGCAAACCGACGCCCCACGAAGAAGCCGAAAAGGAATCCTCGGCGCTCTCGATCGCCGTCATCCTCGCGGGCGTCCTGATCATCGGTTTCCTCGCCGAGTTCATGTCGGCCTTCCTCAATACCGGTCTAGAAGGCAGTGGCGCGCCGCCGGCGCTGATGGCGGTCACCGTGGCGGTCATCTCGGCCGCCCCCGAAATCCTGACTGCCTTGCGGGCGGCACTGAAAAACCGCATGCAATCGGTCGTCAACATCGCCATGGGCGCTTCGCTGTCCACCGTGATCCTGACCGTGCCGGTCATGGAGGGTATTGCATTGTATACAGGACAGCCCTTCGTTATGGCGATGACGCCGGTTCAGACCGTGATGGTGGTGATCACGCTGGTCGTGGCAGCCATCAACCTGAACGACGGCCAGACCAATGCCATCGAAGGCATGACCCACTTCGTTCTGTTCGCCACGTTCATCATGCTGACCCTTCTGGGCCTGTAGAAAAGCCATTTCCGCCAAATACTTGCCACCCAGTCCGGAATCACATTGAAAACCTCTTCAACCCGTTTCTCCATTTGCCTCGGAGGGTGGGCGGCGAGTATAAAGTCAAGGCATTCGGAAGGATTCTTCGAGCCTTCCTTCTATTCCAGTGGAGGAACCTCATGTCGACACCACCCTACAGAGCCGATCACGTCGGGTCGCTGTTGCGCCCCGCTTCCGTCAAGGAAGCCCGCAAGAAGTTCTACGAGGAAAAAAGCATTCCGGCATCCGAACTCCAGGCGGTCGAGGACGAGGCGATCAAGGACCTGGTCAAGCTGCAGGAGAACGTCGGCCTCAAGGTCGTGACCGACGGCGAAGCGCGCCGCCACTTCTGGCACTACGATTTTCTGGGTGAGCTGGATGGCATGGAATTCGTCACCCGCGAAGCCCACAAGGGCGTCACCTTCCACGGAGTCAAACTTCCCCCAACCTTCCCGACCATCACCGGTCGGCTCGACTTCCCGGACGATCATCCGCATCTCGAACACTTCAAATACCTGGCTTCGGTCACCAATGTGACGCCGAAGATCTCCATTCCCGGCCCGAGTGTCGCGCATTACCGTACGGCGAAGGCCGATATCTATCCGGCCGAATATCAGGACGTCGAGGCGCTGTTTGCCGATCTCGCGAGGACCTACGCCAAGGCGGTGCAGAAATTCTATGAGGCCGGCTGCCGTTACCTGCAGATGGACGACATCTATTTCGCCTATCTCGGCGACGAAAAGCAGCGCGCCATGAAACGCGAGGAAGGTTTTGATCCGGATTGGCTGATCAGGAAATACGCCTGGATGATGCACGAGGCCATCAAGGACCGCCCGAAGGACATGCTAATCGGCATGCATATGTGCCGCGGCAACTTCCGCTCCACCTGGGCTGCCGAAGGCGGCTATGATGCGGCAGCCAATGCGATCTTCAACCACACCGGCGTCGACATGTTCTTCATGGAATACGATACCGAACGCGCCGGCGGGCTCCAACCGTTGAGCCTCCTTCAAAAGGGCAAGCAGCGCGTTTATCCGGGCTTCATCACCACCAAGACCGGTGAACTGGAAAGCCTGGATTCGCTGCGCCGCCACTTCGACGAAGCCGCGAAATATGCCGATATCGACCAGCTCGGCATCGCGCCGCAATGCGGCTTCGCTTCCACGGAAGAAGGCAACTCGATCACCGAAGACGACCAGAAGCGCAAGCTGGAACTGGTGGTTAAGACCGCAGAGGCTATCTGGGGCACGGCCTGATCCAGTCGCCGGCCGCAGGAAATTTGCTTTGCCTGCGGCCGCGCTCTTGAGAATTGCCGATCGCGCCCGATGTCCTTCCGGCAAACGCATTTGCAGGGAGACGACTATGGGTATCTTCGACAAGATCAAGAACGCGATTTTCGGTAGCGGACAGGCTCAGGCCGCCACCCCGAAACCTGCCGTGGCCACCCAGGCCTCGGCGGCACCAACGGCAACCTCCGCCCCCTCAGCGGCAACGCCTTCGGCCAACCCCTCGCCCACAACCACCCCGGCACCAAACGCTGCCCCATCCGCCGGTCCCGTGGACATCACGCCGATCCTGGACGCCGCCGTCAAGAAGAGCGGCCAGAAGCTCGACTGGCGCAAATCCATCGTCGACTTGATGAAGGCGCTCGATCTGGATTCGAGCCTTTCTGCCCGCAAGGAACTGGCTGACGAGCTCGGCTATACCGGTGAAAAAGACGGCTCGGCCGAAATGAACATGTGGCTGCACAAGGCACTGATGAAGAGGCTGAGCGAAAACGGCGGCAAGGTTCCCGCTGAACTGATGGACTGAGTGTTCGACAGGCGACGCGGCAGGTGAAAGCCGCAAGCGTTGAGCGCCCCGGGTGCCTCTTGGGACGCTCTGCAGCGTCGATAAAGTAATCTTGAATGCCGCGTGTAAGGCCATTCGCAACGAACGCCCTAGATTGAAGCGATCACGACGATGCCGCGAGTAGCACGCAGCACCGAGATGAGAAGCTTTCGCGGCTCTCAGGCCGCGCATCCAGGAGTTCTGAAATGAAGCGCCTTGCCCTACTTGTGACCGGGTCCATGCTCTCCGTTGCCTTGATGGCCAGCCCGTTGCTCGCTCAGACACAAGGCCGCCCGGCAGAGACCAAGCGTCCGAATGCGCCCGGTCAGAAGCCGGCCTTTGCCGGACAGACACGCGCGCCTCAGCCGGACAGGGTGCCGGAGATCAAGGCCGAAGCCATCGCTGAAGACTTGCCGCACCTCTGGGCGATGGAATTCTTGCCCGATGGCCGCATGCTGGTGACGGCAAAGGCCGGCGCCATGCATATCGTCTCTGCTGAAGGTGAAGCGGGACCTGAAATCGAGGGCGTTCCCGATGTCCTCGCCCGCGGGCAAGGTGGACTGTTGGATGTCGCTCTTGCCCCCGATTTCGCGACCTCGAGCCTGATCTTCTTTTCCTTCTCCGAGCAGCGAGACCAGGGCAACGGCACTTCCGTCGCCTCCGCCAAGCTCGTCCCGGACGACCGCGGCGGCGGAAAGCTGGAGAACGTCAAGGTCATCTTCCGCCAGATGCCGAGCTATGACGGCAACAATCATTTCGGCTCCCGTTTGACGTTCGGCCCCAGGAACGAACTCTACGTGACCGTCGGCGAACGCTCCGACCCCGAGCCCCGCGTGCAGGCCCAGGATCTGAACAGCGGCCTGGGAAAGATCTTCCGCATCGACGCCAATGGGAAGGCGCTGCCCGACAACCCCTTTGTCGATCGGCAAGGGGCCCAACCGGAGATCTGGAGCCTCGGACACCGCAACCTGCAGGCGGCGACCCTCGACGGTCAGGGTCGTTTGTGGACCGTGGAGCACGGCCCCCGCGGCGGTGATGAACTGAACCGGCCCGAAGCGGGCAAAAACTACGGTTGGCCGGAAGTGACCTACGGGATCGAATATAGCGGCGATCCGGTCGGCAAAGGGATTACGCAGAACGCCGAGACCGAACAGCCCGTCTACTACTGGGATCCGGTCATCGCACCCTCCGGCATGGCCTATTACGATGCCGACGCCATACCGGAATGGAAAGGCTCATTCCTGGTCGGCGGCCTTGTCTCGCAAGGGATCGTCGTTCTCCACATGGACGGCGACAAGGTGGCTTACGAGGAGCGCGTGCCCCTGAAAGCACGTATCCGCGATGTGAAGGTCGGACCCGACGGCGCCGTCTATGCCGTCACCGAACAGCGCGGTGGCGGGAAGTCGACCATTCTGCGACTGACGAAAGGTTGAGGCGCCGAAAGCAAAAAGCCCGCCGTCACCAGCGGGCCTTTTGTTAAATCACCCCGAAACGCTTACTTGCAGTTGGCGCAGAAGCGCTGGATACGCTTGCACGCTTCCTCGAGCAAATCCTCCGAGGTCGCATAGGAGATACGGAAGTTCGGGCCAAGACCGAAGGCGGAGCCGTGAACCACCGCGACGCCTTCCGTTTCCAGAAGCTCGGTCACGAAATCCTCGTCCGTCTCGATGACCTTGCCGGACGGCGCGGTCTTGCCGATCAGGCCGGCGCAGGACGGATAGACATAGAAGGCGCCTTCCGGCGACGGGCAAGAGATGCCCTTGGCCTGATTCAGCATCGACACGACGAGGTCGCGACGGCCTTCGAAGATTTTCTTGTTCGCCGGGATGAAGTCCTGCGGGCCGTTGAGTGCCTCGACGGCCGCCCATTGGGCGATCGTGCAGGCGCCCGACGTCTGCTGGCCCTGGATCATGTCCATCGCCTTGATGAGTTCAACCGGACCGGCCGCATAACCGATACGCCACCCGGTCATCGCATAGGCCTTGGAGACGCCATTCATCGTCAGCGTGCGGTTATAGAGCTTCGGCTCCACTTCTACCGGAGTCACGAACTTGAAATCGCCATAGGTAAGGTGCTCGTACATGTCGTCGGTCAGCACCCAGACATGCTCATGCTTCAAAAGAACGTCGGTCAGCGCCTTGAGTTCGTCATGACTATAAGCGGCACCCGAAGGGTTGGACGGCGAATTGAACAGGAACCACTTCGTCTTGGGAGTGAGCGACTTTTCGAGATCTTCGGCGGTTACCTTGAAATTGTTTGCCTGCTTGGTTTCGATGAAGACCGACGTGCCGCTGCAGATCGCCACCATCTCAGGATACGACACCCAGTATGGCGCGGGAATGACGACCTCGTCACCCGGATTCAAGGTTGCCATGAAAGCATTGAAAAGAATCTGCTTTCCACCCGTGCCGACGATCGTCTGGGCGGGCGTGTAGTCGAGATTGTTCTCGCGCTTGAACTTCCTTGCGATCGCTTCGCGAAGCTGGGGAATGCCGGAGACGGGCGGATATTTTGTTTCGCCGCGATTGATCGCGTCGATGGCAGCTTTCTTGATGTTGTCCGGCGTATCGAAATCCGGCTCGCCCGCACCGAGCCCGATCACGTCGCGGCCTTTCGCTTTGAGGTCGCGGGCTTTCTGGGAAACGGCGATGGTGGCGGAGGGCTTTACGCGGGAAAGAGCGTCGGCAAGAAAGGCCATAATCTTCGTCCTGAAGAGCTGTTGAACAAGGGCGGCATCGCGCGCCGAAACCGCCCCACGCTCTATGTCTAAACTATGACGGGGTTTCAAGCGGAAAGCTTGAATGCGACCGATCAAAGAAGCTGATTAAAACCTTCGAAACCTTCTTTACAACCACGTAACCCTTGCCTGCTACAACCAGAAGGACAAGCAAGGAAAGTCCGATGGCATGACGCAGAGAAGCATCTTTGCCAATCTGGTGCGTAGCGAAGACGGCGCCTTCTCCACCGCCTATGGTCCCTTTGTGCTGCAGTCGGCGCTGCAGCCGATCTTCCGCCTGACATCTGAGAACAAGCTGGAGATCGATGCGCTGGAAGGGCTTGTGCGCGTCTCGCGCGACAACGAGCCTGTATCCCCGGCCGAATTTTTCCGGCTGGTCTCGCCAGCCGACATCGCCGACGTCGACAGCATCTCGCGAACGATCCACATTCTCAACACCGGACGGCTCAATCGTGCCCGCGCCAGGATCTTCGTAAAATTCCATCCCGGTCTCTTCCGCACCTCCTCCGAGATGCGCCAGGAAGTCGAACGCATCAAGCTCGCGGCACACGAGGCGGGCTTTGGAACGGAGCGCATCGTCTGCGAGATTTCGGAAAAATCCGGTGCCTCGGACGATATCGTCGTGGCTTTTACCGAGCAGATGCGGGCGATCGGCTTCCAGGTGGCGGTCGACGACTATGGTGCGGGGGATTCCGATCTTGCCCGCCTCAAGCGCATCCGGCCGCATTATGCCAAGTTCGACGCCTCCTGGGTGCGCGACTTTCTCGACAATTCCGCCGGCTTTGCGCTTCTGCGCGTCATCGTCCGGCAGATGCTGGATGATGCGATCGAGCCCATATTTGAAGGGCTTGAGGAAGTCTGGCAGGTTGATCTTTGCAAGGAGCTCGGTGTTCCGCTGGTGCAGGGATTTGCGCTTGCGCGACCGGAACTGGCGCCGACCACCTTCAATGAGAGCTTTCCCGAAAGCCTCCCGGACACCGTGGGAGAAGCCCGATTTGAACCCTTGACCTCCACCCCATATGCGGCCCCTTCGCACCCCCACAATGTCAGGCATTCGTCGGCAAGACCAGCACGGGCCTTCGGGCGGCGGCAATCGACAAATGATTGATGACCCTGGCGGGCGACGGACCGATGGCTCGGAGCTTGTCCTGTTCTTTCCGAAAGTAGCCCAGCACCGACAGAAGTCTTTCTCTTACCGCCGTTTGCTTCGAAATGGCACGGAAGAGGGTTAAGGAAACATTGCCGGCGATGAATCGCCCCTCCGGCTGCGGCTGAAAGGACGCAACCCCCTCATTCCCAGGGGTTTCAGCGATTTCAAATTTTAGCTCGGCGTCAGGTTTCGAAAAACTTTTTCTTGCCAATTTTCCATAAACACAGCACTCTGTCCAAGTTCGGGCAATTTACGAGCATGGGAAGACCTATAATGACGCGCTCCGAAGGCGCCAAGACTTCGGGCGGGGGCTGGGGGCAGAGATTTTCAAAGCTATTCCTGCCGGTCGCCGCGGTAAACACAGGGACCCTTTCTTAAAGCTGCCTGCCGCCGCCCTTCGGGGCAATACCATGATGCTGTCCGCCGCTGAACACGGACAGAAAGAAAAGGACCTGCTGCATGGCCGAGACTGGCACTGTAAAATTCTTCAATACCGACAAAGGCTTCGGCTTTATCAAGCCTGATAGTGGTGGCGCCGACATCTTTGTCCATATCTCTGCCGTACAGGCTTCCGGCCTGTCCGGTCTCTCAGAAAATCAGAAGGTAAGCTTCGACACGGAACCGGATCGTCGCGGCAAGGGCCCCAAGGCCGTCAACCTGCAGATCGCTGGTTAAGCCTTAAAGGCTTCTATTCGAGTTGAGGCCCGGCAGATATGCCGGGTTTTCTTTTTGTCTATGCATCCCATGGCCTCTGTCAGAGCCCGCGAAGGAAGGGATTGGATCTACGTTCGTCGCCGATCCGGCTTCCCGGCCCGTGACCGCAGATAAAGCCGACGTCATCTCCAAGAGGCAGGACCTTGTCGCGGATCGATGCCAGAAGCGTCTCGTGATCGCCGCCAGGCAAGTCGGTCCGGCCGATCGAGCCGTTGAACAGCACATCGCCGAGATGGGCGAAACCCTGATCGCGATTGTAGTAGATCACGTGGCCCGGTGCGTGACCGGGGCAATGAAAGACTTCGAAAACGTGATCGCCGAATGAAACCCGGTCTCCCTCGTTGAGCCAGCGATCCGGCGTGAGATTCCGTACCGTCATCTTCACTCCGAACTTTTCCGCCTGGGTCTCCAGGTTCTGCAGCAACGGAAGATCTGCCTTGTGCGGCCCGATCACCTCAATGCCCAGCGCCTCGCGCAACTCATCCGCGCCCCCGGCATGGTCGATATGCCCGTGCGTCAGCCATATCTCCTTGAGCGTAATGCCGTTTTCCTTGACGACCTCAAGGATGGCCGGCACATCGCCGCCCGGATCGATGACGACACCTTCCTTGGTCTCGTCGTCGAAGAGGATCGTGCAGTTCTGCTGAAATGGCGTAACCGGGATGATGCCCGCCTGTAACTTGCCCATGATGCCTCGGCTCAATTGATAGGTCAGCCGGGGTATAACGGGAAACGACGGGCATGACAGCGGAAAAATCAATCGATGAGGGCGAGCGTCTTATAGTTCTCGTTGGCCGCGACGGGAGGAGCGAGCGATACCGTCGCGAGCAGAAATGCCGATACGATAATCTTTAGCGTGAATACGGTGACGAGAACCCCCTTCAGCGGATTTTCCGCTGCAACAGCGTCCGTCTTCATAGGAGGAAGGGCAGAAAATGTCTGGGCGATCATGGCGTTTCTCCAGCCTGTTTGGCCACATCAATGGCCGGCGCTCACAAAAGTTCCGCACGTCGTTTGCGCTGTTGCGGACACGACACAGCTTGAAGAATCTGCCCTGACAGAACGGAACCACCGAGGAGCGAAAGGGTTTCCCCGCCAGTCAACATGAGGAGAAAGTCCATGACGACTTGGTTGAAATGCCTGGCCCTGGGCTCCGTTTTTTCGGCGCTGGCTCTGCCTGCTGCGGCCCAGATGGCCACCACGACCGCGTCAGATATCGTCGTCCGTTCCGGCCCCGGTCAGAACTATCCCGAGATCGGCCTTGCCACCCGAGGCAGCCCCGCCATGATGGACGGCTGTGTCGAAGGCAGCAACTGGTGCCGTATCGAAGTCAACGGCATGCGAGGCTGGGTGTTCGCTGAATATCTGACCATACGGCATAAAGGATCGCCGGTGGTAGTTCAGGAATACCGCACCCAGTACGACGTCCCGACCGTGACCTATGAGACCACGGCCAGTGTCGTCCCTGCCGCTCCATCCCCTGCCCCCGGCGATGTCCTGCTTGGTCCGGTCGGCGCTGTGGAAGTGGTTGACCCGCCTGAGACGGTCATCAGCTATATCGAGGAGCATCCGGCGCAATCGATCCAGGTCAGCAACGAGGTTGTCGTCGGCGCAACGCTTCCTGCGGACGTCGTCGTCAGCGAAGTGCCCGACTATGATTACAACTATGTCGTGGTCAACGATCGGCGCGTCCTCGTCGATCCCGGCACCCGGCGCATCGTTCACATCTACGAATGACATTCCTCAAAGGGCGCCTCCCCGGCGCCCTTTCGCCTGTCCCCGACAGCGTGACCGCCTCTTCCAACAAATGCTGTTGATTGTTCAAACCGTTCGCGCTTTATGACGGACGGAAGGCTACAATCGATAATCGGCAAAAAGAGCTTCAGCCTTTGGCAAGGAGCCGTCAGGAAAGGGAACGCGAGTGGCGCGCACATCGACGGGAAGAGCCGTCCAGAAGGCCATGCCGCCGATGCCGGCGGTGGATGAAGCACAGATCGACTTTGAGACGATTGAGTTGCTTTTTTTCGCCTACCGCGACTTCGTGTCCGACCCCGATGCAATCCTCGCCAAGATCGGCATGGGCCGGGCTCATCACCGGGTGGTCTATTTCGTAAGCCGTCAGCCGGGCATGATGGTGGCGGATCTTCTGGATACGCTGCAAATCACCAAACAGAGCCTTGCGCGCGTGCTGAAGCAGCTTATCGAGCTGGGCTATATCCGTCAGATGGCAGGCGCCAAGGATCGCCGCCAGCGCAGGCTTTACCCGACATTGGCTGGCCGGGAGCTGGCGCTCGCCCTTTCGGAGCCGCAATCGCGCCGTATCGCTCTCGCCATGGAGGATTTGACGCCTGAAATGCGGGCTGCGGTAAAGCAGTTCCTGCGTAAAATGCGCGGACGCGATGAAAATCTCGAGCCGATCGACAGTGACCTGGATTGAGCAAATGACGAAAACGCCCCCTTCTGACGACGCCCCCCATCTCCTCGTGGTCGATGACGATACCCGTATCCGCGATCTGCTGAATCGCTACCTCATGGAACAGGGCTTTCGGGTTACTGTCGCAGGCGATGCTGCCGAAGCACGCCGCAAGCTGGAAGGCCTGCATTTCGACCTGATCATCCTCGATGTGATGATGCCCGGGGAATCCGGCCTTTCGCTCACGCAGTCGCTTTATCAGAAGAAGACCATTCCGGTGATCCTGCTGACGGCGCGCGCCGAGGCCCAGTCGCGCATCGAGGGTCTCGAAGCGGGCGCCGACGATTATCTGGCCAAGCCCTTCGACCCGCGCGAACTGGTGCTGCGCATCAACAACATCCTGCGCCGCAGTTCCTCGCCCGATACGCCGAAGATCGAGCAGATCATGTTCGGGCCGTTCACATTCTCGATCCCGCGCAAGGAGTTGCGCAGGGCGGCGGAAACCATCAGGCTGACCGACCGGGAACAGGAAATCATGCTGCTTTTCGCGCTGCGGGCGGGCGACACCATTCCCCGCCACGAGCTGATCGGCGACGATGCGGAGGTCGGCGAACGCACGATTGACGTGCAGATCAACCGTTTGCGGCGTAAGATCGAGGAAGATCCGGCCAACCCCGTTTATCTTCAGACGGTGCGCGGCATCGGATACCGACTGAGTATCGATTAGTCCGACAAAGCGGACACAGCGGAAGGCGGATGGCTTTTTTTGACACCCTCAAACGCGACATGGACCGGTTCGTCATCCCCGGCTGGCGACCGTTCGCGCGATGGCTGCGCCGCCGCCTGCCGACCGGCCTCTATACCCGTTCGCTGCTGATCGTCATCCTGCCCATGCTGCTTTTGCAGACGGTCGTTGCCGCCGTCTTCATGGAGAGGCACTGGCGCATGGTTACCGAGCGCCTTTCCGAGGGCACGGTCCGCGACATCGCCGGCATCATCGAGGTCATCAAGAGCTATCCGCAGGATGGAAATTACGATGCGATCACCCGCATCGCCGACGACGCATTGAACCTCACCGTCGCCGTCGAGGAAAACGGCCAGCTGCCGCCGCCCCGCCCGCGCCCCTTCTTCTCGATCCTCGATGATATTCTGGCCGAACAGATCACCCGCCAGATCCAGATGCCCTTCTGGATCGACACGGTGGGAGACAGCCGGCTCGTCGAGATCCGCATCAAGTTCGACGACCGGGTGTTGAGAGTATTCACCCGCCGCGGCTCGACCTATGCGTCGAACACCCATATCTTTCTTGTCTGGATGGTCGGCACGGCCTTCGTGCTGGCGGTCATTTCCATTCTCTTCCTGCGCGGCCAGATCCGGCCGATCCTGGCGCTCGCACAGGCGGCCGAAAGCTTCGGCAAGGGACAGAAGACCGAGGGATTTTCGCCGCGCGGCGCCGACGAAATTCGCCGCGCCGGCCTCGCCTTCATCCAGATGCGCGAACGCATCGAGCGCCAGATGGAGCAGCGCACTGCGATGCTCGCCGGCATCAGCCACGACCTCAGGACCATATTGACGCGCTTCAAGCTGCAACTCGCGCTGGCCGGCGACAAGCCGGAGCTTGCCGGCATGGGCCAGGATGTCGACGACATGCAGTCGATGCTGGAAGGTTATCTCGCCTTTGCCAAGGGTGAGGCGGAGGAGGATTTCGGCGAACTACGCCTTAGTGAATTGCTTGAAAAATTGCGCTGCGATTTTTCCATTCGCGGCAAGACGATGACCTACGAGATCGACGGTGAAGACGAAATCGCCGTCCGTCCGAACGCCTTTACCCGGCTTCTCAGCAATCTTGTTTCCAACGCGGAGCGGTATGCGAGCACTCTGCATATCGATGCCCGGCACAGCGCAAAATGGCTGACGCTGACGCTCGACGACGACGGCCCCGGCATCCCCGTCGAAGCGCGAGAGGATGTGTTCAAGCCGTTCTACCGGCTTGACGAGGCTCGCAATCTGAACGCGTCCGGGACAGGCCTCGGGCTCGCCATCGCCCGCGACGTCGCCCGTGCCCACGGCGGCAATGTAACGCTCGCCGACAGTCCCAGAGGCGGCCTGCGGGCCGTCGTCCGAATACCGGCCTAAAGCGAGAAAAAATGTCCTTCGACCTTTCCGAAATGCAATGGTTGAACCCACCGACCGAAAGCCGTCTCGACCGTGACCGGCTGGTCGTCCGCTCCGGCAAGGATACCGATTTCTGGCAGGGCACCTATTACGGTTTTCATCGCGACAATGGCCATTTTCTCCACCAGCGCCGGTCCGGCGACTTCACTGCCGAAACGTCCTTCGTTGGCCATTACGAAACGCTTTACGATCAGGCCGGGCTGATGATCCGCCACGACGAAACGCACTGGATGAAATGCGGCATCGAATTCACCGACGGAGCCCGCCATTTCAGCGTCGTCGTCACCAATGGTCACTCGGATTGGTCGGCGTTCCGCCTGACAGAGGATTTCAGCGAGATGTTCGTGAGGGTCACCCGCATGGGCGACGCCCTCTTCATCCAGTATCGCCCCGATACCCGGCCGGATTGGCGCATGGCGCGGCTCGCCTATTTCCCGCCGGAGTTCAGCGAGCTTTCCGTCGGCATGATGTTCTGCTCACCGCAGCGGCAAGGTTTTGAGGTGGAATTCCGATCCTTCAGCCTGACCGAAGTCAAGAGCCGCAATATCCACTGATACCGAGAAAGCCTACATCAGCTTTTTGCCGTTCGGCACCGGCTGCTCCACGGCGGCGAGCACGATCGCGCCGTTTTCGTCCTCAAAGCCGAGGGTGAGCACCTCCGAGCGGAAAGGACCGATCTGCCTCGGCGGGAAATTGACGACCCCCAGCACCTGCCGGCCGACAAGCGTCTCCGGCGTATAATGCACCGTGATCTGCGCCGAGGATTTCTTGATGCCGATTTCGGGGCCAAAGTCAATCTTCAGCTTGAATGCCGGTTTGCGCGCTTCCGGGAACGGTTCAACCTCGACAATCGTGCCGACGCGGATATCGACTCTCTCGAAATCGCCATAGGTGATCTGTTCGGCCATCGGCGTCGCTCAGCTTCCAAGCTCTTCGGCCCGCTTGCGAGCGGCGGCGATCGCCCTGTCGAACAGCGGCTGCATGCCGTCCTCAGCCATCAGCACGGAGAGCGCAGCCGCGGTCGTTCCACCTGGAGAGGTGACGTTCTGACGAAGCTTCGAGGCGTCATCGGGGGACTGGTGAAGGAGCTCACCAGCCCCCGAGACAGTTTCCCGCGCAAGCCGCATGGCGAGGTCCGCCGGCAGGCCGGCTTTCCGGCCCGCTTCCGCCATGCACTCGACGAGATAAAACACATAGGCCGGACCGCTGCCGGAAACGGCGGTGACGGCATCGATGTCGGCTTCGCTCGCCACCCATTCCACCGGGCCGCTGACCTTGAGAAGCGCCTGGACTGCTTCCCGTTGCGCCTCGGTGACCTTGGGATTGGCATAGGCGCCTGTCACCCCCCTGCCGATCATGGCGGGCGTATTCGGCATCGCCCGCACCATGGCGGCGTCGCCGAGATAACCTTGCAGATAGGAAAGCGTCTTGCCGGCAGCGACTGACACGACGACGGTGCCGGCGCCGACCATTGGCTTCAGCGGCGGCAGCACCGCATCCATCAACTGCGGCTTGACCGCGAGAAAGAGAATATCGGCTGCAAGCTCATTTGTAGGCGCCGCAAAATGACGGGCGCCGGCCTCGGCAATCGTAAGCTTCATCGCTTCCGAGGGCGACGGGTCGATGACAGTCACGGAAGATCCCGGCACGCCGTTCTTCAGCCAGCCGGAAAGCATGGCACCGCCCATATTGCCGGCGCCGATGAGGACGATCGAACCCATCTGCGCCAAGGCCATCAGGCTTCACCCACGGTTTCGAACAGAACGGCATCCATGGCCGCCTTCGCTTCCATGCCGGACCAGACGACGAACTGGAAGGCCTGATAGTAAGCCTCGCAGGCTTCGAGCGCGCTGGAAAGCAGAACTTCGACCTGCTGGTTGTTGGGCTCCGCGCCGCCGGCAAGCAGCAGTGACTGGCGGAAGATGATCACATCCTCCTGACGCCACAGATCGAAATGCCCCATCAGCACCTGTCCGTTGACATGGGAGAGCAGGCGGATCACCTCGTTGACCCGCATGTCGGGGATCTTGATGTCGAAGGCGCAGGCCAGGTGCAGCGCTTCGAACTCCTCCATCCAGGAGAAGGAAACATGGTAGTCAGTCCAGCGGCCCTCCACGGTCATGGCGATTTCGTCCTCGCCGGACCGTTCGAACGTCCAATCGTTCGAAGCTGCAACGAACTCGATCATGTCGACCGGATTCGACTGGCGTTCGATTTCCATTTCCATAAGGCTCATGCGGCACCTTCTTGACCGGAATGAATGCGGATTCGTGCGAGATACGCCAAAACACGCGAACAATGACCGGGAACAACATTTTGGACGATCGCCCGACGCCTGCCAGAATAACGCAGTCACCCTGTCTGGAGCTTACCAAGCCGTTTCGAATCATCCTTTAAAATCAGTGTACCTACACGGAGTCCGGCTGCCAGCCCCTTTCCCTCCATTTTGATCAATCAACCGTGGAAACATCTTCGTGTCGGAGATCAGAAGGGAGTCATAACTGACTCTGGACGCTGGCTTTTTTGGCAGTGTCCACAGGGCGCCATTTTTTTGGAGCGAAGCAGCTCTGCCGCCTGTGTCGTCAATCGGCCCCGCGCGGCAATCGCGACGCCAGCCGTCCCGGACCGATCCGGGAAACAGGCCGCATTTGAAGAGGAACACCCATAGCAGCGCCGACGGTTCATCGGGCACGGTTGGAAGGGAATGGGGCAGACGGAGGGTATCAGCAGGTTTTAGGCATCAGGCTTTCCGCCTGCCCCGACCATGCCCTGGATCTTAAGGGGGTTTCCCAGCCCCCTTTCGATCGTCCGGCAGCGGCCGTCACCGGAAACCAAGCTCTTGCGAACCCGAGGAGGCAGCCGGCTCGCGAACCCGGTTCCCATCCGATGACCCGGGGATTATGGCCCAGGTTCCGGAGGACGAGGATCCGAGGAGGAAAAAATGTCGGAGCGGCGTTGATGAAGCTGGAGGAATCTTTTTGACCGCAGTTGAATTATCCCCGACCGGCAGGCCGGGAGCAATTTCCTTACTGCCCTGAAAGCTTCGCTTCCAACGCTTCAATGCGGGCCCTCAGCGCTTCGTTCTCGTCGCGGGCTCTCGCGGCCATCTCGCGGACGGCTTCAAATTCCTCGCGCTTGACCACGTCCATATTGTTGAGAAACCGCTCGGCCTGAGCGTGAAACGCAGTTTCAACCTCCTTGCGCACGCCTTGCGCGGCGCCGGCGGCATCCGTCATCAGCCGGGCAAAATCGTCGAGAATGCGGTTCGTTCCGGTTGCCATGGTTCTGAACTCCCATATCGTCTGGCCGGCTGATCGCTCGGCAATGTCCTTGATCTGAAGTAGGGCCTGAACGGCCGGCTTGCAAGCATCATCCACTGTTAGCATGGGCGCCAGCTGAGATTCGCCTTGACCGCCGATGGCCGCAACGCCATGTTCCGCGGCGATACGGTTAGTAGGGAACCCTGTAGATTGCACGACGGCCTTCATCTTTTCGCCCTTATGCCGTTCCCGAACATCGATCCGGTGGCGTTCTCCGTCGGCCCTTTGGCCGTTCACTGGTATGGGCTTGCCTATGTTGCCGGCATCCTGCTCGGCTGGCTCTATGCCCGCCGGCTTGCCGCAAACGCTTCCCTCTGGAAAAACGACCGGCCGCCGATCACTGCCGCCCATCTCGACGATTTTCTGGTCTGGGTCGCCGCCGGCATCGTGCTTGGCGGGCGGATCGGCTATATTCTGTTTTACGACTTCCCGATGGTTGCGGCCAATCCGCTTCGGGCCGTCGAGATCTGGAACGGCGGAATGTCGTTCCACGGCGGCTTCCTGGGAGCCACACTGGCGATGATCCTTTTCGCGCGCAGGAACGACATCCCGGTCTGGAGCATGTTCGATACGGTCGCCGCCGTCGTTCCGTTCGGCCTGTTCTTCGGCCGTATCGCGAACTTCATCAACGGTGAGCTTTGGGGCCGCCTGAGCAATGCGCCTTGGGCGGTGGTTTTCCCGACCGGCGGACCCTTCGCGCGGCATCCGAGCCAGCTTTACGAGGCCGGCCTCGAGGGCGTAGTCCTGCTGCTCGTCCTCGTCCTGATGATCTTCCGGTTCAAGGCGCTGAAAGCGCCGGGGGTGATCGCCGGAACCTTCGTCGTCGGTTACGCGCTATGCCGCATTTTCGTGGAGTTCTTCCGCGAACCGGACGCGCAGCTCGGCTACCTGCTTGACACCGATTGGCTTACCATGGGTATGGTTCTTTCCGTGCCGATGATCGCCGTGGGTCTCTGGGCCATCCTTCGGGCCCGTGCCGCGGCGTCGGCTTCGGCATCGGCGCAGCCCTGAGCGGAGGCACGGCCACGTGAGCACCCCTCTCGCCGACAAGATCAAGAACCTGATCCGGACCAACGGCCCGATCAGCGTGACGGATTATTTCGCGCTCTGCCTTGCCGATCCCGACTACGGCTATTACCGGACGCGCGAACCGTTCGGCCGCCATGGCGATTTCATCACAGCGCCCGAGATCAGCCAGCTCTTCGGCGAGATGATCGGCATCTTCATGGTGCATGCCTGGCAACGTCACGGCACGCCCGGTGCGGTTCAGCTGGTGGAGATCGGGCCTGGCCGAGGCACGATGATGACCGACATGCTGCGGGTCATAAAGCGCATTGCGCCGCCGCTCTTCGAGGGGCTGCATGTCCATCTGGTCGAGACCAGCGAAAGGCTGCGCGGCGTTCAGCGGGTAACGCTGGAGGCCTATTCCACCAAGATCTCCTGGCATGATGCCTTCGAGGAAGTGCCGGAAGGTTTTACCCTGATTGCGGCGAACGAGCTCTTCGACGCAATTCCGATCCGCCAGTTCGTGAAGACGCCCACGGGCTTCCGGGAGCGCCTCGTGGGGCTCGGGGCGAATGACGAACTGACCTTTGCTGCAGGCGTGGCGACGCTTGATCCGAGCCTGCTGCCCTCGCCACCAGGCTCCATTCCGGACGGCACCGTCTTCGAAGTGGCGCCCGCCAGGCAGGCTGTGATGCAGACGCTGTGCGACCGGCTCAAAACCTTCGGCGGAACAGCGCTGGTTATCGACTACGGCCACACGGTCACTGGCTTCGGCGATACGCTTCAGGCGGTCCGCAACCACGACTTCGACCCGCCGCTGGCTCATCCCGGCGAGGCCGACCTGACGAGCCATGTGGATTTCGAGGACCTCGCCAAGGTCGCGGTTTCGATGGGCGTGCATCTCAACGGCGGCCTCCGCCAGGGCGACTTTCTGTTCGGCCTTGGCCTGGCAGAACGCGCAACCGCGCTCGCCAAAGACAAGGAGCCCCCCGAGCAGCGTCTGATCGCCGCTGCCGTCGACCGGCTGGCCGGCGAAGGTGCCGGCAAGATGGGCGAACTCTTCAAGGTGATTGCCGTGTCCAGCCCCGCTCTCAATTTGATGCCCTTCCGTCCGGTGGATTGACATCCGCCCTTCCCTTACGCCACTCTCGCCCTAAATCGAAGCGGCGATCAATCTTAAACGCTTGCGTAAAACTCCTTGAAAATCAATGGGATAAACAACGCCGATGCAGGACAGACCCTTGCCGACGCCGATTGAAAGCCCTTCACTGAACGAAAGAGGCGGCGCCGCCATCCAACATGGTTTTTTCACCCGCCAGGGCGGCGTTTCGGAAGGATTGTATGCCGGTCTCAACGTCGGCATCGGGTCTGGCGACGATCGCCAGAAGGTCATGGAGAACCGGGCCCGCGTGGCTTCCTGGTTCGGCCTCCCGGTCGAAAAGCTCGCGACCGTTCACCAGGTGCATTCTCCGGACGTGTTTGTCGTCGACGCAACCTATTCGGGCGAGCGCCCCCAAGCCGACGCCATGGTGACCAGCGTTTCCGGCGTGGTGCTGGGTGTCCTTTCCGCCGACTGCGGCCCGATACTCTTTGCAGATGCCGAAAACGGCGTGGTCGGGGCGGCACATGCCGGCTGGAAAGGGGCACTCGGAGGCGTTCTCGAAAACACGGTCGAAGCCATGGTTTCGCTCGGTGCAGCCCGCGAAAAGATTGCCGCCGTATTAGGACCGTCGATCGGCCCGCAAAGTTATGAGGTCGGTCCGGAATTCATCGACCGGTTTTTGGCCGTCGACCCTTCCTATGAGATCTTTTTCACCCCGTCGGCAAAACCGGAACATTTTATGTTCGACCTGCCGGCGCTGACGATGAGGCGGCTGGCCGCGGCCGGCATCCAGGCCGAAAATCTCGGACTGGATACCTATCCGGATGCCGGGAGATTCTTCTCCTATCGCCGCACCACGCACGCCCAGGAGCCGGATTACGGCCGCCAGATTTCAGCAATTGCTATTCGGGAGAATTGACATGGCCCTGCATTTCGAGAGGAGCGAATATGCCGATCGCCTCGCGCGGCTCACGGAGAGGATGAAAACCGAGAAGCTCGATGCTCTCCTGCTCTTCGCACAGGAGAGCATGTACTGGCTGACCGGCTACGACACATTCGGCTACTGCTTTTTTCAGACGCTGATCGTCAAGGCGGACGGAACCATGACGCTGCTCACGCGCTCGGCGGACCTGCGCCAGGCGCGTCACACCTCGACGATCGACAACATCGTCGTCTGGGTGGATCGTGCCAATGCCGATCCCACGCTCGACCTCAAGAACCTGTTGAGCGACATGGATCTCCTCGGCGCCCGGATCGGCGTCGAATATGACACGCATGGCATGACCGGGCGGGTCGCGCGCCTGCTCGACAATCAGCTCTCCACTTTCGGACAGATCAGTGACGCGTCCTACCTCGTGAGCGGCTTGCGTCTGGTGAAGAGCGCTGCCGAAATAGCCTATGCGAAGCGCGCGGCCGAACTGGCCGATGACGCGCTCGATGCAGCGCTGCCCTTGATCAAGGCCGGCGGCGACGAGGCGGAAATCCTGGCGGCCATGCAGGGCGCGGTCTTCCTGGGCGGCGGGGACTATCCGGCCAACGAATTCATCATCGGCTCCGGCGCCGATGCCCTGCTCTGCCGCTACAAGGCCGGACGCCGCCGTCTGGATGCCACCGACCAGTTGACGCTCGAATGGGCCGGCGCTGCAGCCCATTACCATGCGGCAATGATGCGTACGGTCCTGATCGGCGAACCTTCCATGCGCCACCAGGAACTTTTCAAGGCTTGTCACGAGACCATCCAGGCGATCGAAGGTGTGCTGCGGCCCGGTCACGTTTTCGGCGACGTCTTCGATACCCACGCGCGTATCCTGGACGAACGCGGCCTGTCGCGTCATCGTCTGAACGCCTGCGGTTATTCGCTCGGCGCCCGCTTCTCCCCTTCCTGGATGGAGCACCAGATGTTCCACGTGGGCAACCCGCAGGAAATTCTGCCCGGCATGACGCTTTTCATTCATATGATCATCATGGATTCCGACAGCGGCGCAGCAATGACGCTCGGCCATACCTATCTGACGACGGAATCAGATCCGCAGCCGCTTTCGCGCCACGATCTCGACCTTATTTTGCGCTGATTCCAGTCTCTCATCTGCGGATTGACAGTTCCCGAAGGAACCATAAGCTTCGGGCCTAGGGAATCTTTGGCAGGAGGGCGGGCATGCGGCTTTACGGAGGACTGTTTTCCGCCTTGCTTGTCGCGCTCGCCCTCTCATCCTGCAACACGACGGAAGCGTTGACGCCGCAGGCGGAGGTCGCGGGCGCAAATGCGCGGACATCAACGCCGGTGACGCAAGGCGACACCGACCGCATGGCCCGATCTTCGCAGCCGGAGACGTTCAGCGGCGGCGGCGGGCGGGGTGTCTATCAATCCGGGCCTCAGAACACGCTGGAAGCGCAGGCGCGCGCATTGGAATCTGGAAACGCCGTGTCACCCGCGTCCTCAGGCCCTCCTCCGCAATGGCAGGACCAGGGAGCGCAACCGCGGCAGACCCAGCAATCCGCGGCGACCGGACAACCTTCTCCTCAACAGGGCGCATCGCTGCCGTCATCCGGTCCCTCAACCGGGACGATCCGCTTCCTGCCGATTATCGGCGCACCGGTGCAGGCGGTCACGCCGCTGTCGCGTCAGCTGGGTGCGCAGGCCCGCGCGGGCGGGCTGACGATACGGCCGTCCGGCGATACGAGCACGGAACACATCCTGAAAGGCTATTTCTCCGCTTTCGCCGACAGCGGCAAGGTGACGATCATCTATGTGTGGGACATTCTCGATGGTTCCGGTGCGCGCCTGCACCGCATGCAGGGACAGGAGAACATTCCGGCCAAAGGTTCGGACCCGTGGGCCGCAGTCCCCGCCTCCACGATGGAGGCAATCGCCGCAAAAACCATTCAGGACTATCTGAGCTGGCGCCGGTCGCGAAGCGGATAACGGCAGCGCCCAAAAAGACACTGGTCATGGTTTCTTCACAAAAATCCATGATGAGGCGCAAAACGCTATTGCATTCGAAGGCGGCGGCGGTAAAAGGCCCGCATCCAGCTTCAAAACAGGCGGACCGCAATGAAGGTTTTCGCAGGCAATTCGAACCGGCATCTCGCCGACGCGATCTGCAGCTATCTTAATGTACCAGTCGGAAAAGCCAGCGTAAGGCGATTTGCAGACCAGGAAATCTTCGTTGAAATTCAGGAAAATGTGCGCGGGGAAGACGTGTTCGTCATCCAGTCGACGTCCTTTCCGACCAACGACAACCTGATGGAACTGCTGATCATGATCGATGCGTTCCGGCGCTCCTCCGCCCGGCGCATCACCGCAGTGCTTCCCTATTTCGGTTATGCGCGCCAGGATCGCAAGGCGGGTCCTCGAACTCCAATTTCGGCAAAGCTCGTCGCCAACCTGATCACCGAAGCCGGGGCAGACCGCGTATTGACGCTTGATCTGCATGCCGGCCAGATCCAGGGCTTTTTCGATATTCCGACCGACAATCTTTATGCGGTGCCGATCCTCGCCCGCGACGTCAAGGAGCATTACGACCTCAACAATGTGATGGTCGTTTCGCCTGATGTCGGCGGCGTCGTCCGCGCCAGGTCGCTTGCCAAACGTATCGACTGTCAGCTCGCCATCGTCGACAAGCGCCGCGAACGAGCGGGCGAATCCGAAGTCATGAACGTCATCGGCGATGTCCATGGCAAGGATTGCCTTCTCATCGACGACATCGTCGATTCCGGCGGAACGCTCTGCAACGCGGCGGAAGCGCTGCTGAAGAACGGGGCGACAAGCGTCACCGCCTACATCACCCACGGCGTCCTCTCCGGCGGCGCCGTCACGCGCATCGCGACATCCAAGCTGCGCGAACTTGTCATCACCGATTCCATCCAGCCGACCACGGCCGTGCAGTCGGCCCCCAATATCCGGGTGATCACCACCGCCAATCTGCTTGGCGAGGCCATCAACCGCACGGCGATGGAATCATCGGTCTCCAGCCTGTTCGACTGAGCTTTTCAACTGCAGGTATTTCGATAAGGTCCTCGTACCAACAACGAGGAGAGATTCGCGATGAACGGCTTTTCCGGACGATCGAAGACATGGGCTCTTGCCCTTCTTCTTCCCGTGCTTTCGAGCTGTGTCGAAGACGGGCCTGGTCCGGGCGGTTATAATCCGCCTCCACGCCCCTGGCCCGAACCGCGGCCGCAGATGTGCACGATGGAATATCGGCCGGTCTGCGGCGAGCGCGGCGGGCGACTGGAAACCTTCGGCAATGCCTGCCAGGCGCGCGAGCGCGGCTTTCGGATCGTCGGCACCGGCGAGTGCTCGCGTCGCCCGGACCGGCCCGACTGGGACGATCGTCCCGGCAGGCCCGATTGGGACAGGCCGTCTCGTCCGGATTGGGATAGGCCCGAGCGCCCCGATCAAGGCGGCGCCTGCACCCGGGAATACCGGCCCGTCTGCGGGCAGCTTGGCCCAACCCGGCAAACCTTCCCTAATGCCTGCGAGGCCTCGAATGCCGGCTTCCGATCGGTCACGCCGGGAGAATGCCGTCGCTGAGCCGGCGGGCACGACGAGGTTTCCTTGCAAAACACCAGGGCAACCGTCCTGGTGTTTTGCTTTGCCGGGCTGCTTTGACTAGGTAAGGACCAGACGCAGGAGATTCCGCATGGCAGCACGCGACCGCTATTCCCGAAAACTCGAATGTTCCCAATGTGGGAATACCGGCTTTGCCGAGGTATCCGAGACCGACGACAAGCGGCAGAACAATCGCGACTTCCGGATCGACGAACTACCGCGCGGCTTCTTCACCGAATTCCCGTCGACCGACCCTCGCAAATACATGCTGCGTTGCGGCCAGTGCGGACACAAGTTCCGCTTCGAGCAGAAAACGATCTATGCACCAGGCGGCGAGCCTCGCCGCTGACCCGCAGCCTCAGGTTAGCAAGCGCTACCAAGCCCGCCTACTGGAGTACCTGCCCGTTGACGGTGAGGCTTTTGCCATCTTCGAATTTGATGTCCCAGCGCAGGCGACCGTCGGCCTCGGTCTTTGCCATTCCCTTTGCCATCATCACCGCGAAAGAGACCTGGTTGAATTGCGGGTCAGCCTTGGCGGCCTGTTGGAAGTACTGGATGAGCTTATCCACGTCCCGGGCAAAAATCGAAGTCTCGAGCGTGTAGCGATCCTTCTGGTCCGGGTAACCGCTCATCGCTCCGGAAGCCTCGACGTCATAGAGTGGGGATTTCGCAACGACCTTCGGAAAGTCGATCTTGATCTGGCCGTCCGGAAGGAAGGCTTCGCCAAGACGTGCGCTTTGCGCCTCGGGCAAGGGGCCGGAGGTCGAGAGGTCGATTTCCATAAGGGTGTCGACAAAGCGGGTGAAGTTGAGATCGGTGATTCCCATCTGTATCTCGGCAATTTCAGGCACCAACTGCGCATAAAGCTCTGGGATGAGGCCGGGCGGAGCGGAAATGTTCTCCACCCCAATGCCGAAGCCGATTCGCGTCGCCTCGGAAGGTTCCGTCATGGCAAGCGTATAATCCAGTTTACCCAGTTCGAAATCGCCGATCTGGCTGGCCACCACGAAACGGTTGAAGGTGATTTTTTCCGACAGCGAACTGAAGAAGGGCATCGCGCCACGGATCAGTTTCTTCAGCTCAGCGAGCTCGGCCTGCGAGGGTTTTTCATTCTTGACGAGTTCAAGCCCGAACGAAACGAGATTTCGGATCTTTTCCGGCACGACGCCCTCGACACCAACGTCGAAGTCGAGGCTCTCGGCACGGATCTGTATTGGCGGGTTCTCGGCGGTGGTAACCCGCTCGTAGAATCTCGAAAATGCCCCCTTGCCCCGGAAATCGGTGGCGCCAGCTATCGCAGCCCCGGTCGACGTGAGGGAATAATTCATGGCGGCAAAGCTCGCCTCAAGCTCTTCGGCTCCGGTCTTGGATACGATACGGATCGGCCCGGATGTCATCTCGCCCGAACGAAGATAGCTGATCGCGGGATCGAAAATGCCCGAAAAGACCGCATCGGTCACCGAATAGGTGAGATCGGTGGACTTGCCGTCCGGCATCTTGCCCTGAATGGAGACGTTCAGGTCGCTGTCGCTGTTGAGCTTCCACAGCCCGCCGTTCACCGGCGCCGCAAAAACGGAGAAAGGTGTCAGGCCGGATATGGAAAAGTCTCCACTCCCGATATCGCCGAGAAGCTTGGCGAAATCGTATTTGATTTCGTAGCGCTCTCCGGAAGGGATAACTGTCAGAAACCCGCCGTTCCGCACCTCCTCGGGCAAATAATGGCTGAGGTCGTCGCGAAGTTTGCGAGCACCCTGATCGTTGATTTCTGCTGCTGCAAGCGGCTGCACAAAAGACACTGCCGCTACGCTCGCTGCAATCCATATCCGACGCATTTCCTGAGGCCCCTTCCCTCGTTGACCGAGGCGTGAATTTGGATAAGGTAGAAGAGAAGTCAAGCTCGGTATTGTTAAGCGACCGCAATACTTGCGCTTCCGGCGCCTTTGTATTATAGCCCGCCCGTCCGCGCAGACACCCTTGGAGGCAACGCGGATGAAGCGCATCGGACGATGCCCTTCGGTTTGACGCGGCGACCTCGCCGGGAAAAACTCTCCAGACAACCTCGAAAGGATATGCCATGAGCCACGCATCATACGAGCTCAAGGCCGAGGCGCGCGAACGGGTAGGTAAGGGGTCCTCCCGTGAACTTCGCCGCAACGGTTTGATTCCCGCTGTCATCTATGGTGACAAGCAGGCCCCCCTCGCGATCGCACTCTCGACCAACGAAGTGACGAAGCGCATCCACGCCGGCGGTTTCATGACCACCGTCGCAACCATCGAAGTCGAAGGCCAGAAGATCCAGGTTCTCCCGAAGGATTACCAGCTGGATCCGGTCCGTGACTTCACCATGCATGTCGATTTCCTGCGCGTTTCCGGCGACACCGAGGTTTCGGTCGAAGTTCCGGTTCACTTCGTCAACGAAGAGAAGTCGGCAGTCAAGATCGGCGGCGTCCTGAACGTCGTTCGTCACGAAGTCGAGCTTTACTGCCCGGCCAACGACATTCCGGAATTCATCACGGTCGATCTGGCTGGCGCCAAGATCGGCGACAGCCTCCACATCTCCGCGGTAAAGCTGCCGAAGGGCGTTCGTCCGGTCATCGCTGACCGCGACTTCACCATCGCCACGATCGTTGCCCCGGCTGGCGGCGTCGAAGAAGCTGCAGAAGAAGCGCCTGCTTCCGAATAACGAAGCAGACAATCCAACAAAAGAACCCGCCTTCGTCCGAAGGCGGGTTTTTTATTGCAGAATATACAACTTCTTTACTACGGTTCTACAACCGGACAAATCTCGCCAGCCCGGTTCAGTGAAGTTTAATCAATGCGTGAAAGCATGAACTGAGTTTGAGGATAAGGGAACAATCCGGCATCACCGGAGGATAAGTGCGGGAAAGACGAATGACTCGTTCTGTGGAGAGTCGTTTCATCGCGATCATTTCTGGCGCCCTGCTGGTCGTCGTCGCTCCGCTTTTCACGCTGTTTCTGGCGCTCTCTTCGCAACAGGCAGCCAAGAACCAGGGTGAGCATGTCAATGTCATGCTGATCACCAACTCCCAGGCGCTTGGGAAGCCGCTTTGGGACCTGGACACCGACAGCATCCGCCAAATCGCCTCCGTACTCATCGCAGACTCCGCCATTTTCGGCGTGCAGATCAACGACAACACCGGCAAGCTCAATATTGCAGAGGTGGATGTCAACCCGGTTGATTTCCGCGGGCTGCAATCGATCTCCGAGCCGATCTTCTACAAATCCCAGCAGGGAATGCGCAATGTCGGCAGCATCACCGTCTACGTGCCAAAGCTAGGATGGTTTTCCGCCCTGCACGAGATGGAAATGGCCTTCATTTCCATCTTCATCATCGCCATCCTGACCGTTTTTGGAGCCGCCATCCTCGGCAACCGCGTGATGGTGATCAAGCCGCTGATGCGGCTGACGGCCGCTATCGAGGCAACCCGCCGCCTCGGCTCGCGCCACCACGTCGACTGGCGCTCCAATGACGAGATGGGCCGGCTGGCCAAAAGCTTCAACGAGATGCAGAGCCTCCTCGAACGCGAGGAACGGGAACTGAAACGGGCACATCAGCAGACGACGGAGATCTACAATCTCACTCCGGCCATGTTGTTCTCGCTTGACCGCAGCGACCAGATAGCTGCCGTCAGCGACTATTGGCTGCTTGCCACCGGTTATCGCCGCGACGATGTGATCAATCGTCCCTTTGCCGATCTCGTGGCTCCCGCAGACAGGGAGATCTACCACGAGCGCAAGGTACAGGGAAAATCGAGCGGTCCGGTGATCGAGGTGACGGTCCGCTTCCTTTGTGCCGATGGCCGCATGATCGACGTTCTGATCGTCGAAACCGAATTGAGTGCCGCAAGCGGCAGCATTCCCGGATCGCTCAGCGTCATGACCGATGTCACCGAGCTGAAGCAATCGGAACTGCGCAATCACCAGCAGGCCATATCCGATCACCTGACCGGGCTATTGAACCGCCAGGGCTTCGAGGCGATGCTCGACCGGAAGATTGCCGAGGCGGATGAGGCAGAAACCGAAGTCGCGTGCCTTTTCGTTGATCTCGACCGATTCAAGGCGATTAACGACAATCTCGGCCATGCCGCCGGGGATGCCATCCTGTGCCAGTTTGTCGAACGAACAAAACCGATGCTGCACGAGAACGACAGCGCATCGCGTCTCGGGGGCGACGAGTTCGCAATCCTGATTGCTGGCGCCGACGCCCAGCATCGCGCGATCGACCTGGCCCAGACGATCGTCGACATGTTCGAGGTGCCGTTCTGCGCGCACGGCACCGGCGTCCGGCTCAGCGCCAGCATCGGTCTCGCCTTTTATCCCACCCATGCCGCCAGCGCCGCAGAACTCCTGCAGAAATCCGATATGGCCATGTATGCCCGCAAACGCGACGGCAAGAATGGGTCGCAGGTCTATGATCCGGCCATTCTGGACCAGACACGGGAAAGGGCCGAGATCGAAAGCGATATCGAAGCCGGCATTGCCGCCAACTGGTTCGAGGCACATTTCCAGCCGATCGTCGACATCGACACGGACATGCCATCGGGCTTCGAAGCGCTGATGCGCATGCGTCATCCGCGCAAAGGTTTGCTGTCGCCGGCAGGCATTATCAGCGTCGCCGAGGAAACCGGGACCATCGGCCAGATCGGCAACCTCATCCTGGAAGAGGCGATGGCCAACCTTGCCCGGGTTTCGCACCTGCCCGGGATGGAAGAAACCTATGTCGCCGTCAATTTTTCGCCGCTGCAGTTCGAGCCCGGCCTGCTCGCCCGCCTTGCCGGACTGATCGGCCGTCACGGCATTGAACCTTCCCGCCTCGTCATCGAGATCACCGAAGCAGTGCTGATGCATGACAATCCCGAGATCCGCACCATCCTCAACGATCTTCACACTCTCGGATGCCGCATCGCACTCGACGACTTCGGAACAGGTTATTCTTCGCTCAGCTATATGAGCCGTTTCCCGGTCGATATCGTCAAGATCGACCAGTCCTTCATTCGCTCGCTGACGGAACAGGCCGGCGATATCTCCACCAAGAATCGGATGCTGGTCGAAGGGATAAGCGCGATTTCCCATAAGATGAATTGCAAGGTCGTCGCCGAGGGCGTTGAAACGGAAGATCAGCGCGCGCTGCTCCGCCAGATGGGCATCGACTACGCTCAGGGCTATCTCTTCTCGAGGCCCCGCGAAATTTCCGAACTGGTCTCGGCCCTATCTGCCCGGCAGGCCGAAGTGAGGTCCATGGCGAGTTAGAGCATCGTCTCCGCCGGACGACATGCTGAGTCAGGAAGACAACGTGCTCGTTTGGAGGGGAACAGATGAAAAGGGCATTACTGCTTCTCGCCAGTTTCAGTTTCGCGTCTGGTATCGCTGCCCAGACCCCCGTTGTCTTCATGACCGAATCCTACCCGCCCTTCAGCTATCAGGAACCGGGGGGCAAATATCGCGGCGCCGGCATCGACCAGATCGAGATCATCATGCGGGAGACCCAGGTTCCATACACACTGGAAATCCTGCCCTGGGCCCGAGCGATCGCCATGGCGGAAACGCAAGCCGACCACTGTATCTTCGCGGCAGCCCGAACAGCGGAGCGCGAGGCCCGGTTTAAGTGGGTGGTTCCGCTTTTCATTGACCGCAATATTCTGGTCCGGCACGGCAGCTCGAAAGTTTCGGCGACCACAATGGACGAAGCCAAGCACTATACGGTCGGCACCCATCGTGCCGATTATACCGAAGGTCTTCTAAGGAGCTTCGGCTTCCCGAAGATCGACCTCAGTTCCGACTTCGATACGACGCTTCGCAAATTGCTTGAGGACCGCATCGAGATGATGCCCATGTCGGAAGGCGCCTACGAAAAGCTTAGAGCGGCCGGAACCGCAGTCGAGAAAGTGTTTGTGTTTTCAGAGCAGGATCTCGGCATTGCCTGCAACAGGGCCACGCCCGATGAGCTGATCACGACGATGCAGGCCAATCTCGACAGGCTCATCAAGGACGGCGTTCAGACCGCCATCTTCAACCGTTACGGCATCAACCAGCCCAAGTAGCACTGCTCGACAATGAAACCGGTTGACATTGCCGGCGTTTCGCGTTGGTGAAGACCATCAGCGAAGGACGGATTTCTTCATGCTTATCATTGCGGGTCTCGGCAACCCCGGTTCCAAATATGCGGGCAACCGGCACAATATCGGCTTCATGGCGGTCGACGCGATCCAGCGGCGGCCCGGCTTTTCCACGTGGTCGAAGAAATTCAAGGCAGAAATCTCCGAAGGCGAACTCGCCGGCGAAAAGGTGCTGCTGCTGAAGCCGCAGACCTTCATGAACCTCTCCGGCGAAGCCGTCGGCGAAGCGATGCGTTTCTATAAACTCGGCCCGGAAAACGTCGTCGCGATCTATGACGAACTCGACCTGCCCGCCGGCAAGGCCCGCATCAAGACAGGCGGCGGCCACGGGGGCCACAACGGCATCAAGTCTCTCGACGCCCATTGCGGCAAGGACTATCGGCGCCTGCGCCTCGGCATCGGCCACCCCGGCGTCAAGGAACTGGTGCACAATCACGTGCTCGGCGATTTCGCCAAGGCCGATCAGTCCTGGCTTTCGCCTCTCCTCGACGCGATCGCAGACAATGCCGAGATGCTGGTGAAGGCCGAGGATTCGCAGCTGATGAATAAGCTGGCGCTTGCCATCGGCAGCAAACCGGACGACGAGAAGCCGAAGGCCGAGAAGGCCACGCAACCGAAGCTGGCCGGCAAATCGCATATTCATCAGGCCCGCGGCGGCGCCAAGGCGAATATCCCGACTAGCGGCCCGATGGCCGAGATCCTGAAGAAGATGTTCGGCGACAAGGGTAAGTGAGACGGCTCCGGCTGCTTCCCGAGAAAACAGATACAATCGGAAAATCTGGAATGAACAAGGCTACCAACCCGAGCGACGTCACCGGCGAGCTCTTCACGCTTCGCGACTACTGGCGCTACGCCATCTCCCGCTTCAACGCGGCCAACCTGAGCTTCGGGCACGGCACGACGACGGCGGGTGACGACGCCGCGTTTCTTATCCTCGATTCGCTCGACCTGCCGATCGACGCGCTCGATCCGTTTCTCGATGCGCGCCTGCTGCCGGCTGAACGCCGTCTCCTCGCCGAGCGGATCGAGGCGCGCGTCACAACCCGCAAACCAACGTCGTACATTACCGGCCATGCTTATATTCAGGGCGTGCGTTTCCACGTGGACGAGCGGGTCATCGTGCCGCGCTCGCATATCGGCGAAATCCTGTTCTCCGAATACCTGAGCGGGGAAGGCTCGTCCTTCCTCCCGGATCCCCTCAGCGTGGAAAGCGCGGTCGACATCTGCACCGGTTCCGGATGCCTTGCCATTCTGGCGGCCAAGTTCTTTCCCAATGCGGAAGTCGACGCTGTCGACCTCTCTCCCGATGCGCTGGAAGTCGCGAAACTCAATGTCACGGAGCACGGGGTCGAGGGCCAGGTCAGCCTTTATGAAGGGGACTTGTTCGCGCCACTGGGCAAGAAGAAATACGATCTGATCATCACCAATCCGCCTTATGTGGATCATGAGGCAATGGAAGGCTTTCCAGACGAGTTCCGCGCCGAACCCGCCATGGCTTTCGATGGGGGTGAAGACGGGCTCGATATCGTCCGGCAGCTGCTTGCCGAAGCGCCAAAGCACCTCAACCCGGGCGGTGGCATGCTTTGCGAGATCGGCTCGGGGCGGGAGATCCTTGAAGAGGAATTTCCGGATCTCGAACTGCTGTGGCTGGAAACGGCGGAATCCCAGGATGCCGTCTTCTGGGTCAGCGCCGAAGCACTGGGCGTCCAAGCCGGGGAATAAGCCCTATTCCTCGGGTTCCGTCGTGAACATCAGCGGATAACCCGCATCCTTGGCGAGATCCACGGCCTCCTTGGCTTTGGTCTCGGCGATATCCTTGGCGCAGACCACGACCACGCATGTGCCCATGCGATGCGCCGTCAACATGACCCGATAACCGGTCTCCTCGCTCATGCGGAAGACGGCCTTCAGCACCATGATGACGAATTCGCGCGGCGTATAGTCGTCATTGACGAGTATCACCTTGTAGAGCTTCGGCCGCTCGACTTTGGGCTTTGTGGTCGTTTTCGGTTTTAGGGTAGTGTCCTCGGCCATCGGCCTCTCCTGACGATGCAATCCTATCGGGAGACATGCCGGCTATATCGCACCGCAACCGCCATATTTCAAGCAACCGGTTGGTGAACGGCAGGTCAGCCTGCATCGGAAAGCAACAGGCAGTCGCGGCCTTTTGCGCGGATGATAGCGACCGCACGCTTGTCGAAACTCACAAACGTATCACCACCTACTCGTCGACCTTCGAATTCGATCACGCCGTCAGCGAAATCTCCGCCGGCATCAAGAAAGGCGAGGCCGGCCTCAACGGCGTCGCGATTGCAGGAGATCCTTGGATCATCGACAAGCTTACGCAGTGACAATGCTATATCGGGTGCATCAAGCTTATAGCTTCGCGAAAGGACCCAGACAAATTCGCAAATCGCCGGGAGCGGCAACGCGATTGCATCAAGCTCGGCAAGATAACGTCTTGCCAGGTGGGACTGCCATACATCGTCATCGAGCACCGCCCGTAGGAGCAGGTTCGTATCAGCGATGATCATTTTCGCCCGCCCAGGCCTTCGCGATCTCTTCGTTGATTTCCTCGATGGTCAAGTGAACGTTGTGCTTATTCTTGAGGCTTCCGAAAAATGCTTCGAGTCCGCCTGTCTTCTTAGCTTTGACGACATCCTTACCGGTGGTTTTCAGGGCTGACAGTTCGAGCGTTCCGTCGGCGCGTTCCACCACGGCAACCTGGTCGCCCGGCCGCATCCCGAGACGCTTCAGGACATCCTGAGTGAGCGTTACCTCGCCCTCTTTCGTCACTGTGAAAACGGTCATTGCCGACTCCTTCTCCGTTAAAATAAGATCAAATGGCCCTGCCCGCAAGGCAACCGCTCTGGCCCTTTCGCCTTGCAGTGTCCCGACCAAGCCTTGACCGTCAGGACAGTTTCCCCCATAGCCACAGCAACGAAATTTCTAGCGATATAGGGTCCGGACCCATGGGTTTTAAATGCGGTATCGTGGGCCTGCCGAATGTCGGCAAGTCCACCCTCTTCAACGCACTCACCAAGACGGCGGCAGCGCAGGCCGCCAATTATCCCTTCTGCACGATCGAACCGAACACGGGCGAAGTGGCCGTTCCCGATCCCCGCATGCAGAAGCTTGCGGCAATCGCCGGCTCCAAGGAAATCATCCCGACGCGCATCTCCTTCGTGGATATCGCCGGCCTGGTGCGCGGCGCGTCGAAGGGTGAAGGCCTCGGCAACAAGTTCCTGGCCAACATCCGCGAAGTCGACGCGGTCGTGCATGTGCTGCGCTGCTTCGAGGATGACGACATCACCCATGTCGAAGGCCGCATCGATCCGGTCGGTGACGCCGACACCATCGAGACCGAGCTAATGCTCGCCGATCTGGAAAGCCTGGAACGCCGTGTCGAGCAGACCCGCAAGCGGGCGACCGGCAAGGACAAGGATTCGATCGCGCAGCTGCCGGTGATGGAAGCGGTGATCAAGCTCCTGAACGACGGCAAGCCGGCCCGGCTGCTTTTGAAGACGCTGGCGCCCGAAGAGATCGAGATCCTGAAGGGCCTCAACCTTCTGACCTCGCACCCGGTTCTCTACGTCTGCAACGTCGCGGAGGCCGATGCATCGACCGGCAACAAGCACACCGAGGCCGTCGCGGCGATGGCCAAGGAACAGGGCGCCGAATGCGTCGTCATCTCGGCCGCGATCGAGTCCGAAGTGGCGCAACTTCCGGAAGAGGAGGCCAAGGAATTTCTCTCCGCGCTCGGGCTTGAAGAAGCAGGCCTGGACCGGCTGATCCGCGCCGGTTACCATCTGCTGGACCTGATCACCTATTTCACCGTCGGCCCCAAGGAAACACGCGCCTGGACGATCGTGCGCGGCACCAAGGCGCCGCAAGCCGCCGGCGTCATCCACACCGACTTCGAACGCGGCTTCATCCGTGCGTTCACGATCTCCTACGACGATTACATCAACTTCAAGGGTGAAGTCGGGGCCAAGGAAGCCGGCAAGGGGCGTGACGAAGGCAAGGAATATGTCGTCAATGACGGCGACGTCATCCACTTCCGCTTCAACACCTGATATCGAGGGCGGGAGGGCCTCATGGCGGGAAACGAATTCTATTTCGAGGACTTTACGGCCGGGCGGGTTTTTCCCCTCGCGTCGAAACTGGTGACGGCCGGCGAAATCATCGAATTCGCCGGGGAGTTCGATCCGCAGCCCATGCACCTGTCGGAGGAAGCCGGCAGGGCCAGCATTCTCGGCGGGCTATCGGCCTCCGGCTGGCACACGGCCAGTGTATTCATGCGGATGATGTTCGACGGCTGGCTGTCGCGTTCCTCGTCTGAAGGCTCTCCCGGCATCGAATTCATGGAATGGAAGAAGCCGGTGCTTGCCGGCGATACGCTTTCCGGCAGGTCCACCGTTCTGGAGTCTCGCCCCCTGCGCTCGCGCCCCGGTATTGGCCTCGTGAGGTTCCTTCATCAGGTGGAGAACCAGCGTGGCGAGATCGTCATGCGCGGGGAAAACCCCATCATGATGCGCTTGCGCGCGGCCCGCGAGGACGCCGCATGAGGCTGATCGAACTCTCCCCGCCGGGCCGCAAAGTGGTCACCGGCACCCTGCTTTTCACCACCGAGGATATCATCCGTTTCGCGAAAAAGTTCGATCCGCAGCCCTTTCACGTGGATGCGGAAGCGGCGAAGGACTATGTCTTCGGCGCCCTTTGCGCCTCCGGCTGGCACACCTGCGCCGGCTGGATGAAGACCTACATTGCCTATTGGACGAAAGAGGTCGCGCGCCTTGAGAGCGAAGGTCTCATCGCTCCGAAGCTCGGTCCCTCCGCCGGATTCAAGAAGCTTCAGTGGCTGAAGCCGGTTTATGCGGGCGACACTATCACCTATTCCGTCCAGCTCACCGAAAGCCGCCCTCTCACCTCGCGCTCCGGCACCTTTATCAACATGACCATCAACGACGGCGTAAACCAGCACGGCGACGTGGTGATGCGCTACGAAGGCACTGTTCTCGAGTTTGCGTAGGCCGGGCTGGCGTTCGCCCTCCTCCCTAATGGCCTGCGAACTCCACCAATGTCCTGACCTCGACGCCGAGCGTTTCGAGCTTCTTGCGGCCGCCGAGGTCCGGCAGGTCGATCACGAAGCAGGCCGAGACGATCTCGGCGCCCAGCTGCCGCAGCAGCTTCACAGCGCCCTCGGCAGTGCCGCCGGTCGCAATCAGGTCGTCCGTCAGGATCACCTTCTCGCCGGGCTTCACCGCGTCCGCATGCATCTCCATTTCGTCGACGCCATATTCCAGGCTGTAGGCGATGCGCACCGTGTCATGCGGAAGTTTGCCTTTCTTGCGGATCGGCACGAAGCCAGCCGAGAGCTGGTGCGCGAGCGCGCCGCCGAGGATAAAGCCCCGCGCCTCGATGCCGGCGATCTTGTCGACACCCAGGCCCACATAAGGCCGCACCAATTCGTCCACAGCCTGCCGGAAAGCGGCCGCGTCGCCGAGCAGCGTGGTGATGTCGCGAAAGATGATGCCAGGCTTCGGATAGTCCCGGATGGAACGGATTGCGGCGGAGAGATCGGATTTGGACATGAGACCCCGAGAGAAAAATGGCAGATGGCGGGAGGCTAGCCTATCAAGTCGGCAACTCTCTCCCAACAAAAAAGCCGGCATCGCTGCCGGCTTTTTCATGCGAGGCGAAAGCCTCAGTGTTCCTTGTTGGCGTAGACCGACTTCTTCGTCAGGTAGATCAGGCCGGTGAAGATCACCAGGAAGACCATGACCATGAAGCCGGTGCGCTTGCGCTCTTCCAGATGCGGCTCTGCAGCCCACATCAGGAAGGCAGAAACGTCCTTGGCATACTGATCGACCGTCTGCGGAGCCCCATCGTCATAGGTCACCTGATCCGCGCTAAGCGGCGGAGCCATGGCAAGAGATGCGGACGCAACGAAATAAGGATTGTAGTGCGTGCCTTCCGGGACTTCCATACCGGCAGGCGGCTCCTGATAACCGGTGAGCAGCGAATAAATATAGTCCGGTCCGCCTTCCTGATACTGCCTGAAGATATCGAAGACGAATTGCGGGAAGCCGCGGGTGACGCCGCGCGCCTTGGCGATCAGCGAGAAATCCGGAGGAGCCGCACCGTTGTTGGCAGCGGCAGCGGCCTGCACGTTCGGGAACGGCGACGGGAAATAGTCCGACGGCACGGCCTTGCGCGCAAACATCTCGCCATCGTCGTTCGGGCCGTCCTGAACCTCGTAGTTCGCCGCGAAGGCTTTGACCTGCGCTTCCGAATAACCGAGGTCTTCCAGCGTGCGGAAGGACACCAGCTTCATGGAATGGCAGGCGGAACAGACTTCCGTATAGACCTTCAGGCCGCGCTGAAGCTGGCCCCTGTCATAGTGGCCGAACGGACCGGCAAAGCTCCAGTCAACCTGCTTCGGATGCTGGATCGGATAATGCGGCGTGCCGCCTTCCGCGTGCTCTCCGCCGGCAGGTGCTGCAGCGTGATCGTCCTGAGCGACCGCCGAAGCGGCGCCGAACCCTGCCAGAAAGGCCAGCGACACGAGGCTTGCAACAAGCTTTTTCATTTTTTTAATCCCTCTCGGTCGCGTACTGTCAGGCGCGGGCTGTGGCAGCGGCTGCGGCGGATTTACCGTTCTTTTCGAGAACGGCTTCCGTGATGGAGTTTGGAATGCGCCGCGGCGTCTCGAACAGGCCGAGCAACGGCATGATGACCAGGAAGAAGCCGAAGTAGTAGAGCGTGCCGAGCTGGGAATAACCGACGTAGTTGCCCGCAAGTTCGCCCTTGAACAGCAGCGCCAGCAGTCCGCCGCCTTCTGCGGGCATGGCGCCGAGCCAGCCGAGCATGATCGCATCGACCACGAAGAGCCAGAAAAACAGCTTGTACCAGGGGCGGTAGACGGCGGAGCGGACCTTTGACGTGTCGAGCCAGGGCAGGAAGAACAGGATGATGATCGAACCGAACATCACCAGAACGCCGCCGAGCTTGGAGTCGATCGGGCCGACATTGAAGGTGATGGCGCGCAGCATCGCGTAGAACGGCAGGTAATACCATTCCGGAACGATGTGAGCAGGCGTCTTCAACGGGTCAGCCGGAATGTAGTTGTCCGGATGACCGAGATAGTTCGGCATGTAGAAGATGAACCAGGCATAGACGATCAGGAAGACCGATACGCCGAGCGCGTCCTTGAGCGTCGCATAGGGGGTGAAGGCGACGGTATCCGTCTTGGTCTTCACTTCGACGCCGGTCGGGTTCGTCTGGCCGGTGACATGCAGCGCCCAGACGTGCAGGACGACGACGCCGGCGATCATGAAGGGCAGCAGGTAATGCAGAGAGAAGAAGCGGTTGAGCGTCGGCTGGTCGACGGCGAAACCGCCGAGCAGGAACTGCTGGATCCACTCGCCGACCAGCGGGAAGGCCGAGAAGAAGCCGGTGATGACGGTTGCGCCCCAGAAGGACATCTGACCCCACGGAAGCACATAGCCCATGAAGCCGGTGGCCATCATCAGGAGGTAGATGACGACGCCGAGGATCCAGAGGATTTCGCGCGGCGCCTTGTAGGAACCGTAGTAGAGGCCGCGGGCGATATGCAGATAGACGGCGATGAAGAAGAACGACGCGCCGTTCGCGTGCATATAGCGCAGGAGCCAGCCGTGGTTCACGTCGCGCATGATCTTTTCGACGCTGTCGAAGGCGACGCCAGTCGCTGCGGCATAGTGCATCGCAAGCACAACGCCCGTCAGGATCTGCACGATCAGCATGACCGACAGCATGGCACCGAAGGTATATGCGTAATTGAGATTGCGGGGAACGGGGTAGGAAACGAAACTGTCATGGATCATGCGCGGCAGCGGAAGCCGCGAATCGATCCACTTTTCGATGCCGGTCGATGGCTGGTATGTGGAATGACCGCTCATAAGTATTTATCCCCTCACCCGATCTGGATCACTGTGTCGGACGTAAACGTGAAAGTCGGAATGGCAAGGTTCTCCGGCGCCGGACCTTTGCGGATACGGCCCGCCGTGTCGTAGTGCGAGCCGTGGCAGGGACAGAACCATCCGCCGAAATCGCCGGCCTGGCCGAGCGGAACGCAACCGAGATGGGTGCAGGAGCCGATCATGACGATCCAGTTTTCCTTGCCTTCGCCAGCCGAACGATCAACTGCCGTCGCTTCTGCATCGGCCGGAAGGTTGGCATTGCGGGCGACAGGATCCTTCAGGTCAGCCAAGGCAACGGCATTCGCCTCTTCCACTTCCTTCGGCGTACGGTTCCGGATGAAGACCGGCTTGCCGCGCCATTTGACGGTCAGAGACATGCCCGGCTCGAGCGCTCCGACATTCACCTCGATCGAAGCCAGCGCCAGCGTCGAGGCATCCGGACGCATCTGATCGATGAAAGGCCAAGCGACCGATACCGCGCCGACCACGCCGGCCATGCCGGTCGTCAGGTAAAGGAAATCACGGCGCGTAGGCTCGCCCAGTGTTTCGCTATGTGTCTCGTGCTCGCTCACGGCTCAATCTTCCTTCTCACGCAATTCGCGAAAACCGCATTGCTCCCGTCCCAGGCGAATCTCGGTTGAACACAATTCGAACATAGATTCCCCGGCAATTCGGCGCGTTCTATGCTTGATCGCAAAATATGTCCAGTCTTGGCAAGTGCTGCGGGCCAGTTTGTCGCGGGAAAACTGAACGGTTGCGGCGCTCTAGTAACGCGGTCGCTACAAGCCTCCCAGACACGAGAATGGACCGATCCCGCGCCTCCCGAAAATCTCGGTTTTTCATGGCGCTCGATCGAAAATCGCCGGGCCGACCGTTAACCGCTTTCGAGCCCACCGCATTGCAACAGACCGGAGCGCATGATAGGCGAACCGCACGGCGAAAGGCGGCCGCTGCGGACGGACCTGAATGAGACAAGCATTATCGGTTGCCATCTGCGTCATCGTGTCGCTTGTTCTTGCCGCAATCGGCACCCGCTACGTCCATCCTCACTGGATATTGGCAACGCTTTACAGCCTGCAGCTGCATGCAGCGGCGCTGTGCGTCCTCGCCATGATCCTTGCCCTGGCGGTGAAGCGGCACTTCTCCGTCTGGTTGCTGTTTGCCGCCTCACTTCTTTTTACCGGCCACGCGGTGCTGATGGGCCGGGAGTTTGCCGCAGTGCCGTCCGCGGAGGAGGCCCAAGCGCCGACCGTCCGTCTTCTCTCTTTCAACATCCTCAACGACAACTACGAAAACGCTGGGGACATCGTCCGCGCCATTGCGGGATCGGGCGCCGATCTCGTCAACATTATGGAGGCGGCTCCGCTGCGCGTTCACCTTGATGAACTGGCGAAGACATATCCCTACCGCGTGGGCTGCGGCGTCATCATTCCGCTCTGCGATCAGTTGATGCTATCCAAGACACCGATCGAAACGCCGATCGTCCGCAGCCTCAGCGACATCTTCCCCTCGCGCTTCATTCTCGCAAAGGTCACTGTTGCCGGCCGGACCGTCAATCTCGTCGGGATCCACACGACGAAGCCCTATTTCGACAATTTTCACTCGCAGGAACTGATCCGTGCCGCTCTGGCGATTTCGGAAGCGGAAGGCCCGCTTCTGCTATCGGGCGATTTCAACGCGTCGAGCCTCGCGCCGAACATGCGACGTTTCCTGCGCCTGACCGGGCTCAAGACGGTGGAATGGGAGCCGGCGACCTGGCCCATTCGCGCGGGCGTCTTCGGCGTCCCCATCGACCACGTCTATGCGCGGCCACCGTTAAAGATAAAGTCGTTGACGCGGCTTGCCGACGCCCACGGGTCGAACCACTACGGATTGATGGCCGAGATCGCCATTACCGGCCCCGCACCCTGAATCCTATTGGGCCGCATCCGCCGCCAGAAAGCCCCCCGATTGCCGTGCCCAGAGCTCAGCATAGAGGCCGCCGCGGCCGATGAGCTGGCCGTGCGAGCCTTCTTCGATGATCCGTCCCTGGTCCATGACGATCAGCCGGTCGAGCGCCGCGATCGTGGAGAGCCGGTGGGCGATCGCCATGACCGTCTTGCCGTGCATGAGCCGCTGGAGATTGGACTGGATGGCGGCTTCGACCTCGGAATCGAGCGCCGAGGTGGCCTCGTCCAGAACCAGGATCGGCGCGTCCTTCAGCATCACCCTGGCAATGGCAACCCGCTGCCGCTGACCGCCCGAAAGCTTGACGCCCCGTTCGCCCACATGCGCATCGAAACCCTTGCGGCCGCGCTGATCCTCCAGCGCTGCGATGAACGCGTCGGCCTCCGCCTTTCGCGCCGCCTCGACAAGCTGCTCCTCCGTCGCATCCGGCCGACCGAACAGGATATTGTCGCGGATCGACCGGTGCAGCAGCGAAGTGTCCTGCGTCACCATGCCGATTTGCGCTCTCAGCGATTCCTGGGTCGCCTTGGCAATATCCTGGCCGTCGATGAGGATGCGCCCGCCTTCGAGGTCGTAAAAGCGCAGCAGCAGGTTGACGAGCGTCGACTTGCCGGCGCCCGAGCGTCCGACGATGCCGATCTTTTCTCCCGGCCGGATCGTCAGCGACAGGTTGTCGATGACGCCCCTCCGCCTGCCGTAATGGAAGCTGATATTCTCAAACCGGATTTCCGGACGCGTGACGACAAGCGGCGCCGCATCCGGCGCATCCACGAGCCCGATCGGCTGCGAGATCAGTTCCGCGGAATTCTGGATCGTGCCGATATTGCGCATGATACTGTTCAGCTGCGTCATCAATCGGCCGAGGAGAAAGTTCAGCCGCAGCATCAGCGCCAGCGTGAAGGCGACGGCGCCGGAGCTGATCAGCCCCGACAGCCAGAGATGCACGCTCATCGCGGCCATGGTGACGATCATCGTGCCGGAGAGGAAAGCCATCGAGGCTCGCACGCTGGTGAGCAGGCGAGTAAAAGCGATGATCGTCTCCTGGAAAGTCTCAAAGCCCGACCGCATGTAGCGGTCGTTGGCTTCGTCGCGGCCGAAGAGACGAAGCGTCTGGATATTGGAATAGGCATCCACCATCCTCCCGCTGATCATCGAACCGGCCTCTGCCGATGCCTTGGAATGCTCGCGGATGCGCGGCACGAAATATTTCGCAAGCACCGCAAATATCGAAAGCCAGGCGACGACCACGACAGCTAGGCGCCAGTCCAGTTGCGCCACCAGGGCAATCGTAGAGACCGAATAGATGCCGACGAACCAGACGCTTTCCATGAAGGACGTCAGCACGTCCCCCGTCGCCTGCCCCGCCGACCAGACCTTGGTGACGATCCGGCCAGAAAAATCGTTCTGGAAGAAGCTCAGAGACTGGCGGGAAACATGGATATACGACTGCCAGCGCACCAGGTTGTAGAAACCGGGCGTGATGATCTGCTGATCGACCAGCGCGGTGAACAGGCCGATCAGGAAGCGGCCGATGAAAACGACCAGCGCCATGACGACCAGCTCTGTCCCATGTTCGGCAAAGAGCCCGGACCAGCCGTCCGCGGGTTTGGCCGTATCGAGGATATCGACCAGCCGGCCCACATACCAGAACATCGCCGCTTCGACGCCCGCGGCAAGACCGCCGAGCACCAGCATGGCGAAGAAGGGAAGCTTGGCCTGCCGCACGTAAAACCAGATGAAGCTTATCAGGCCGGCAGGCGGCTTCAGGTCGTCCCGCCTCTCGAACGGCTTGATCCAGTTTTCGAAAGTGCGGAAGACCGTTTTCAACATCACCCCGATATAGGCGGATTCCCCTCTCCGGCAAAGGAGAATGGACGGATGACCGGCTTACATTTTCGTAACTTCGGCCATGAGGGAAGGAGAATGATGGAAGAAGCGGCGGATTACTCCGCCGCCTCGTCTTCGAGCGCGTGATCGCCGAGGAAGCCGCCGGACTGGCGGTTCCAGAGGTCGGCATAGATGCCGCCGGAAGCGACCAGTTCCTGATGCGTCCCGGCCTGCACGATCCGGCCGCGGTCGAGTACGATCAGCCGGTCCATTTCCGTCAAGGTCGAGAGCCGGTGGGCGATCGCGATCACCGTCTTGCCCTGCATCAGCGCAAAGAGGTTTTCCTGGATCGCCGCCTCGACTTCGGAATCGAGCGCCGAGGTCGCTTCGTCGAGCACCAGGATCGGCGCATCCTTCAGGAACACGCGGGCGATCGCGATCCGCTGCCGCTGGCCGCCCGAGAGCTTCACGCCCCGCTCGCCCACATGCGCTTCGAGCCCCTGGCGTCCCTGCATGTCGGAAAGTCCCTCGATGAACTCCCAGGCATTCGCCCGCTTTGCCGCCTCGATGATATCCGCATCGCTGGCATCCGGCTTGCCATAGGCGATGTTGTCGCGGATCGAGCGATGCAGCAGCGAGGTGTCCTGCGTCACCACGCCGATCAGCGAGCGCAGGCTGTCCTGCGTGACAGCGGAGATATCCTGACCGTCGACCGTGATGCGCCCCCCTTCCAGATCGTAGAACCGAAGAAGGAGGTTCATCAGCGTCGTCTTGCCGGCGCCCGAGCGACCGACGAGGCCCACCTTCTGCCCCGCCGGAATATCCAGCGTCAGGCCATCGATGACACCCTTGCCCTTGCCGTAGTGGAACCGGACATGGTCGTAGCGGATATGGCCCTTCTTCGCGGCAAGCCTGGTCGCCTCGCGCTGGTCGACGACATCATGCGGTTTCGTCATCATCGACATGCCGTCATAGACGGTGCCGATGTTTTCGAAGAGCGCGGAAATCTCCCACATCACCCATTGCGACATGCCGTTGATGCGCATGGCGAGGCCGATGGCGATCGCGATGGCTCCGATCGAAATGGCGCTGTCCAGCCAGAACCAGATCGACAGGCTTCCGACGACGAACAGCGCCGCACAGTTGTAAAAATAAACCAGCGCCTGGAAGCCGGTCACCTTGCGCATCTGCGCGTGAACGGTCTTGAGGAAGACGTCCATCGCATCGCGCGCATAGGCTTCCTCGCGACCGGCGTGCGAAAACAGCTTCACCGTCGCGATATTGGTATAGCTGTCCACCACACGGCCGGTCATCATCGACCGTGCGTCGGCCTGTTCGGACGAGATCTTGCGCAGGCGCGGCACGTAATAGGCGACCGTCAGCGAATAAACGATGATCCACAACACCAGCGGTGCGGCCAGGCGCAGGTCGGCCGACGCCACGACCGCCACCATCGACACGAAATAGGTGACGACATAGACGAAGACGTCGAGCACCTTCATCACCGTTTCGCGGATCGCGAGAGAGGTCTGCATCACCTTGGTCGACACCCGGCCGGCGAACTCGTTGGCGAAGAACGTCATCGAGTGCCGGAGCAGGAAGCGATGCATCTGCCAGCGGGCGATCATCGGGAAGTTGCCCATCAGTATCTGGTGCATGATCAGCGAATTGAACCCGGCAATCAGCGGCAGCGCGATCAGGACAACGAAGGCCATGAAGACGAGCTTCGTCCCTTCCCTCTCAAGAAAGGTCGCCCGGTCGGCGTTCGACAGCCAGTCGACGATGTCGCCGAGGAACTGGAAGAGCATCACTTCGCCGATCGCGATCAGCATCGTGCAGATCGACATGATCACGACCCATGGCCATACCGGCTTGGTATAATGCCACAAGAAGGCCAGCAGGCCGGAAGGCGGCAAGGTAGGCGTCTCATCCGGATAGGGATTGATGCGCCGTTCGAACCACGAGAACATGAAAAAGCTCCGTAAGTCGGACTGCCGTCGTTCTCCCGTGGACGTGGTAGAGACCAGGGGCGGACGGCGAAATTTAAGATAGCGCGGCCTTGTGCCGGCCACGGAACGAATCAAAGATGGGAAAGTTTGCGTGAAACCGCGAAACGCCTAGGCCAGACGAATAATGTTCTGGCAGCGGAGGCGCGAGAGCACGGTCATATCCATGTAGGCCTCCGTCGGCTGGCGTTGAAATGCAGGTTCCTTCTATCCCGTCCACGACAATTTGGAAAGGGTAAATCGACGCAAACATTACCTCCGCAGCTTTCATGTTGCCCGATCGTCACAGCTATGCCGGGTACTGAAAACACTTGTGTCCTGTTGCCGGTTTCCCGTAAGCACCGGAAATGACCACGCTCCGCATCGCCCTTTACCAGCCCGATATCGCCGGGAATACCGGTACGATCCTCAGGCTCGCCGCCTGCCTGGGGCTCGGCGTCGATGTCATCGAACCCGCCGGCTTCGACATCTCCGACCGCAATCTCAAGCGGGCCGGCATGGACTATTTGGCAAGCGTCGCTCTCGAGCGCCACGTCAACTGGCAGCGTTTCGACGAATGGCGAAAGGAGAATGGCCGCCGCCTCGTGCTTGCCTCCACCAAGGCCGCCCTGCCCTATACACGTTTTGAATTCCGGGCGGACGACATTCTTCTCTTCGGCCGCGAAAGCGCCGGCGTGCCCGATCACGTGCACGAGGCGGCTGAAGCGCGTATCCTGATCCCCATGGTCGAGGGCCAGCGCTCCATCAATGTCGCCATGTCGGCGGCGATGATCGCCGGCGAGGCGCTCCGGCAAACCAGCTGGAACTAATCCTACACCAATATAGCCATATACTGTCGCGAACGGCACTGTGCACAGGTGTGCAGCCGGCCTATATTCATTAGCCGGCAACCTATAATTCCCGCCTGTTTGCGCCGTCGCCGGCCGTCGGGGACCAAGGAGCATCCGCATGCAATCGACGATCGTCATCATCAACCTCCTCGGCGCCGTCTCGCTGTTGCTGTTCGGCCTTGGGCAGGTGAAGCATGGTGTGACGAGAGCTTTCGGCACCCGTCTCCGCGCCGGGCTTGCCACGGGCACCCGCAGCGGCTGGCGATCTTTCGTGTCCGGCCTGATCGCGACCATCGCGCTCCAGAGCTCCACCGCAACCGCGCTCACCGTCGCCTCCTTCGCGGACCGCAACCTGATCCGCCCGCGCATGGCGCAGATCGTTTTGCTCGGCGCCAATGTCGGCACTGCCGTCACGGCCTGGCTCGTCGCTACCGGCATCGAATGGCTTTCGCCGCTCATCATTCTCATCGGCCTCGTTCTCCATCGGGCGCGCTCGGGTACGCGGCAAGGCGCCGGCACGGCGCTGATCGGAGTCGGCCTGATGCTGCTGTCGCTGCAGCTGCTCGGCCTCGCGACCGAACCGATGCGCCAGTCGCCGGCGCTCGGCGCGTTCATCGGCCTCCTCGACAACGCCTGGCCGGTTGCACTTGTCGTCTCTGCGGCACTTGCCTTCGTCTCCTCGTCCAGTCTGGCGGCCATCGTGCTCATCCTGTCGCTCGCCTCGACGGGAATCCTGTCGACGGGCCTGATCATCGTGCTGGTCCTGGGCGCCAATCTCGGCGGCGCCATTCCGCCGGTGGTCGCCACACTCTCCGGGCCGGCCCCTGCCCGGCGCATCACGCTCGGCAACCTGATCGTCCGGGGCATCGGCTGCGCCATCGCGCTGCCGCTCGCGGGCTTCGGCGCGGAAATCATGCAATCGCTGCCGCTCTCGCCCGCGAAACTGCCCGTTGACGCGCATCTTGCCTTCAACATCCTTCTGGCGCTTGTCGCCTGGCCTTTTTCAAGGCTTTTATCCGACATCACCGCCCGCCTCGTCGCGGCGGATCCGGAAGTCGAAAGCGGACCGCGCTTCCTTGACCCCCAGGCGCTCGGAAATCCCGTCATGGCGCTCGCCAACGCCACCCGCGAGGTGCTGGGCGTGGGCGACGCGATCGAACGGATGCTGATCCGTGCGCAAAATGCCTTCAAGCACAACGACCTTGCGCCGCTTGCGGAGATTGCCGCGTTGGAGCAGCGTGTCGACAGCCTTCAGCAAGAGGTAAAGATCTACCTGTCGAAGCTCGGCCGTCAGGGCCTCGATGCCGAGAGCGCGCGCCGTTCGATCGCCATCATCGACTATGCCATCAACCTCGAGCATATCGGCGACATCATCGAAAAGGGCCTCTGCGAGCAGGTGCGCAAGAAGGTCTCGAATGGCCTGAAATTCTCCGACGACGGCTACCAGGAACTTGAAAGCCTCTTCAATCTGACCATCGACAATCTGCGCGCCGCCCAGACCATCTTCGTGACGGGCGACTTCAACCTCGCCCGCCAGCTGATGGAGATCAAGGTCGATGTCCGCCGCCTCGAGAAACGATCGGCGGAGCGCCACCTGGAGCGTCTTCGCGATGGCAGGATGGAAAGCCTCCAGACGAGCTCGCTGCATCTCGATCTGCTGCGCGATCTCAAACGTATCAACGCCCATATCGTGTCCGTCGCCCATCCGATCCTCGACGACAGCGGCATGCTGGTCGAAAGCCGCCTTCGCCTCGCCGAACCGCGCAACTGAGCCGTGCGAGGTCATGAGCGGCCTCCTTCGGCCCTCGCCTCCCTGAGCGGTTCCACATTCGGCAAGCCGGAGAACCGTGCGGCAATGCCGGGCAGCGACGCGGAAATCGTCGCCCCGGACATGAAGGTCAAGGTGCTGACCGAAAGCAGGGTGGAGTTGCGGGAAAAATGCGGATTGGCAGGCAGGCTGCCGGCAGTTTCTGTCTTCATGAGACGACGCTCCCTGGGTTTTGTTTCACGGGAGCACCTGCTATAGAACCTCAAGTAATATTGAGGTCAAGGGTCGCAATGCAGAAAAATTTCGATGAACGGATCCAGCTCGAGCTTTCCGTCGGAGACGTGGCCCGCAGAAGCGGCGTTGCCGTCTCGACGCTCCATTTCTATGAGGAGAAGGGCCTAATCCAGAGCCGCCGCAATCGCGGCAATCAGCGGCGCTATCCGCGGTCGATATTGCGGCGGGTTGCCATCATCAAGGTTGCCCAGAAGACGGGCGTGCCGCTGGCCGAAATCCGCGATGCCCTCTCCGTGTTGCCCCACGACCGCCCCCTCACTGCCAAGGACTGGCAAAAGCTGTCGGAGACCTGGAAACGCCAGCTTGACGAGCGGATCGCCGGCCTTACGGCGTTGAGAGATCAACTGAGCGGTTGCATCGGCTGCGGTTGTCTCTCCATGCAGGACTGTCCGCTCCGCAATCCCCACGACGTCCTCGGCGAGACCGGGCCCGGGCCGATCCTTCTGGACATCGAAACACTGTCCGGCGCCGAGGAAGATCACGCCGGATAGCAGGTTCAGGACCCGTAGCCCACTCCCGCTGCTTGGCACCTCCGGGTCGAACTGACCGACATTGTCAACAGTTGCGGCGGAGTTATCGGGGCGGCATTTTCTCGAATCTGTGCAGCGAGGCATCGATCGTGTCCCACGCATGGCCCCGGATGCTGTATGTGACGGCTTGCGGATTGAATGCGGCCGGGTCGTCGAGGCTCCCCGCGGAGATCGCAATCGGATCCGGCATTGCGGGAAATGTCAGGTAGACCGGCGTTCCGCAGGTCGGGCAGAAGGCATGGATCTTTTCGTTGCCGCTATCGCTCGTCACCCGCCAGGTGTTCGCTTCGCCGGTAATCGTCACATCGGCGCGACGGGGGAAGGTCAGATAGGATCCGTGCCCGGTGCCGCTTCGCTTCTGGCAGTCGCGACATTGGCAATGGTTCTCGAAGATGGGTTGGCTGCTCGTTTCATAGCGGATCGCGCCACACGCGCATCCGCCGATATAGGCCTTGGTCATTGTCATTCTCCCACTGGCAGACTTGTTGATTGGCACCGCAAGGAATTCATGCCGATTTCGGCTTGGCGAAAACATCGAGCCCCTGCCCGGTTTCCAGGAAGGATTTCAGGCTTGAAAGGACGACCGGCCAACCGCGCATGACGCCGTTCGCCATCCCGCTACCAGCTTCGAGCTCGTCGTGGCTGACGGTCAGCCGGACCATGTTCTCGTATTCCTCGATCGAAAACGTCACCCGGCTGTAGCTTGCCGGATCGGAGGCCTGCGAAGCGTTCGCCCAGGTGATGACGAGACGGGTGGGCGGTGAAACCTCGACGACCTCGCCGACGAGTTCGACGCTGCGCTCTTCATTGGCGCGAACATGTTCCCATTTCGATCCGGGCCTCCAGTCGGAGACGTTCTCGTGGCCCCAGTAGCGCCTTGCGACATCCGGTTTCGTTATGGCCTCGAACACCTCTTCGGGCGTCGAGAGAATGTAGGTCACGTAAACAAAGCTGGTTGTCTCTTTGGTCATATCACTCTCCTTCGAGTTCCTTCTTCAGATCGTGCAGCAGGCTGAGCCGCTGATGTTCGAATTTCCGCACCCACCGCTCGTAGACCTCGTAGAGGGGCACGGGGTTGATGAAATGCAGCTTTTCCCGACCGCGCTTGACCGTGCTCACTAGATTGGCCGCCTCCAATATCTCAAGGTGCTGGGTGGCGGACTGCCGGGCCATGTCCAGATTCTCGCAAAGCTGGCCGAGCGTCTGCCCGTTCTTCTCGCAAAGAAGATCGAGCAGCTTTCTGCGTGTCGGGTCGCCCAGCGCCTTAAAAACCTTGTCCGTGCCCATCGATCTCGCTCATCTATGAAGGTAGAATATGCAGGTAAATACCTGCATGTCAAATGACAGTTGCCCCTTGACCCGTCGTTCGTCACTGGCGCTCTACCGGGAGGGCGGCCGGTGTATTCGGGACGACGCGCCGGGATGCTCGATTGCCTACGGAAGAAAGTCCTGAATTTCTTCGTTCAGGTTTAACCAACACCCTGTTAAATGGCAGCCATGCCAAGCCCGCCCGAAACCGGCCTGGTTCCCACGCCACCCGCAGCAAAGGTCCATGGATGCCTGCTCGTTTTCCTCGTCTGCTTCTGAGCTTGCCGGTTTTGATTTCGGCGATCGCCACCTCTCCCGCCGCCGCGCAGCAGGCGGATCATTACTCGGCGGTAAGCAATACGGCGATGAGCGTGACCGGGGACATCTGGTTGGACGATTTCAGCATCACGTTCGAAAACGAAGAATCTCTCGCCTTCTCGGACCTGGTCGCCGATCATTTCCGTGTCGATGGCAGGCGCATACCGGCTTCAGTCTATCGCGTGGAGGATCCTGCCGACCCCGAGCTCGAAAACGGCAACCAGCTCTGCGGAACCGGTGACGTCACCTATGTCGCCAACTGGGCGGCGGGCGACGGCCTGTCGGCTATCGCCGTCTTCACCGGCAACAGGCCTCCGAAAAGCAGCGAGGAGATGTGCGCTCTTTATACCTACGAAGATCCCCGATAAGCGGACTTGCTGTCGCACCTGCGAAAATGCGGTTGGCAGTGCAGCATGTTTATGAGAAGCTTCGAACATGAATGCTCGCCACGAACGAACGTCTACCCGACGAGGCCATCATGTTCCCTACCGCATTCACTCACAACATCACGCAGTTTGCACGCACACTCAGCCTGCCTGAGCGCCTGCAGAACACGCCGCTTCGCAACCTGTCCCTTGAAACCTTGCGGCGGCGCAACACAACGCTGGATTCCCTTTTCTACGACATCAAGACCATCACGCCGGAAGAGGCCTTCTACATCAGCGACTCCCTCGCCGCCGAAGGAGCGATCCTCATCGTTCCGCCCTCGGACGGTCCTCTGCTGAAACTTTATGATACGCTGGACGATTTCATCATCGCGGGCGGAGACAAGATCGACATCCTCGCCGTGGCGGGTGTGGGAAGTTCCGCCCTCGGTTCGGCCGCCTTCGCCCGCAATGTCGCCAACGCTGCCGGGCGGCCGGTGGCCGTTGTTGTTTCGGGTTACGGTCTCGCTGATGTGGCAACCGAGGCGCTGGGCGGCTACTTCCTGTTCGGCTACCTTAACCAGATCCGACATACCTTTGAAATTCTGGACGAATTTTCCGGACGGCCGAAATTTGGAGCCGCACCGCACCTCGACCCCGAGCGGCTCGCAAGCCGCAGCCTCGACACGCAGACTGTCAGGGCAATGCTGGCAGATCCCCGCTTGTCCTTCCGCCTGCTCACCGGTCACTCCAAAGGAAACCTGGTTCTGTCGGAGGCCCTTTACGACCTTGCGGAAACGGACGCAGCGGCTGCGGAAAAACTTGCCCTGAACGCCAAGATCGTGACCTTCAGCGCCCGTATCGCCATGCCGCCCCTGTTTAAGGATGTGGTGGACGTGATGGGAGGATGGGATTGGTTCGGCGAGATCAACTCCCGCACCTTCATTCACAATGATGAAGTGGTTCCCCAGGCCTGGCATCACACCAATACGGAACTTCCGAGCCATCTTCCGGTAACGGCAGTCTTGCGCGAAATTCTGGCTCGCGCCGAAGCTCCCGAAGAAGTGGCTCAGCCGGCTGCAACCGCTCCGGAAGCCGCGCCAGCCGAACCTGTGCAAGCAGCCATATCGACCGTTCCGGCGCCTGAAGAGCCGCCATTTGCGCCATCGGTCGAAGAGCAAGGCGAAGAACAGCCTTCCCTGGAAACATCTCCAGCTCAGCCGGAACCTTCCCCGACACCGGTCGTTGCGGTGGCTCCCGCACCGCATCCGCCAATGCGCCGGGCGCCGCGGTCCGGCAAGCGTCCAGGTTCAAAGGCGAGGTAATCCGGAAAATTTCTTCGCGGCTCAATCTGCGCTCGGTAGCCGCCGCATCGTGAATTCGATGCGGTCGCCGTCGAGCTGGCGCCAGCTTTCCACCTCGGTCCAGTATGCGGCCTTGGGAAATTCATCGAACCACTGCCGGGCTTTTTCGCGCGCCTCCTCCCGCGACAGCAGGAAGGTTTCCCGGACGAACATTCCGGAGCGCTCGCCGGCTTTCTCCTGCCGGTGGCGTTGGATCCTGCGCCTCAGCCCGTCGAGCGGCGGTGGTGTGAATTTCGCCATGAGAGCCTCTCATCCGCACCTGTCTGAAGTTTAGAATAATGCTCGCAGACACGCTTTGCGAGTCTCATTTTCTACCCGCGACAAGCTATGGAATGGTCCGCGAAAGCTATAGATGCTAATGGCCAGCGGGAAAAATGCGAATCGCGCCAAGGAGATGGCGAGAGGACTGAATATGGAACGGCCGGAACTACCCAAGGGCTTGCCCGAGGATATCGAAGAGAAGAAGGCTGTCGCCAGGGCGTGGTTCGAAAGCCTCCGCGACACCATCTGCGCCTCGTTTGAATCGCTTGAAGACGAGCTCACCGGACCGCTTTGCGATCAGGAGCCGGGACGCTTCCAGAAGAAGGACTGGCAGCGCGACGAAGGCGCAGGCGGCGGCGGCAAGATGTCGATGATGGAAGGCCGCGTCTTCGAAAAGGTCGGCGTTCATACCTCCACCGTCTTTGGCGAATTCTCGCCCGATTTCCGCAGCCAGATCCCAGGCGCAGAGGAAGACCCCCGCTTCTGGGCATCCGGAATTTCGCTGATCGCCCACCCGGTCAACCCCAATGTGCCGACGGTCCATATGAACACGCGGATGGTGGTGACGTCGAGCAACTGGTTCGGCGGCGGAGCCGATCTGACACCGGTGCTTGATCGCCGTCGCACCCAGACCGATCCGGACAGCACGCTCTTCCACCGGGTGATGGAAATCACCTGCACCCGCCATGCGGCTGTGGCCGACTACGACCGCTACAAGGCCTGGTGTGACGACTATTTCTTCCTCAAGCATCGTAACGAGCCACGCGGCATCGGCGGCATTTTCTTCGATTGGCTGCATTCCGACGAGGAAAAAGGCGGCTGGGCAGCCGACTTCGCCTTCGTTCAGGATGTCGGACGCGCCTTCAATCTGGCCTATCCGAAAATCGTACGGTCCAATTTCAACAAGCCATGGACGGAAGAAGACCGCGACGAGCAGCTTATCCGCCGCGGCCGTTACGTGGAATTCAACCTGCTCTATGACCGCGGCACGATCTTCGGTCTGAAGACAGGCGGCAATGTCGAATCCATCCTGTCGTCTCTTCCTCCGGTAGTCAGGTGGCCGTAAGACGCCCTGGTCCGGCGTCACCTGCGGCGTTTTAGCTATAGCTTAACAAAAGTCATTTCAAATTTCCTGCGCTGTGCTAGCTTCCCTTTCGGTAGCACCGGGAGGAGGATGCGATGACTGCATCAACTAGCATACCAATGCCAAATGCGTCCGATGCAAAGGACGCGCTCCGAACCACCGACAGTCCCCAAATAATCGAACGCCTCGCTACAGAAATGCGGGTGAAAAGCGGCGGCGAACTGCCCCATGCCTTCTGTGTGGAACAGGTAAGGCGTCAGCTTGCGGGCAAGGCTTACGAGACCGCGCCAGCCAATGACCAACCCGGCCGGCACAGGACCTCACAGGAGGCTTCAGTCTTCGAAGCCTGGGCCTTGTGTGATTACTAGCGGGAACGGCGGAACGGGTTCCGAGTTATCGCTCTAAGGCGGGCAGACGGAGGAATTTCTTTCCGCCCGCCGACGGCAACAGGAGGAGACGTCATGCGATTGTTCGAATGCGGAACTCTCGTGCCGGGCTGCCAGTGGCACACCCGCGCCGAGGAAGATGCCGAAGTTGTCCGCCGAGCCGTGGAGCACATGCGCACGGCCCATGGCGAAGAAACCATTCGCGAAAACATGATCGAAAACATCAAGGCGCGCATTCGCAACGACGATAGCGCCGCCGCGGCCTGATCCCGTAAACTATCAGCGTTAGAGGGATTTGCGGATCATCTCGCCGAGCCGGGCGGCAAGCGTTGCCCGGTCGGGGTTGAAATTGCGCTCGATCCAGAACTCTTCCAACTGATTGAGGATTTCGCCCACACGTTTTCCCGACGGCACTCCGGCGGCAATGACGTCTGCGCCTCCAAACGGGAAGATCGGCTTTTGATATCTCTCGGCCCTTTCAAGAAGCGTCGACAGACGCGCTGATCTGCGCATCCCAGCCGTGTCGCCCTGCGCTCCTGCCCGCGCCAGGGACAGGCCGAGCTTGAGCCGCATTTTGACGCCTTCTGTGCCGTGGCGGTAAAGCAGCCGGTCGAAAACCACGTCCGTGATGTCGTCCGGCGGCATGGGAGCACTGGCCCAGCCAGTCAGCTTCGCTGCCTCGGCATTCGACATCCTGAGGCGCTTTGCGAGCCCCTCCAGCCGTTCCGCATCCGGAGGCACGGTTGCCGCGAGCCTCAGCATTGGATCGGCTACCCAGCCCAGTGCCTGCTCTGTGGCGACAAGAGGGTGGATATTGTCGATCCCCCATTTTTCCGTTTCAGGAAGGATTTCCGTCAGCACGCCGACCTGCCGCATCCAGAGCAATGCGCGGGAGGGATCGGCGGCGGAAAGCAGCTTTTTCGTTTCGGCCCATACCCGCTCCGCCGAAAGCGCCGCAAGCTTGTCTTTGGCCCGCGCGCAGGCTCTCAGCCCCTCCGCATCAGGCCGGCCGGACCCGTAATGAGCAAAAAAGCGGAAGAAACGCAGGATCCGCAGATGGTCTTCGGCGATCCTTTGCGCGGGGTCCCCGATAAAGCGGACCATGCGCCTTTCGATATCCGGCAGACCGTCGACAAGATCGATCACCTCGCCCTTCACGTCGGCATAAAGCGCATTGATCGTCAGGTCGCGCCTTTCCGCGTCTTCCTGCCAGCCGGTACCAAACGCCACCTTGGCGCGCCGTCCATCGGTCTCGACGTCGCGCCGCAGGGTCGTCACCTCGAATGGATGGTGGTTGGCGACGAGCGTTACCGTGCCATGCTCGATCCCGGTCGGCACCGCCTTGATGCCGGCCTCCGTCGCCCGTTCCATGACCTGTTCCGGCAGAAGCGTGGTGGCGATGTCTATATCGGCAACCGGCAGTCCCATCAGCGCATTACGAACCGCCCCGCCCGCAACGCGAGCCTCGCCGCCATCGGCATTCAATAGCTTAAGCACACGTTGCAGCGCCGGGTCCTGAAACCAGGCCTCGTTGGCAACCGAGGTCATGCATAGAGCCTTTCGTAAAGCGTTCGCAGAATGCCGGCGGTTATGCCCCAGATGTTCCGCTCCTCATAGGGCATCAGATAGAAATGCCGCTCATGCCCATCCCACACGCGGCTGCCGCGTTGATGGTTCGCCTCGTCCATGAGGAACGACAGCGGCACTTCGAAGACATCGTCCACCTCGGTCGGATTTGGTTTCAGCTCGAAGCCGCGTCTGACCAGCGAAAGCACCGGCGTGATGCGAAACCCCGTCGCGGCATAATAGGTCGGCAAGCGGGAAAGCGGCTCGACGAAAGACCGGTCGAGACCGATTTCCTCCTCCGCCTCGCGCAGCGCCGCCTGTTCCGGCGAGACGTCCTCGGGATCGATCGCTCCGCCGGGAAAAGCGATCTGACCTGAGTGCTTCCGTAGAGTCGATGTCCGTTGCGTAAGGATGACCTTGGCCTCGTCGCCATCGTCTACGACAGGCACAAGCACGGCGGCATCTTTCAATTTCAGGCCAGAAGCGAAGTCCACCAGTCCGGGATTGAGAAGGTGGTCGCCGTGGTCGCGCCAGGCATGATCCACCGGACCGCCATTCTGGTTCAGTGCCCGCCTACGAAAATCCGCGGCGGAATAGGGAGCAAATCCATTCATCGCGCCAAGGCATCCAGTTCTGCTGCCGGCATCACGGGGAAAGTCTGACCGCCGGACCGAACGGAGAACATTTCGACGCCATCCACCACCACGGGCTCGCCGAGCTCCACGAGATCGTACATCACCGCCCGCGACACCAATGCCTCCAGCCGGCCGCGCACCAGCAGATAGGGTTTGAGTTCGCGATTATCGCCTGATATCGCGAAGCGGATCGGATGTCCCGCACCCGCCTCCACCACGTCACCGACATTTGTCCTGAACGTGAGGATCTGACGGCCCTCACGCAGCGTGACCTGCATCTCGACCGCCAGGAAGGGCGCGTCGGCGATCCGGATGCCGACCTTTTCCACAGGTGTTACGAGATAGGTTCTGCCGTCCTCATCCTTGCGCAGAACCGTCGAGAAGAGCCTGACGAGCGGCGCCCGGCCGATCGGAGTTCCCATGTAATACCAGGTGCCATCGGCACGGATCTCCATGTCGATATCGCCGCAAAAAGGCGGATTCCACTTCTCCACCGGCGGAAGACCGGTTTTTCCCGCCCCCTTCTGTTCCGAGGCGCGCGAAATCAGGGCGGCGAGCCCCGCCGCATCGGATGCGGAATTTATCGTCTGCGCTGCCATCTTTCAGTCCCGGTTGAACCGTAATCAATCACTGAAGCAAATGTTCCTCACGAGATAGTCATTCGAAACGAGCTTGTCAGCCATGTTTCGGGTAATAAGTTTGATCAGATGAGGTCTGCGCTGCACCGCAGCGATTCGCCGCCGGCCGACGACCACCCGGCTGAGCCTGCCGGTTCCGGATGATGGAGAACGACATGGGCATGATGAATTCCACCGAAGCAGTCCTGGACGAAAAAGCCATCATCGCGGCCGCCGAAAATGCGCTTGCCGATATCGCCGCTATCCGCGCCGAAGTCGCCAAGGTGATCTTCGGGCAGGAAAAGGTGGTCGAAAATACGCTGCTTGCGGTGCTTTCCGGCGGCCATGCGCTGCTGGTCGGTGTGCCGGGCCTCGCCAAGACCAAGCTGGTCAGCACCCTTGGCGCGGTCCTCGGTCTCCACTCCAACCGCATCCAGTTCACACCGGACCTTATGCCGTCGGATATCCTCGGCTCGGAAGTGATGGATACCGACGATGCCGGACGCCGTTCCTTCCGCTTCGTCAAGGGTCCGGTCTTTGCCCAGCTCCTGATGGCTGACGAGATCAACCGCGCCTCGCCGCGCACCCAGTCGGCGCTACTTCAGTCCATGCAGGAATATCATATCACGGTGGCGGGCCAGCGATATGATCTGCCCGCCCCCTTCCACGTGCTCGCGACGCAGAATCCGCTGGAGCAGGAAGGCACTTATCCGCTGCCGGAAGCACAGCTCGACCGTTTCCTGCTGCAGGTCGACGTGCTTTATCCCGAACTTGCCGCCGAACGGCAGATCCTGCTCGAAACCACTGGGCTTTCGGAAGCAAAGCCGCGGGGCATCATCGATTCTGCCCGCCTGCAGGAGATCCAGGTGCTCATCCGTCAGATGCCGGTAAGCGACAAGGTCGTGGATGCGATCCTGTCGCTGGTTCGCTCCGCACGCCCCGGACACGGCAATGCCTCGACCGACAAGCATGTCGCCTGGGGTCCGGGCCCGCGCGCCGGGCAGTCGTTAATGCTGACCGCCCGTGCCCGCGCCCTCTACGAAGGGCGGCTGGCGCCTTCGCTGGACGACGTCTATGCACTCGCCGAACCCGTCCTCGAGCACCGCATGGCGCTCACCTTCGCGGCGCGAGCAGAAGGCATGTCGGTACGCGACGTGATCGGCGGCCTAGTGAAGCAGGCGCGCGGATAGCCTCCGTCGGGTTAGAAAGGACAATGCGTGGCATCCATCGGCCAGATCGTAGAGCAGACACCGAGTAGCGAAGTTCTCTCCCGCGCCCAAGCGCGTGCCATACTGGTACCTGACTGCATGGTGGAGGCAAAACGTATCGCCAATACGGTGATTGCGGGCTGGCATGGACGCCGCAAACGCGGCATCGGCGAAAATTTTTGGCAGTTCAGGCCCTATGCGGAAGGCGAAAGCCTTTCGCGCATCGACTGGCGGCGTTCCGCCCGCGACGACCACACCTATGTCCGCGACCGGGAATGGGAGGCAGCCCACACAGTCTGGCTCTGGGCCGACATGTCTCCCTCCATGATGTACAAGTCGACGCTGGCACTGGTTTCAAAGGAAAGCCGTGCGCTGGTGCTGATGCTGGCGCTTGCCGAAATCCTTGCCCGCTCCGGGGAGCGCATCGGGTGTCCCGGCATCATGGAGCCCGTTTCGGCACGCAATGCCGCGGAGCGGCTTGCCGCCGCCATCATGCACGCCCCGTTGACCACCGGGCTGCCGGAAACCAGCATGATTCGTGGCCACAGCGATATCGTCCTGATCGGCGATTTTCTGGATGATGCCGATAGGGTGATGGAGCGTATCACGCCGCTCGGCCGTCGCGGCCTGCGCGGTCACGTAGTCGAGATCGCCGATCCGGCCGAGGAAACCTTCCCCTATGCCGGCCGTACCGAGTTCACCGACCCGGAAACCGGTGAAAGGCTGGTCTCTGGCCGCGCAGAAATGATCCGCGAGGATTATCAGCGCGCCTATCTCGCCCGGCGCATGGCCCTTGGCGATGGGCTGCGCCGGCTCGGATGGAGCTTCGTCTTCCACCGGACCGATCATCTCGCTTCCGAAGCGCTCGTCGCCGTGCATGGCTATCTGTCCGGCCTGCCGGCACAGAAACCGGGAGGCAGGGCATGAGCGGTTTGATCTTTGCAAACCCCGCCATCCTCTTCGGCCTGATCGCTCTTCCGGTCATCTGGTGGCTGCTGAGGCTCACGCCGCCGCGCCCGAAGACGGAGGTCTTCCCGCCGCTGAAGATCCTGGCGAGCGTCCTGAAGCGCGAAGAAACGCCCTCGAAGAGCCCCTGGTGGCTGACGCTCCTGCGCATGGCTCTTGCCACCGCCGTGATATTGGCGATTGCCGATCCGGTGATGAATCCGCGTGTCAACTCGTTGAATACCGACGGCCCGCTGGTGCTCGTCATCGACAACGGCTGGGCAAGTGCCGCCGATTGGGAACGGCGCGTCCAGACGGCAAATCTTCTGGTCGACGACGCAGAAAGCGCCGATGTGCCGGTCTCCATCGCCTTTACGGCCGATCCCAGCCACGACGCCGTCCCCGGCACCGCCGCAGCCGCCCGCGAAAAGCTCGCCGCAGCACGCCCGAAGCCTCTGGTTCCCGATCGCGCCCGCGCCGCCGAGGCCATCAGCGAAGCGATGAACGGAAACCGTCCCGGAACACTCGTCGTGATGTCGGACGGCGTGGCCGCCCCTCAGGACGCCGAAGCACTGTCGGTTCTGGCAGCGCTTTCACCCGCCCAATTGCGCCTCATCGAGGGCGACGGCCGGAGCGCCGTGGCAATCACCGACGCGGTCAACAATGCCGGCGCGATGTCGGTCACGGCCACTCGTCTTACCACCGGAGCGCCGCAGCAGTTGGCGGTCAATGCGCTAGACGCGCAAGGCCGGGCACTCGCCTCCGGAACGTTCGAATTTGCCGCCGGCGCCGCGACCGCCACGGCCGAGATCGCCTCGCCCTTCGAGCTTCGCAACGACTTTGCCCGCCTAGGTCTCGACGGCCTGGCAACGGCAGGCTCGGCCCACCTGCTCGACGACGGCTTCAAGCGCCGGCGCGTCGCGCTTCTCGCCGGCGAGAGCGGCAGTGATTTCCAGCCGCTCCTGCAGCCGCTCTATTACATCAGCCGGGCACTGCAGCCCTATGCGGACGTCATCCAGCCGAATACCGCCGATCTGTCCGTCTCCATCCCGCAGATCCTCGAAGGCAATCCTTCCGCCATTATCCTGGCCGATGTCGGCCGCCTGCCGGCGGAAACCTATGCGCCGCTGCAGCAATGGATCTCCCGTGGCGGTACGTTGATCCGCTTTGCCGGACCGCGCCTGGCCGCAGCGCCTTCCGACGACCCGCTGGTTCCGGTCATCCTCCGCCAGGGCGAGCGCGCGCTCGGCGGTGCCATGTCCTGGTCCGAACCCCAGCCGCTTGCCGACTTCCCGAGTTTCGGTCCTTTCGCCGGCATGCCGCGGGCGACGGATATCACCGTCACGCGGCAGGTTCTTGCCGAGCCGACGCCGGATCTCGCCGAGCGTACCTGGGCGAGCCTCGCCGACGGCACCCCCCTTGTCACCACCAAGGAAGTCGAGGCCGGCCGCATCGTCCTCGTCCATACCACCGCCGAGGCAACCTGGTCCAACCTGCCGCTGTCAGGCAATTTCGTGGAGATGTTGCGCCGTCTCGTGCAGATCGCCCGCGCCGGCGGCGCCGCATCCTCCGGCCCGGCCTCGGATGGCGCGGCAGCAACCTTGCCGCCCTATCGCCTTTTGACCGCAGACGGCATCCTGACCACCGAAACCGGAACCGCCCGGCCGATCGCCGTCGCTGCCAACGAGACCCCGGTCGCCAGTTTCGATCATCCCCCGGGCCTCTATGGCACCGAAGACGGCTTTACCGCCGTCAACCTGCTGGCTCCGAAAACCGTCATCGCGCCCTTCGATGTGACGCCTGTCGGCGCAGCGGTGGCGCGCGAAGGGCTGGCTGGCGGTGAAGCCATTTCGCTCCGCCCTGCCCTGTTTGCCGCAGCCTTCGCGCTGCTGGTGCTCGACAGCTTCATCGTGCTGTTCATGAATGGCGCCTTCGCCCGCGGTGGCGTGCGACGAAATCGCGGCGCGGCTGCAGCCGCGATTGTCGCGACCCTTGCCTTGGGCCTCCTCACTTTTGCACCCGGCCGGATGATGGCGCAGGACATGCCGCCGGGGGCGGGAGCCAAGCCAGGGGACGAGCAGATCCTCGAGCGGCTGGACACCACCCATCTGGCCTATGTCGTCACCGGCGAGGCCGACGTCGACAACCTGTCGGAACAGGGGCTGGAAGGGCTCGGCCAGTTCCTGACCTATCGCACCACGCTCGAACCCGGCGCGCCGGTCGGGCTTGATATCACCAAGGATGACCTGTCCTTCTATCCGATCATCTACTGGCCGATTTCCGCCAACGCGCCGATGCCCTCGCAGGCAGCGATTTCCCGCATCGATGCCTATATGCGCAACGGCGGCACCGTTCTTTTCGACACGCGAGACCAGTACTCCGCACTCGACGGTGGCGGGACAACGCCGAACGGCGAGCGCCTGCAGGCAATCCTTGCCAATATCGACATACCGCCGCTAGAGCCGACGCCCGAGGATCATGTCCTTACGCGCTCATTCTACCTGCTCACCAATTTTCCGGGCCGCTATACCGGCAGTCCGCTCTGGGTCGAGGCGCGGCAGGAGGCGAGAAACACCGGCGCCCAGCTGTCGTCTTCGGGCGACGGCGTCACACCGCTCCTCATCACCGGCAATGATCTCGCAGGGGCCTGGGCCATCGACCCGCAGGGAGCGCCCGTATTGCCCACGGTGCCGCCCGATGAGATGCAGCGCGAATACGCCTATCGCGCCGGCGTCAACATCATGATGTACATGCTGACCGGCAACTACAAAGCCGATCAGGTGCATGTCCCGGCGCTGCTTGAGCGTCTTGGCCAGTAAGGGAGCAGCCGATGACCATCGAATTCTCCCCCTTCTTCTCCTGGCCGGTTCTTGCCGCTCTCGGTGTGCTGGCGCTTATCCTCGCCGGCCTCGCATTCTGGCGCGGCGTGCGCGGAGCCACGCTGCGCACGCTGGCACTTGCCGCGCTGCTTCTGGCGCTCGCCAATCCGACCCTGATGCAGGAGGATCGGGAACAGCTCTCGACCGTGGTTCCGATCATTGTAGACCGCTCGCAAAGCCAGGAGACCGCGGGGCGTAAGGAGCAGACCGACGAGGCTCTCGCCAGCCTGAACGACCGGTTCTCGCGATATCCGCGGATCGAGACAAGGGTGGTCGATGTCGCTGACGACGAAAATTCGGACACGCCCTCGACGAAGCTCTTTACCGCCCTGCGTTCTGCCATTTCCGATGTTCCCCCGGCACGCATCGGCGGCGCGGTTTTCCTGACCGACGGCCAGATCCATGACCTTCCCGGCATCAATCAGAACCTCGGCTTCAACGCTCCCGTCCATGGTCTCATCACCGGCCAGCCGGATGAGTTCGACCGCCGCGTCGAGGTGGTGCGTGCGCCCCGCTTCGGCATTGTCGGCGAAGAACAGGAACTGACGCTGCGCGTCTTCGACGACGGCCGTTCCGGCAGCAACGCCGCCCAGGTGACGGTGCGGATGAACGGCCAGCAGATCGCCACGCTTCAGGCGCGCACCGGCATCGAAACGCCGTTTGCCTTCACGGTTCCACGCGGCGGCAACAACGTCATGGAATTCTCCGTTGCCGAATTGCCGGGCGAAGTCACGACCGCCAACAATCGCGCCGTCCACGTCATCGACGGCATTCGGCAGAACCTGCGCGTCCTGCTGGTGTCCGGCGAACCGCATGCCGGCGAGCGCGCCTGGCGCAACCTCCTGAAATCGGATGCCTCGGTCGACCTCGTCCATTTCACCATCCTGCGGCCCCCGGAAAAGCAGGACGGCACACCGATCAACGAACTGTCGCTGATCGCCTTCCCCACCCGCGAACTTTTCGTCGAGAAGATCAAGGATTTCGACTTGATCATCTTCGACCGCTACAAGCATCGCGGCGTGTTGCCGATCCTCTATTACGATTATATCGCCCAATATGTGCAGAGCGGCGGCGCGTTGCTGATCGCCGCAGGTCCGGAGCACGCTGGCGAAGATTCGATCGCCTCTACTCCGCTCGAACAGGTTCTGCCCGCCGCACCGACTGGAGAGGTCCACAGCGCGGCTTTCTATCCGCATCTGTCGGAAGCGGGCCAGAAACACCCCGTCACCCGCGGCCTGGACGGATCGGACCAGACGCCGCCTGCCTGGGGCCGCTGGTTCCGCACCATTGACGTTAATACGCCGCAGGGCCAGACGGTCATGGAAGGGGACGGCAGCCGCCCGCTTCTCGTGCTAAACCGCCAAGGCGAAGGCCGCGTCGCCATGCTCTTGTCCGACCAGGGCTGGCTCTGGGCGAGAGGTTTCGAAGGGGGCGGGCCACATGTCTCGCTTTACCGCCGCATCGCCCATTGGCTGATGAAGGAACCGGAACTCGAAGAAGAGGCATTGACCGCTCGCGCCCTCGGCCGGACGCTGGAGGCGACACGCCAGACGATCGGCGACGATCCGGGTCCTGCCAGGCTTCGTTATCCCTCCGGCCGCACGGAGACGGTGCCTATGACCTCCGCCGGCCCCGGCGAATACCGGCTGGAGCGCCGGATGGACGAAACCGGCCTTTTCGAAGTCAGCAGTGGCGAGTTTTCCACCCTCGTCCATGTCGGCGCTGTCGATGCGCCGGAATTCAAGGCGATGATCTCCACCGAGAACACGCTGAAACCCTACGCCGACAAAACCCATGGCCTTGTCAAGCGCGTCGCCTCCGGGGACGGAATATCGCTGCCGGACATCCTGCCCGTGCGCGGTGAAGTGCGCGTCAACGACCCGGACCGGATGGTGATCCGCATGACGGACGAGAGCGTGCTGCGCGGCATCGATACGCTGCCGCTGTTTGCCGGCTTTGCCGGGCTTTCCGCCCTCCTCTTTGCCGTCGCTGCCATGTGGTGGCGCGAGGGGCGCTGAGCATGGCCGATCTTGAACTGACGTCCGAGCCCTCGCCTGAGGACCTTGCCGTAATCCTGGACGGGCTGACCGCCTTCAACGAAGGCGAAGTGGGCGCGGCGGAACGCCAGACGCTGGCCGTGCTGATCCGGGATCCAGAAAGAAAGGTGATCGGCGGTCTTTCCGGCTACACGTCCTGGGGCTGGCTGTTCACCCAGCTGCTGTTCATCCCGCAATCGCTGCGCGGCAATGGTATGGCCGGTCGGCTGCTTCGGACGGCCGAGGAAGAAGCCCGCCGCCGCGGCTGCCATGGCGCCTGGATCGACACCTTCAATCCTGTCGCCCTCGAAGCCTATAAGCGTCAGGGTTATGAGACATTCGGCGAATTACCCGGCTTTGTGAGTGGCCGGACCCGTACCTTCCTCAAGAAGGCGCTTTGAGTTATTCATCCGCTTACGGAATTTTACGCAAAGACGCCGGCGGCATGGATATCGAACTGAAATTGGTCGAGGGGGTCACGCCCGAGGAAGAAGAAATCATCCTCGATCGACTGAAGGCCTACAATATCGAAAGGTTCGGCAGGAGCGACCGCCGGGAGCTTGCAGTGCCGATCTACAACGCCGAAGGCAAGGTGATCGGCGGATTGACAGGCTATACCGGCCGCGGCTGGCTCTATGTGGCAATGCTTTACGTTCCCGATGAACTGCGCGGCCAGGGCCTTGCCGCCCGCATGCTGGATTTGGCGGAAACGGAAGCCCGCGCCCGGGGCTGCATCGGCGCCTATATCGATACGATGAACCCCGACGCTTTGAGGGTCTACCGGAAACAGGGTTATGTCGACATCGGCAGCCTGAACGGCCTTGCGGGAGGCCATTCTGTCACTTGGCTGCAAAAGCGTTTTTGACCTTCCCTCACCTCAGGTCAGCGACGTCTGGCGCGTTTCCGTATTGATCATGATCCCGGCAAGCGCGGCGAGCACGAGCAGTCCGGCAAAGATGCCGATGGTGAGCCCGAGGCCCTGCACCACGACATAACCGACCAGCGACGGCGCGAGCAGGCCGCCGAGACGGGCCATGGCGCCTGCCGCCCCCATGCCGGTTGCACGCGACGCCGTCGGATAAAGCTCCGGGGTATAGGCGTAGAGAGCGCCCCAGGTGCCGAGCAGCGCAAAGCTCATCAGCAGCAGAGCCGCTGCGATGAGGCTGGCATCCGAGGCAATCACGAAGAGCAGGCAACCGAGCGCCGACAGCAGGCAGAAACCGATCAGGGTCGGCTTGCGGCCCCATTTCTCGACGCCGTAGGCCGCGAGCGCATAACCCGGAAGCTGCGCCAGCGCCACGAGCACCAGGAAACCGTAGCCGCGGACGAAGCCGAAACCTTCGCCGGCGAGCCTTGCCGGCATCCAGGTGAAGACGCCGTAATAGGACACCGACACGAGAAACCAGATCGCCAGGATCATGATGCTGCGCTGGCGCAGTCCGGACGAAAAGATGCCGGTCGATTTCACCGGCGGCGGCGAAACGAGACTGGTTTCAGCTCCGAGCTGCGGCCGACCGTTGACGACGAGCATCCGCTCCACGATCGCTTTGGCTTCGTCACTCCGGCCGGAACGCAGGAGATAGAGCGGCGATTCCGGCACCAGGAACCGCAGGCCGATACCCGCAACAGCCGGAATTGCCGTCACCGCGAAGATATAGCGCCAGGCATCGGCTACCCCGGCAAGGCTCGCCCCCCAAGCGGCGAGCGCCACGACCAGCGTACCGACGGCCCAGAACCCTTCGAGGAACACCAGCCAGCGCCCGCGGTTCTTCGCCGGCAGGAACTCCGCCATCATCGCATAATCCACCGGCAGTGTGCCGCCGACCGCAGCGCCGGTCAGGAAGCGCAATATCACGAGGATCGTGAAGTCCGGAGCGAAGATGGAAAGGGTGCCGAACACAGCGTCGCAGGCGACGGTCACGATCAGCACCCGGCGGCGGCCGATACGGTCGGCGAGTCTGCCGAAACCCATCGCACCGAGAAGCATGCCGAAAAAGAAGGCCGTGCCCGTCTGCAATGCCTGAGGCACCGTCAGGCCGAAGGTTGCCGCGATGGAGGCGGCGGTGAAGCCGACCGCCAGCACCTGCATCGCATCCGCAGCCCAGACGAGGCCAAAAATCCCCATCAATCGCCGCTGGTAGGTCCCCGCCCCGGCGCGGTCCAGCGCGTCGTCCATCGTGATTGCCGTCATGCACCTGTCCCCCGGAGTTGACGAATCATCCCGGCAGTCATTGCCGGCCAATGGAAAGGTTGATTAGCGGACTTGGGCTATGGACGCCAGCCGATCGTTCCCTTGAGACGGGTATGCACGTCTTCCGCAATGGGTACGACGAGGACCCGGTTCGGATCCACGGGCCCCGGGAACTGGAGCGCGTTATACGCAACCTTCTCGAAACCGAGAGGGCTGTAATAGGGCGGATCACCCACCAGGATCACCGCTTCCGATCCCTTCCGTTTCGCCGCCTCGATCGCAATCCGCACCAGCTCGCGGCCGATGCCGCGATTTTTATGCGACGGCCGCACGGCGAGAGGTCCCAGCAGATGGCCCTTTACATCCCCGGCAAGAACCGGGGTCATCCGGACCGAAGCGATCGTCTCTCCATCATCGGTGCAGACGAAGGACAAGGAGCGGTCGTGCGGCCCCTGCTCCCGGATCCGGGCGGCGGCACGGGTGTGACGGCCCGGCCCGAAAGCTTCCGCATTGATGAGTTCGATGACGTCGTCATGGGACGCGTCTTCGGTGAGATAGACAAGTTCGTGCTTGTGCAGGAATTCGAGCTGAGACATGAAAGGACCGAAGCCGTGGAAAAAGAGCGGACAGGACAAGTGATCTCGATGACGCCGTGTGAGCGTCTTTCCCTAAGATCAGCGTCGTCGCAGTGCCCGTGCCTCAGTCATGGAAACAAATATCCCCAAATTGCGGAAAGCCAACTAGCAGGAAAATTCCTTTCCGTCCAATCGAAAAACGCAGTGTTTGCAAAAACGCGGCTCGCCAAAAGTCACCGCTGCCGTATCTATTGGCCGAAATAACCTCAAGGAGAATGCCATGGGCATGCTTGTCGATGGAAAATGGCAGGACGTCTGGTACGACACGAAGGAAAGCAAGGGCCATTTCAAGCGGGCTGCTTCGCAATTCCGGAACTGGGTAACTGCCGATGGCGCCGCCGGCCCGTCTGGCATAGGCGGTTTCAAGGCGGAGGCCGGGCGCTACCACCTCTATGTCTCCTACGCTTGTCCCTGGGCGCATCGCACGCTGATTTTCCGCAAACTGAAGAAGCTCGAGGAGCTGATTTCTGTTTCGGTAGTCGATTATCTGATGCTGGAGAACGGCTGGGAGTTTAAAAGGCGCGATGGTGCGACCGGCGACGACCTCTTCGATTACGACTATCTCTATCAGGTCTATCTGAAGGCCGATCCGCACTATACCGGACGCGTCACCGTACCGGTTCTCTGGGACAGGAAGCAGAACACGATCGTCTCCAACGAAAGCGCGGAAATCATCCGCATGTTCAACAGCGCCTTCGACGGACTGACGGGCTCCGCTGCGGATCTCTATCCGGAAGATCTCCGCGCTGAAATCGATGAGCTGAACACGCTCGTCTATGACACCGTCAACAACGGCGTCTACAAGGCAGGTTTCGCGACCGAGCAGGAGGCCTATGCGCAGGCCGTTGCCCGGCTTTTCGATACTCTGGACATGCTGGAACAGCGCCTCGGCCCCAGCCGCTATCTCTTCGGCGACCGGCTGACAGAGGCCGATTGGCGGCTCTTCACCACACTCTTCCGCTTCGATCCGGTCTATGTCGGCCACTTCAAATGCAATATTCGCCGCATCGCCGACTATCCGAACCTCTCAGGCTACCTGCGCGACCTCTACCAGCATCCGGGTATCGCCGAGACCTGCAATCTCCTGCACATCAAGAACCACTATTACGGCAGCCACCGGACGATCAATCCGACCGGCATAGTGCCCGTGGGCCCGGTGATCGATCTGGATGGACCGCACGGAAGGGAGAAATTGAAGACCGCAGCATGATCGGCATCGCATCGGCGACGGCTGCGACACACCGCCGCCGATATATCCAAAAGAATATTTCGATCGACTTTGGCGTCCAAACGGACTATGAATAAGGAGACGAAGGGTCACGGGTCGGGCGCCAGTAATCGCTTCTCCCCCGACGGAAGGGAGGCAGCCATGTGCAATGCAGTTTCGGTGTTTCCCAGAAACCAATACTGGGTCGTACGGATTGTCGAACAGGGCGCCGAAGCCGAACGCGAGTTTCTTTACGAAGTACACGCTCGCGCCTGGGCTGAGGGCCAATACATCAGGCTGAACAGGTCATTTTCCCCTAGCGCTGGCATTGTAAAGCGGGCGCCTATGGAAGCTGGCGGATGTTTCGAGAGCCTGGAAAATGGACACACCAGCTTTGGCGGAATGATTCCCGGCTGATCAACCGGTCGGCAAGCTTCACCAGAAATCCGACTTCTCAACCTCGCCGCACAGTTCCTTGAGCCGTCGCCGGGTCGCAGTCGTCGTGTCCTCGGGCAAGGCATCCAACGCGAAAAATCCGCTCTCCGCAATCTCCCTGTTGGGAGCCCTCGGTGCCATCTGATCGACGGTCACCTGGTAGAAGAGGACGTGATCCCGCTTGCTGGCATTGCGATTATAGTAGACGTGAAAAAGGGCCGGTTCTCCGAGGATTTCCAGATTGCCCTCTTCCCTCAGCTCCTTCGCGAGTGCGGCGCGGGCAGTCTCGTGCCGTTCCATGCCTCCGCCCGGCATGTACCAGCCGGGAACATAGGTATGGCGAACCAGGAAGATGCGCCCTTCCGCATCGAAGCAGGCTGCGCGCACGCCAAGCGTCATGCCCCGTCTCATGATGAAGAACTGGTGCAACAGCCAGACCATCATCCTTGTTCGAAAACCTCGGACCTCCGGGATGCCGTCATTGCTCATTCATAACTCCGGGAGCCGTCAGAAAATCGATAACGATTTGCGGGCTTATGCGTTATGTCTGCGGCATGTTCAAATTCGCGCATATTTCCGACATCCATTTAGGCCCGCTTCCGAAACTGACGCTTCGCGAACTCTTTTCGAAGCGTATCACCGGCTTTGTCAATTGGCACCGGAATCGCCGCAAGCATCTTTTCGTCAACACGCTTGACCTGCTTTTGAGCGATTTGAAGACGCGCGAGCCGGATCATCTGGTCGTGACCGGTGATCTCGTCAATCTTGCGACCGGCATCGAGATCCGACTGGCTGCCGAATGGCTGCAGACCATCGGGGATCCTCTGGAAACGACGGTCGTGCCGGGCAATCACGATGCCTATGTCCCCGGCGCCCATGATAAGTCGGTGGCGGCATGGTATCCCTTCATCGCCAGCGATGACGACCCGGAAATCTGGCCGGAGCACGACCACATCTTCCCCACCTATCGGCGCCGCGGGCCGATCGCGGTCATCGGCTGCTCGACATCCAATGCGACCCCGCCTTTCTCGGCTTCCGGCTATTACAGTCCCAGGCAGGCGCGCGAAACCGTAAACCTGCTGAAGAAGGCCGGCGAAGAGGGTCTGTTCCGCATCGTGCTGATCCATCACCCCCCGATTCATGGCGCGGCATCCTCGCACAAGAGAATGATCGGCATCCGCCGTTTTGCCGCCGCGATCTCGACCGGCGGCGCCGAACTGGTGCTGCACGGGCACACCCATCTCAACACGCTTTATTGGCTGAGAAGTCACCACGGTCAGGTTCCCGTCCTCGGCATAGCCTCTGCGTCGCAGGGGCCGGGCGGGCACAAACCGCGGGCCGCCTACAACCTGTTCACCCTTTCCGGGGAACCCGGCGCCTGGAACCTCCTCTGCGAGCGCTACAGTCTCACCGAGAATGGAGACGGAGTGGGTCTCGATATCAGCCGGCTCCTCTACGGCGAGATGCCGCCGACCATTTCGATCCCGGAAGCCGCGAGAATGTTGTAGAATCAATGTCGCGATTGTTGCGGAATCGCCACATTCCCGTCATAGCTAGTATCAGACTAAGTCATCACCGACATTATCAACCATAGCAAAGCCGCTCTCTGCCTATGAGCCAACCGAGCCCATCGACCGACATCCGGCGCGATCTCGTCGCCCTCCTCCCACGCCTGCGTCGTTTTGCGATGACGCTCACGGGCGATGCGTCGGATGCCGACCAGCTGGTTCGTGGCGCTGCCATGCGGGCGATTCAAAAAAGCCACCACTGGAAGGGAGAGGGACGGCTCGAGAACTGGCTATTCAGCATCATGCGGACGATCTGGTCGGACGAAGCGAGGAAGCGCCGAAAGGCTGAACCCGCCGGAACCGACGCCGGCTCGGCGCCCGAAAGGAAGAAGACGGCGAGTGCCGTACTCTCGATGCCGGAAGGGCTTGCCTCCGCTTTCCTGCTTACCGATGTGGAAGGCTTCACCTGTCAGGAAGCCGCCACCATCCTGGGTATTCCGGCAGATCAGCTTGCGGCCCGCCTCTGTGCCGCCCGCCTTGGTCTTTCATCGCTCAACGCCGTGACAACCGAGCGGAGGGCGTGACGGTGAACGCGTCGCAGCCGTCACCGCTCGAATTGCGGCTCTCCGCCTATGTCGACGCACAGACGGGCGACGGCGACTGGCACGATGTCGAAGAACTGCTGGTGAACGATCCTCAGGTCCGCGCATTGCACGACGCGCTGCGGCACGGCTCGGAAATCGGCCGACGGGCGTTCGACGATATGCTGAAGGAACCCGTTCCGCTCGATCTGGTCCGCTCCATCAAGCACGCACCGTTGCCGCGCCGTGCCGTCCGGCTGCCGCAGGCTCCGCGCTCCGGCTTTTCGCTCAAACCATCTGGCGTGCGGACCTTCATTGCCTGCCTCTCCCTATTCGTGCTTGGCGGCGCAATCGGCTATATGCTTGGCAGCCGCCCGGCAGCGCCCCAGGGACGTGTCGCCATTGCGGCGCCGGCGCAGGCCGCGCGCGATTGGCTGGACGATATCATCGCCCAGTATCGGCTTTATGCCCGCCAGACCAATCATCTGACGGAAATCCCCGCCGAAAGAGCCGCCGACATCCTAGAATGGCTGACGACCAATACCGGAATAAGCTTCCGCATTCCGGATCTTCAAGGCAGCGGCCTCGTCTTTCAGGGAGCGCGCATGTTTTCCGCCGGCGGCACTCCGGCCGGGCAGCTTTTTTACCGGCGCGTCGATGGCGATGCGGACGGCGACGTGATCGCCATCACCTTCACCAAGACGCGGCCCGAGGGCAATCGCTCGCTCGAGGAAATCCGCAACGAAACGGGAATCGTCACCTGGGTGACCCCGCTTGCGACCTACATGGTCATAGGCCCCTCTTCCGCCGCGGATCTGGACGATATCGCCGCAAAGGCTGCGGGGCTGATCTAGACCGCGTGAGAAATACCGAGCCGAATGACGCGGACGACCGCCTCCGGACATTCGTCGATCAGCATATGACCGGCCTCCGGCAAGCGGTGAACAGCGACATTCGAGGGTAAGCCGTCGGCCTGCGTAACGGGAAGAATACCGTCTCCCTCGCCCCATAGAACACGCACTGGCATTGCCAGCCGTCCCAGATCTTCGACCGGTAGCATCCCTTGCTCACGGCCTCCGGCATCGACCAGGATGGTACCGAGAATCCGCTTCAAAGCCTCGCGCGCACCGGAAAGGCGCCGCCGCTCCAGCGTGCTTTCCACCTCGGCGTCGCTTACAGGATGTTGTCGGCCGCTCATCATCAGAAGCGCGGCCCGCATCTCCTCCCTATTCCCGGCAGAGGCATAGCATCTCAACGCTTCTCCATTGATCCCCCGGCCGAAGCCGCCCGGTGCGAAAAGCGTCAGGCTCGCGACCTGTTCCGGAGTTCGCAATGCGATGAGCGCCGCCACCGCGCCGCCCATGGAATGGCCGGCAAGGTGGAACTTCTCAACATCGCGCTGGTGAAGATCGGCAACTATGGCTTTCGCCATCCATCCCGCGCCGCCGGCCGGCTCCACGGACAGCGACCTGCCATGTCCCGGCAAATCATAGGCGATGACCGGCAGTTCCGCCGCCAGTGTCTTGGCGACGGCGGTCCAGGCGGCGGCTGTTCCGCCGAACCCATGCAGAAGCACGATGGGAGCTGCCCGATGCAGCTCACCATAAAGTTCGGCGTGGAGGCTCATGTCAGGCCTTTGTCGCCCGCTCTTCCAGTACCCTGTTCGCCGCTGATACGATCGCTTCGAGCGAGGCCGCGACGATGTTCTTGTTGATGCCGGCGCCGAACAGTTTTCCGCCCGGATGCTCCATTTCCACATAGGCGATCGCAGAAGCGTTGGAGCCGTGCTGCAGCGAATGTTCGGAGTAATCCGCGACCGACAGCTCGATCCCGAGATAGGTCGACAGCGCATGGATGAAGCCGTCGATCGGCCCGGTGCCCTTGCCCTCGATGCGCTTCACCTCGCCGCCGTCCGTGATCTCGGCGGCCACGACGCGCACGCCCTTGTGGTCGCTGCCGGCTGGATAGGTGTGATGGTCGACGAATTTCAGTCGAGCGTCCGGCTGTTCCACATAGCGCTCGATAAAACGCTCGTAGATGCGTCTCGAGGGAAGTTCCACGCCCTCTTCGTCGGTAATGCGCTGGATGTCCTCCCGGAATTCGACCTGGAGATTGCGCGGCAGATTGAGGCCGTAGTCTTCCTGCAGGATATAGGCGATGCCCCCCTTGCCGGACTGCGAGTTGATGCGGATGATCGCCTCATAGGAGCGGCCGACATCCCGTGGGTCGATCGGCAGATAAGGCACCTCCCAGACGGGGTGGTTCGCCACCTTGATCGCCTTCATGCCCTTGTTGATCGCATCCTGATGCGAGCCGGAGAACGCGGTATAGACCAGTTCACCGACGTAAGGGTGCCGTTCGGGGATCTTCATCTCGTTGGAATATTCGTAGACAGCCTTGATCCGCTCGATGTCGGAGCAGTCCAGCTCCGGGTCCACGCCCTGCGTGTACATGTTGAGCGCCAGGGTGACGATATCTACATTGCCGGTGCGCTCACCATTGCCGAACAGCGTGCCTTCCACCCGGTCGGCACCGGCCATCAGAGCGAGCTCGGTTGCGGCGATACCCGTGCCTCGATCGTTGTGGGGATGCAGCGAAACGATGACGTTCTCGCGGTTGTCGATATTGCGGCACATCCATTCGATCTGGTCGGCATATATGTTCGGTGTCGCCATCTCGACAGTGGACGGCAGGTTCAGGATCAGCTTGTTGTCCGCGGTCGGCTTGATGATGTCGATGATGGCATTCGAAATTTCGAGCGCGACCTCCAGTTCGGTGCCGGTGAAGCTTTCCGGAGAATATTCGAAGCGATAACCGCCGCCTGCCTTTTCCGCCATTTCCGTGATCATCTTCGCCGCATCGACCGCGATCTGCTTGATGCCGGCGACATCCTTGCCGAATACCACGCGCCGCTGCAGTTCCGAGGTCGAATTGTAGAAATGGATGATCGGCTTGTGTGCGCCCTCCAAAGCCTCGAAGGTGCGGGTGATCAGCTCCGGGCGGCACTGAACAAGCACCTGCAGCGAAACGTCTTCAGGCACGCCGCCCTCTTCCACGCACCAGCGTGCAAAATCGAAATCCGTCTGGGATGCGGATGGAAATCCGATTTCGATCTCCTTGAAGCCCATGTCCAGCAACAGCTTGAACATGCGCGCCTTGCGGTCGTGACCCATCGGGTTGACCAGCGACTGGTTGCCGTCGCGCAGGTCGACGGAACACCAGATCGGCGCCTTGGAAATCGTCTTGGAAGGCCAGGTCCGATCGGGAATATTGATCGCCGGATAAGGCCGGTATTTCACGGCTGCCTCCGGCATGCCCTGTTTTACGGTGTGGGTCTTGGCGTCCATGGTTTGAACTCTCTTCTCGCTTCACGCGTTGCTGTGGCGCCCGTTCCGGGAAAAGCCGTCAGCGATGCGGACCCTTAGGGTCTATTGTGGCCGATGTCTTGAATGTTCGTGAGAGGAGCTCTTGCGCCGGCAGGCTTTCGGCCGCCGGGCGCTCCTCAACGGACCCGGCAACCGCGCGTAAGGTCGAGGCTAAGAAGCGAGAAAAGCGCAAAAACCGTCGCCCCGGCCGCGGTGCGGCGGGTCGGCAAACGGTGGGACATGATTGCGCCTGTCATGGTCATGCCCGGATGTATAACCGCAGCCGAAAAGCGAGGCAAGTCCCTGCTCATCTTTTCGATGTATGCAGGAAATGCCGCAAACCCAACATCACGCCGCCTGCAACCAGGCCCCAGAAAGCCCCGGATATACCGGCAAACGATGTGCCGGAAGCGGTGACGAGAAAGGTGATTGCCGCAGCCTCGCGCGTGTCGGGCTCCTTGTAGGCGGCGAAAGCGGCGCTCGAAAAAGCCGCGACCAGCCCCAACCCCGCCACGGCCTGCAGCAGGATCGGCGGCGCCAGCGATACGAAAGCTATGATTCCTCCGGCAACCAAACCCAGGCCGATATAGCCGAAACCGCCCACGATCGCTGCCCAATAGCGCTTGTTCGGATCGGGATGGGCATCCTCGCTGGCGCACATGGCCGCCGTGATCGCGGCCATGTTGACCGGCACGCCGCCGACCAATCCACCGAGGATCGAAAATATGCCAGTCCCGGCAAAGAGCACGCCCGGCGGCGGCTCGTAATGGTGCACCTTGAGGATCGCGATGCCCGGAATATTCTGGGACGCCATGGTGACGATAAAGAGCGGTATCCCCACGGATACGATGCCGTTCCAGGTAAAGACGGGATTGATGAAGGTCAGATCCGGATGGATGGCGGCGCCGATCTGGGTAAAGACGTCCGGCGGCAATTCGACCCCGAAGATCAATACCAGTACGAGCGCGCCAAGCGCGGCCGGCACGGCCCAGAGCCGCCAGCGGGAAACCACCACCATCCAGGTCAGGACGATCGGCAGGCCGAGCGCCGGATTGAATGCGACGGCTTTTACCGGCGCCAGGCACAAGCTCAGCAGAATGCCGGCAAGCATCGCATTGGCGAGCGGCGCCGGGATCATCCGGATCGCACGGCCGAGCGGACGGAACAGGCCCGAAAGGATGATCAGCGCGCCACACACCACAAACGCTCCGACGACGGCGGGAAAGCCGCCCTCGATCGCGCTGATGCCGGACAGGAGCGCGGCGCCAGGAGTCGACCAGGCGATACTGATCGGCATGCGGAACCAGGAGGAGAAGACGACCGCCAGCACGCCCATCGCCACCGATTGCGCAAGCAGCGCCGAGGCGATCTCCGGTGCGCTGGCGCCCATGGCCTGCAGCCCCTGCATGATGACGGCGAACGAACTGATGAAGCCGACAAATGCAGTCAGCAGGCCCATCATCAGGGCGGAGATGGAAAAATCCTTGAGCATGCGGGCGGGACTCGTGAGCTCGAAAGCCGGCATGGAGCATCACTGCCACCGCCGAAGCAAGGTCTGTTGGCGGCAAAAAGGTACGGCGGTGAACAAACCTCGGGAAGGCCGTTCACGCACCCGGAGCGCCCTGCGGCCGCGATCCAGGCCGTCCAGTCGTTTGTGCGAATATTCGCATGCGTTGATACTTTCGAAGGAACTTGGCTGTAGCCTTGTCGAGGTATGTCCTCCTACCGCGCTCCATTGGAGAAACGGGCCAACGAGAGAAGCTTAGAGACCATCCATGACGGCATTGCCAGGTCGCCTTGCAGAGATTGACGTCGGAACTCACTCTCTCTTTTCGCGCGAACAGCTCTACTTCATCCTCTCGGCCATGCCGGACCCCTGTTTCATTCTGACGCGCAGCGGTCGTTATGCCGCTTTGTTCGGCGGCAAGGATACCCGTCATTACCATGACGGCAGCGGGCTCGTCGGCAAGAATGTTTATGACGTCCTGAGCTTCGAAAAGGCCAGTCGGTTTGTCCGCGAGATCGACAAGGCGCTGTCTTCGCGCTCCCTGCACATCGTCGAATACAGCCTTTCCGCCCGCGATGTCTTGGGAATGGACTCCGCTGGACCGGACCATCCGATCTGGTTCGAAGGACGCGTCCAGGCTCTGGACTTCCAGGTGGACGACGAGGACGCGGTCGTATGGGTGGCAAGCAACATCACCGAAAAGAACGCGATCGAGAACCAGCTGCGTCATCAAAGCGAAACCGATGCGCTGACCGGGCTTTTCAATCGCAGAAAACTGCTGGACGTCCTTCAGCTGAAATTCGAACTCTTCCGCGATGAGCACATCCCCACCTCGATACTGATGTTCGACATCGACAATTTCAAAACGGTCAACGATCAGCTGGGCCATGCGGTGGGCGATATGGTTCTGCAGGTGACTGCCAATGTCTGTCGCCAGGAATTGCGAAAGACGGATTTCGTGGCGCGTCTCGGCGGGGATGAATTCGTGATCGTGATGCCTGCTACCCGCAAGCAGCATGGCATTATCATCGCCAATAAGCTGCGGCAGCAGGTTGCGTCGAATCTTCAACGTGCAGTCGGACACAACGTGACGATCAGCGGCGGCTTGAGCGATTTTTCCGCGCTTGATGCATCTTCCGACGAGGCTCTCAAGCGGGCTGACGACGGCCTTTATCGATCCAAGCGCACCGGCAGGAACCGGATCAACTCCACCTGACGTCGGACGCCGGTGCTCGACCCGATCCCCATGGCAATCAAGAGTTTATGAGCAACAGTCTTTACCCTCTTCGGAAATCCGCATGATCCCACTGTCGCTCGCCTCGAAATCGAAATGGCTAAGGCCGCATTTCTACGGGCTTGGCTATTTCCTTCCCGCCCTGGTGGCTGCCGCAGCCGTGGTGATCGGGGTGGTTCGGGCAGATATCGAGAAGCATGAACAATTTCGCGTAGCGCAACAGGTCAAGGCGGCAGAGCAGCTCGCGCGGGTCGCATCGAGCCTGGAAACCAATGTCCGCGGCAACGTCAACCTGATCTATGGATTGATCGCAGCCGTCGCTGCAAACCCGAACATGACCCAGCCGCAGTTTTCGGCCTTGTCCGAGCGCATCTTCGGGGTTCCCTCCCAGCTTCGAAACATCGCGGCGGCGCCCGATCTCGTCGTCAAATTCGTCTATCCGGAACACGCGAACAAAAAAGCGATCGGCCTCGATTACCGAACCAATGAGCAGCAGAGGGGATCGGTGATGAGGGCCATCGAAAGACGGGCCCTGGTCATCACCGGCCCGGTGAACCTCGTTCAGGGCGGACAGGGACTGATCGCCCGATACCCCGTCTTTTCGCTTTCTAATGGCCGCTTCTGGGGCGTCATTTCGGCGGTTATCGACCTCCAAAGGCTTTATACCGACAGCAACGTCAACACGCCTCGCCAGAGCCTCGACATAGCGATCGCAAAGCGTCCCGTGCCGGGCAACGAAGATGTTTTCCTTGGCAATCGCGAAGTATTTTCGCAAGAACCGGTCAAGGCGCGGTTCGAGCTCGGACACGATACCTGGTATCTTGCCGCTGTACCGAAAGAAGGGTGGCAAGGTTCGCCGCCGGATATCGTCAGTTTTCGCATCACGGCCTTTCTGGTCGCGCTTTGCATCGCCGGGCCGCTGATCTGGGCGGGCCTGCTGATGAAACAGCGCCATCGCAACACGCTCACTCTGCAACAGCGCGAGGAGCAGCTCGAAACCCTGTCGCAGCGGCTGGAATTGGCCCTCGAAGCATCCGGCGTCGGTGTTTGGGAATACGAGCCATCGTCCAAAGCGCTCATTTGGGATCGGCGCATGCGCGAGCTTTATGACGTGCCGCAGGACAAAGAGACTTGCGAACATCGGGACTGGCGGGAGGCGATCCATCCCGATGATGTCCAGGCCGTAAACGAACAGCTCGCCAAGTCGATCCACGAGGATACAAGCCACGGCCTGGAATTCCGCGTGGTGTCGCGTGACGGAAAGATCCGTCATATCCGCGCTCACGGTGCCACATATGTTGCAGCAAGCGGGATCAAGCGGGTCGTTGGCGCCAACTGGGACGTCACCACGGACGTGACAATGAACGCCGAACTGCGGGAAGCAAAGGCTCGGGCGGAGCGGCAGAACGCCGAATTGCGGTCTGCGAGGCGGACGCTCGAGCACCAGTCTCTGCACGATGCGCTGACCGGCCTGCCCAACCGCCGGTTCCTCGACCAGTTCATGGCCGCCGAGGAAACTGCGAGCCAGGATGATCACAAGCTCGCCTTCATCCATATAGACCTCGATCGCTTCAAGGAGGTCAACGATACCTTCGGCCATGCGGCAGGCGATGCCGTTCTCAAGGAGGCCACGGCCCGCCTCCTCGATCTTATCGGGCACGACGAATTCGCCTCCCGCATCGGCGGCGACGAATTCGTTGTCGTTACCGGCGGAGCCGAGCCGCTCGCAAGGGCCCGCCATCTTGCACAATCGATCGTGACGGCGCTCTCAAGGCCGATGGATATCGGCGAGCACCAGTGCCGGATCGGCTGCAGCGCGGGTATCGCGTGCCAGACGAGGGCTGGTGAAGAGCTTGGCCAGTTGTTGATCAACGCCGATATCGCGCTCTATGAGGCCAAGAAGCTCGGCCGCAACCGGGTCGAACTGTTCTCCGAAAAGCTGCGCGCCGCCGCCGTGCTGACAAAGCGGCTGTCCGACGAGTTCCTGAGCGCGCTGGAGCAGGACCAGATCATTCCCTACTTCCAGCCCCAGTTCGACGCACATTCGCTGGCAATCGTCGGCGTCGAGGCGCTCGCCCGCTGGCAGCATCCGACCCGGGGCCTGCTGACGCCCGATAAATTCCTCCACATCGCCGAAAATCTGCACAAGGCGGCCGACATGGACGCGACCATTCTCGATCGGGCGCTCTTCCAGACGACCTGGTGGCGAACCCTCGGGATCGACGTTCCGCATCTGTCGGTCAATATCTCCGCCCAGAGACTGAAGGACGAGCGGCTCTTCAAGCGGGTGACGGAACTGTCATTCACCCCCGGAACGCTCTCCTTCGAGCTTCTGGAATCGATTTCGTTCGAGGATCAGGACAAGGAACTGAAGGCCGCCATCCTCAATTTGAAAGCTCTCGGAATAGACATCGAAATCGACGATTTCGGAACCGGCCATGCTTCTATCGTCAGCCTGCTCGAACTCGGCCCGAAGAGGTTGAAGATCGACCGCAAGCTCATCGCCCCGCTGGAATCCGGCTCCCAGCGGCAGCTCGTCGCATCGATTATCGAGATCGGCCGCTCTCAAGGCATCGAGATCGTCGCAGAAGGGGTCGAGACCCCGGCTCATATCGAAATACTGCGCAGCCTCGGTTGTCAGATCCTCCAGGGATACGCATTCGCAAAACCGATGTCGTCGGCGGACTTTATCGCCTTCGCGCAAAACTGGCAGAGCGACCGGCCCGCATCGTTCCCTCCCGCCCTGGTTCGGTCGGCTTAAACCCGGTGCCGGCCGCGGGATGTACTGGATGCGGATAAAACCGTCGTCCTCGCCTGCCGATACCTATTGACCTGGCCCCTGGGTCCGCTCCGATAAAAGCTGCGGCCAACAACCGGCGAGGTGATTCTTGATGACGTCCGCACACTATCTGAGCCCCTCCGAAGCCTCCGAACGGCTTGGGATATCCCAGAAGGCGCTCCGTCTTTATGAACAGCGTGGGCTTGTCACGCCCGTCCGCACCGCCGCCGGATGGCGCACCTATGGCCCTGTCCAGATGACCCGCATCGCCGAGATCGCAGCCCTGAGGGCGCTGGGCCTCAGTCTTGCGCAGATAGCCCGGGTCCTGAAGGGCAACCGCAGGATCTTGAGCCTGTGCTTGCCGCGCATCATGCGAGGCTTAAGCTCGAGGCGCGCCGCGTCACGGAGACAATCGAGCGGGTCCGGACCCTGCGCGCGGAGCTGGCGGATGGTCGTCCGCCGGGAACCGAGAGCCTGATACGGCTGGCGCAGCCGGCCGGTGATCCCGTCGTGAGCTTCGACCTTCCCTGGCCTTGGGGTGGTGAACGGTTCGAACTGCGCGACATCAGGCGTCTCAACTACATCATCGGACCGCTCGGCAGCGGCAAGACGCGGCTCGCCAGGGAGATTGCGAAACGCCTGCCCGGCGCGCTTTTTCTCGATCTAGACCGGGCCGGTGACGATGCTTCGGAACTAAACCGCCAGCTTTCCGCCGATGAGGAATTGAGAGCTCGCGTCGATCTGGTGCTCGCCTGGCTCGCCGAGGATGGGGCTACGCCCTCCCCCGACCTCACCGTTCTTCTCGCCGCATTGGAAGCAGAGGGCCCACGCGTCCTGGTCATAGACATGATCGAACAGGGCCTCGACCGGGCCACGCAGGAAGCGTTGATTGCCTACCTGCGCTATCGAACACCTGCCCAAAGGCCACTCTTCATGCTGACCCGCTCCTCCGCGATCCTCGACCTCGCGCTCGTTGGACCGGACGAGGCGATTCTGCTCTGCCCAGCCAACCACAGCCCGCCGAGGAGAGTCGCTCCCTATCCGGGCGCTCCAGGTTACGAAGCGGTCGCCACCTGTCTTGCCCCTCCCGAGGTGCGCGCCCGTACCGAAGGCCTCATCGCCTGGCGCCCGGCGGCGATGCACGAAGCCCCTCAATGAACAGATCGAGCGCCCGGCGCATCGCATCCTCCGGTGGCCGGGAAACCTTCCATTCCGGGAAATGCCCGTCGATATACATCCGCGCCAATCCGTAGACGAGGGCGCGGGCCGAAAGCATGACGTCCTCGACGTCGAGCGACGCTTTCATCCGCCCCTCGTCCTTGGCCCGCCGAATGATGTCCGCAAGCTGTAGCCGCAATGCCTCGTTCACTGCCACCAGAGTTTCCGAGCCGTGGAAGTCGATCAGCGTACGCGAACTGACGATCTGGAAATGTGTCGGGTTCAGCCGGGCCCAATCGATGTAACCCATGCCCATCGCCCGAAGCTGTTCCATGGGATCGTCCTGCGCAAGCACCGACAGCGCCTGCCCGACCGAACCGGCCAGGCGTTGGATCGCCTGCTCGGCCACCGCCGTCAGCAAGGCGGCTTTGCTGCTGAAGTGACGAAAAGGAGCGCCCGGCGAAACGCCGGCATTTTTCGCGACCTCACGCACCGAGAGATTGTCGACGCCCTTTTCCTCCACGATCGCGATAGCCGCCGCCACCAACGCTTCGACCAGATTTCCGTGGTGATAGGTCCCTCGGGGGACCTTGGCGTCTTTGGTGTTCGGCATGTTTCTCTTCAAACTGTATCGTGATCACGCAACCTTAGCACGGCATCACTTTTTTGTAATCACTGATTATATCCCTTGCTCACTGGCTCAAGGCATGTAATCACTGCTTACATGTTTAAACCTTGGGAGGCTGCCGACATGGCATTGAATGGCTGGCGACTGGTCGCATCCGTCGCATGTGTATTATTCCTTCTGCTGGCTGTTGCCGCCGGATCGACGACCGCCACCACCGAGGGCGCGCGGATGGTCATCCGGTGGACCGCACGCCTCTCCCTCATCCTCTTCCTCATGGCCTTCACGGCCTCGGCATGGGTGAAGCTGGTGCCGGGGGCATACACCATCTGGCAGCGCCGCAATCGGCGTTACCTCGGACTTTCCTTCGCCCTCTCGCATTTCGTGCATCTCGGGGCGATCCTGCTCCTGGCATCGGTCGATCCGGACCTGTTCTGGAAATTGACCAACCCCGTCACGATCCTGACCGGAAGCCTCGCCTATCTCTTCATCGCCGCCATGGCCGCAAGTTCGTTCGATCGGATTGTTGCGGCGATGGGCGACAGGCTCTGGCACGGCGTGCACGGTTTCGGCGCCTGGTATATCTGGATTTCCTTCGTCTTCACCTTCGGAAAACGGGCCGTCATGGACACCGCTTATCTTCCCGCCATGGTGCTCATCGCCGCGGCACTGTCTGTCAGACTGCTCGCCTATTTCAAGGCGCGCCGGATCGGCGTTGCGGGCTAGCACCGGCACTCGCGGCAAAGCCGGATAAGAAAAAGCCCCGCCGGCTTCTGCTGGCGGGGCTTTGCTTTGGGTTCGACCGCTCAGATTTCGCTCTGAGAGGTGACGATTTTGGAAACCAGGCCATAAGCGACGGCCTCTTCGGCACCGAGCCAGTAGTCGCGATCGATATCCTTGGCGATCTTCTCTTCCGGCTGACCGGTAGCCTTGGAGAAGATCTTGATCAGCCGCTCGTTCATCTTGATGATTTCGCGAGCCTGGATTTCGATGTCGGAAGCCATGCCGCGCGTCCCGCCGGACGGTTGGTGCAACAGGAAACGGGTGTTCGGCAGAGCGATGCGGCGCTCCTTGGGAGCGGCGACATAGATCAGGGCGCCAGCTGAGGCCACCCAGCCTGTGCCGATCATCCAGACCTTCGGCTTGATGAACTTGATCATGTCGTGGACCGAGTCGCCGGACTCGACGTGCCCGCCGGGCGAATTCACGTAGATCCGAATGTCCTCGTCGCTGGCCGCGGAGAGCGCCACGAGCTGGGTGCAGACCTTCTGCGCCAATTCCTGTGTGATCGGCCCGTAGATGAAGATCGAACGCGACTTGAAAAGATTCGCCTCCGTTTCCTTGCCGAGCGGCAGTTCCTTCGTCTTGTCTTCGTTGTCGTCTTCGTCGTTCATTACGGTCTCCTGGATGGATTCTGATACGGGACATAATGCGTTCGCGGCCGTAAAACAATGGAGACGAAGTCTAAGAAGCAACCTTCCACGGACTAAGGTGAATGACGTAGGCTGCATTCCGCCCGATCCGCGATTGACAATGGACAGTGCGCCGCCGCTTGCCTATCCTTCGATCTCATTTCACACGATCACGATTTCGAGGGGACCCGAATGCTGAAACGCCTTTTACTCGCCACCGCTATTCTTGCGGCTTTTTCCGCCCCGGCCTTCGCCCATCTTGACCCGACGGAGCACGGTTCGTTTTTGGCCGGCGTGTCGCACCCGTTTTTTGGTCTCGATCACATCCTCGCCATGGTGGCTGTTGGCCTCTGGGCCGCACAGATCGGCGGCAAGGCTCTTTGGACGGTGCCCGCAGCATTCGTCGGCACCATGGCGCTGGGCTTTGGCGCATCCCTGACCGGGCTTGCCCTGCCCTTCGTCGAGCCGGCGATCCTCGCCTCGGTGATCGGCCTCGGCCTTCTGGTATCGATGGCCGTGAAAGTCCCCGCATCGGTGTCTGCGGCCGTCGTTGCCGTCTTCGCGCTCTTCCACGGTTTTGCCCATGGCGGCGAGCTTGGCTCGGCTGGAGCGTTGCAGTTCGGCTCTGGATTTGCTGTTGCAACCGCAGCGCTTCACGCCGCCGGTATCGAGCTCGGCCACGGCATTTCCCGCTTCGCCCCGGCATTGACGCGCGTCGCCGGCGCCGCGACCGCGCTTGTCGGCCTGTCGCTGGCCTTTGGCTAAAGTTACAGAGAATTAAGAAAGCGTCGGCTTTAAACGCCCCAAACCGAACCTAACTCCTTGTGAGAACTATTTGCTCGCAAGGAGTAAGATCATGTCCCCGGAAGAACGCCAGATCCTGACCTCCCTGTTCGACCGCGTTCGAACCGCGTCCTCCACCCCGAGGGATCGCGAGGCCGAGATCTTCATCGAACAGGCGAGCCGCGAACAGCCCTATGCCACTTACTATCTGGCCCAGGCGGTGGTGGTTCAGGAAAAGGGTCTGGAAGCGGCGGCCAATCGGATCAGGGAACTTGAAGAACGGGTCCGCCAGCTGGAGGCGGGCGAAAGCGAACACCATCGCGCCGAGCAGGGCGGCGGCTTCCTCAGCTCCATTTTCGGATCGAGCCAGCCGCAGCAACCCGCTCCGGCTTCCTCATCCGGCCCATGGAACGCGGCCCCTCGCCAGACCTACCGCACAAACCGCGAGGGTGACGATGGCTATCGGGCCGCATCATCCCAGTCTGCTTTCCCCGGTCCATGGGCGCAGCAAGCCTCTGCGCCATCGGCCGGCGGCAGCTTTCTGCGGGGAGCTCTCGGCACGGCTGCGGGTGTGGCGGGCGGCATGCTGCTTGCCAATTCATTGTCCGGAATCTTCGGCCATCATATGTCGTCGCTCGGATGGGGCTCGCCCTCGGAAGGCACCAATCCCTTCGGCAATGCTCCGACGGAGGAAACCACCGTCAACAACTACTTCGGCGACGACGCGATCCGCGAGGCTTCGGACAACCGTGGTGCGGCCGGAGCGGCCGACAATTCGAACGATGCGCTTCAGCAGGCTGATTACGGCAACGACGACTTTGCCGATGACCAGCCGGACTTCGACAACAGCGACTTCGGCACCGACGACAGCTCGATGGACGTGTGAGCGAGGCGAATTTCCGGCGCCAAATCCCGGCGCGCTCGTCGCTGCAATCGATCCACTGGATCGATTGCCGGCTTCGCCGGCTCGTTCCTCACCCGCGCCCGCGATAGGTCGGGACGCCCTGTTCCGGCAGCCAGACACCGGCCGGCGCCTCGCCGGTCTGCCAAAAGACGTCGATCGGAATGCCGCCGCGGGGGTACCAATAAGCCCCTATCCGCAGCCATTTCGGCTGCAGGAGGTCGACGATCCGCCGGGCAATATAGATCGAGCAATCCTCGTGGAAAGCGCCATGGTTGCGGAAGGAATGCAGGAACAATTTGAGCGACTTCGACTCGACCAGAAAGCCGTCCGGAATATAGTCGATGACGATATGGGCGAAATCCGGCTGCCCGGTCATCGGGCAGAGCGACGTGAATTCCGGCGCCGTGAACCGCACCACGTAGTCCGTGCCTTGGTTGCCGTTCGGCACTTTTTCCAGGACCGCAGCCTCCGGGCTTTGAGGGGTGCTGACATTGGCTCCGAGCTGGGAAAGCCCGCTTACATCCGTCATCGTCATTTCACTGTTCCTTCAATTTCTACTTTCTGTCCATGGGGGCGCTCGTCTTCGGGCTCCACATGGATCGCCAATGTGGCGCCCGGAATAATCGCTTTGATCGCATCTTCCAAGCGGTCGCAGATGTGATGAGCCTCACCGACACTCATTCCGGCCGTCACGACCAGGTGGAAATCGATGAAAGCGGCCGCCCCTGCGCGCCGGGATTTCAGGTCGTGCACGCCGAGCGCGCCTTCCGAATGCGTGGTGATCGCCTCGCGCACCGCCGCCTCTTCGTCCGGCTCAAGCGCCCGGTCCATCAGACCGCCGAGCGAATTGGAAATCACCTTGTAGCCCTGCCAGAGGATGTTGACGGCGACGACGATGGCGAGCAGCGGATCCAGGATCGCGTAACCCGTCCAGACGGCGAGGATAAGGCCGATGAAGACGCCGGCCGAGGTCACCACATCCGACATGATGTGATGGCCGTCCGCGGCCAATGCCGGTGAGCGATGCGACTTGCCGGTCCGTATCAGAATGGTCGCCCAGCCGGCATTGATGACGCCGGCTAGTCCGTTGATCGCCAGGCCGAGCACCGGGGCATCCGGCAGTCTCGGTTCAAAAAGCGCTCCCCATGCCTCCTGGATGATCAAAAGCGCCGCAACGACGATCAGCACGCCCTCGACGACAGCCGAGAGATACTCCGCCTTGTAGTGTCCGAACTGATGGTCCTGGTCCGCCGGCCGTCGAGCGTAGCGAATGACGAAATAGGCGATGAAGGCTGCAACGACATTCACGGTCGATTCCAGCCCGTCCGACAGCAGCGCCACCGATCCGGTCACCCACCAGGCGAGCATTTTCAGCCCCATGACACCGAAGGAGATCGGAATGCCCCAGAAGGCAAGCCGCTCCACCACCGGATCAACCTTGACCGCCACCATCGTCGTTTCCTCATGCGCATGCGAATGATTTGCAGGAGCCGAGCCCCAAAACGCCGAAACCGCCGGCGCGACATTATCGCTCGGCGGTTTCGATTGGCGGGGTGTATGACTCAGGTGGAGGGCTTTGTCAAAGGAGACATCGCAGCAGCCGGACGGAATGTACTCTCATGGCAGCGTCACGCGGAGTATCACTCGATGATACCTAATTCATACCCGCACCTCGGTCAGCGCCTGACCCTTATCCGAAAATCACTGCCATCTGGATCGCGTCGATAAACCGCCCATCGATCTTCACCGCATCGCGGGCCACGCCCTCCCGCACGAAACCCACTTTTTCGTAAAGTGCGATGGCGCGCGGATTGTCCGCATGCACGTGCAGTTCGACACGATGGAGGCCGCTCCCCCGCGCAAGATCCAGCGCCGCCGTGATCAGCCGCCTGCCGAGCCCCTTGTCGCGATAGCCGGGGATGATGCCCATGCCGAGCGCTCCGCAATGGGCATGCGTCTCCCGGGCATTGCGGCGAATGTCGCACCAGCCGACCACTTTGCCGTCCACCATGGCGACGACTTGCGGATGACCGCCTTTAATCATGTCCTGCACGAAGGCACGCGTCGCTTCAAGCGGCGGCGCCTCCAGGAAGGTCAGGTACTTGCGCTCGCGGGATACGGTATCGAGAGCCTCGTGAAAGCTCTCGATATGGTCCTCACGGATGCGTTCAATCGCGATGGTTTCCGTCACCTCACGCAGCCTTGGTCTCGCGCTTGCGCGAAAGATGCGCCACCACGTTCTCGATCATCCGCATGCCGGCATCGCCGCCGAGTGTCATGATCGATTCCGGATGGAACTGCACGGCGGCGATCGGCTCCTTCACATGCTCGATGCCCATGATCGTGCCGTCTTCGCTTTCGGCGGTGATCATAAAATTCGGATCGAGCGTCTTCGGATCGGCGAAGATCGAGTGGTAGCGGCCGACCGTCACCTCGCGCGCCAGGCCGGAAAAGACGATGCCGGGCTCCAGCACGCGGATGCGCGACGGCTTGCCGTGCATCGGAAGCGCCAGATGCCTGAGTTCGCCGCCATAGGCTTCGGCAAGCGCCTGCAGGCCGAGGCAGACGCCGAAGATTGGCAGGTTCTTCGCCCGCGCCGTCTTGATCGTCGCCTTGCAGTCGAAGTCCTTCGGGTTGCCAGGCCCGGGCGAGAGCACCACGAGATCCGGATCGAAGCGGTCGAACACTTCTTCCGGTACCGGGGTGCGCACGGTCGAGACTTCCGCTCCCGTCTGGCGGAAATAGTTGGCGAGCGTGTGGACGAAGCTGTCCTCGTGGTCGACCAGCAGGATTTTCACACCCTGCCCCACCCGCGCCACGTCGCGGCCGACCTTGGCCGTATTGCCGGCGCGCGCATCGCGGATCGCGGCGAGCATGGCCGATGCTTTCAATTCCGTCTCGGCCTCTTCCTCATGGGGATCGCTGTCATTCAAAAGAGTGGCTCCCGCTCTTACTTCTGCAATGCCGTCCTTCACGCGGATCGTCCTGAGCGTCAGGCCGGTATTCATGTCGCCATTAAATCCGACCATGCCGATCGCGCCACCATACCAGGCGCGCGGGCTCTTCTCATGGTTCTCGATAAACCGCATCGCCCAGAGTTTCGGTGCCCCGGTGACCGTCACCGCCCAGGCGTGGCTGAGGAAGCCGTCGAATGCGTCCATGTCCGGCCGAAGACGGCCTTCGATATGGTCGACTGTGTGGATCAGCCGCGAATACATCTCGATCTGCCGGCGGCCGATCACCTTCACCGACCCCGGCTCGCAAACGCGCGACTTGTCGTTGCGGTCGACATCCGAGCACATGGTGAGCTCAGATTCGTCCTTCTTGGAATTCAGGAGCTTCAGGATCTGCTCGCTGTCGGCGATCGGATCTTCGCCGCGTTTGATCGTGCCCGAGATCGGGCAGGTTTCGATACGCCGGCCGGACACGCGGACGAACATTTCCGGCGAGGCGCCGATCAGATATTCCTGATGGCCGAGATTGATGAAGAAGGAATAAGGCGACGGGTTGATCGCCTTCAGCCGATTGGAAATCTCCGACGGCTTCGAGTCGCAGCGCTCCATGAATTTCTGACCCGGCACGACCTCGAAAAGGTCGCCGCGGCGGAAGCTCTCCTTCGCCTTGGTTACCAGTTCGGCATATTCGCCCGGCTTGTGATCGCCCTTCGGCGGCATTGCCGTCGTTCGCTGGAAGGGTTCAGGCGCAATCTCCCCCGACTTGCCCTCGGTGGTCACACTGTCCTTGGAAAAGTCATAGCGATCGATCCAGGCCTTGGCCGAATAGTGATCCACGACAAGGATCTCGTCGGGGAGGAAGAGCACCATGTCGCGCTGGTCTTCGGGCCGCTGCATGGAAAGCTTGATGGCGTCGAACTGGAAGGCGAGATCGTAACCGAAAGCGCCGAACAGGCCGATCGCCGCATCCGCTTCGGAATAGAAGAGATCGACAACAGCACGAAGCACGGTAAACACCGTCGGCATCTTCGAGCGCTCTTCCTCCGTGAAGATACGGTTCGGCTCGTTGACGGTGAGGTCCAGCCGGCGGGCGGTCTGTTGCCCGAGCGTCAGGTCGGAAACCGTCTTCAGTTTCTCCGCGACAAAACCAAGAAGCACCTCGCCACGACCGTTATAGGCCTCGATCCACACCTTGCGGCCATGGGAGGAGATGCCGAGCGGCGGATCGACGATCGCCGTATCCCAACGAGTATAACGGCCGGGATATTCATAGTTGGAGGAGAAGACCGCGCCGCGCCGCTCGTCGAGCTTGTCGACATAGCTCGAGATCGCATTGGCATATTCTGCCGCCCGCCGCTGCCGGCTGACCGCGATCCCCCCCTTGGTCTCGTAGACCTCCGAACCGTCATCCCGAATGATCGTCACCATTTTCCTGCCTCTCCGATCGTATTGCCCGACCCCTCAAGCGGCCAATAAAAAAGCCGCCTCGGTACTCGGGCGGCTTTGCGTCTTGTCGATGGACATGACTGGTCAAGGCCGCGCGAAGCGTGCCCACCACCAGTTGCCGATGTTCATCAAAATCGTCATGGACGGAATTGTTACCGTGGGTCGCGGTTGTGCGCAAGCGAATTTCTTGCGCCAGCAATGCGACCAAAACCGGAGGATCGACGTTTATCATCCCCCGGGGATTCAAGAGGGACAAGGCATGAAGTATTCGTGGATCGCAGTTCTGGCAGGCCTGCCCCTGATCATAGGCGCCGGATTGCCGCTCGATCGACCAATACCGCGGTCGCAGCCTGCCGATGTGCAGGAAGTGAGCTTCCTCGATCGCCTCTTGCAGGACGGCAGGCCCAAACGTGCATCCTCGAATCAACGCCGGGGGTCTTCGTCGCGCGGACGCAACACGATCCCGAACCCCCCGGCACTGGCCAGCGTCCCCGTGCCGATTCCGAAGCCCGCCCCAGACGCAACAACGCAAGCCGGGAGCCCGCCCGACGGACCTCAACAGGCCGACGGCGCCCCCAGCAAACCGCCCGCTTCGGAAACACCGCCACCCGCGGCGCAGAACCAGACAAGCCAAGGCCCAGACAGCCCGCCGGCCACCACGCCCGTGGCGGAACCGCCTCTCGTCGAGCAGCCCGGCACCGCCACCAAACCTCCATACGAAGCCGAAGTCCCAAAGCCCCTCGCAAAACCTGACGACATCGCGCCTGCGACGCCGGACGAGAAAAACGCGGAAAAACCGGACGAGGCCAATCCTGATGGCAAGGAAGAGGAGGAGGACAAGGCCGAGACGCCGCCACCTCCCCCGCCCCCGCCGCTCATCAAGGAAAATCCGGAGGAGCTGAAAGTCTGCCTTGCCGAACTCTCCGCGCTTGGCACGAAATTCGAACCCGCCACCCCTATCGACGACGGCAAGGGTTGCGGCATCGAACAACCGATCAAGGTCGCGGAAGTCTTGCCGGGCGTCGAGCTCGGCGGTTCGGTCATGCGCTGCAAGACAGCGGTCACCATGGCGCACTGGCTAAAGGATACCGTCCAGCCGGCTATGAACATCGCCATGCCGGGACGAAAGATCACCGGCATCGTGCCCGGCTCCACCTATGCCTGCCGGTTGAGAAACGGCGCCTCGACCGGTAAGATATCCGAACACGCCCGCGGCAACGGTATCGACGTCGCCGCCTTCAGGCTCGACAACGGCGAGATGATGGAAATGAAGCCGCGCGAAGAGGATTCGACGCTCGAAGGCGCCTTCCAGCGCACCGCCACCGCCGGCGCCTGCCTACATTTCACCACCGTCCTGTCGCCAGGCAGTGACGCCGCCCACCAAAACCACCTGCATCTCGACGTGATGGAGCGGGAGAACGGGTATCGGTATTGTCGGTAGCCGTCTGCAGCCTGTCGCGCCACAGCTTTTTATCAGCCATCCGGGGCAGATAGCACCTAACCTTTCGCGTTTGCCTGTCGATAGACTGTGACCATTAGCCAGATTGCCGAAAGCAGGAAATAGAACGCGCCGAAGCCCGCATATGGAACGATGTCGAAGATCGTCGGCTGAGCGGCACCGAGGGCCTGCGTAATCATGAAGCCGCCGGCCAAGGTCGACTGCGCGCCGCTCAGGATCATCACCCACTGCGCGCCATAGGACCGCCACCGCCGCACCCCGGTAAAGAGTTGCAACAGACCCGACAGAATTGCCCAGACACCGAAGACTGCCAGGACCGCGTGCGTATTATTCATCGCCGCCAGAATCACGGCCACGGTCGTGATCGTGCTGACGGCGACGTTCAGCGCCTGGGGGAAGTTCGTTTTCAGACCGCCGTTCGATCGGGCATCGACCAGGTTGGCGACGGCGTCCCACGCCGGATAGATCACGAACAATGCTGAGACCAGGGCTGAATGACCGCCCGATAGAATGGCTGCAGCAATCCAGGCGACGGAAAAGAGCGCCCGTGTGAAATAGTAGGACCGCAACCACCGCGGCTGGGGCGACGTTTGATTTTGCATGACAGTCTCCTTATTCATCTACCTACTAGTAGGAAGGTAAATTTAGGAAGTCAACCCATTCGGGGGAATGTTTGAAATCGAGCGCAAAGAGAGCCGACTTGACAGCCTCCCTACCAGGAGGTAGGCCATTGCATGGAACTAACGACCTCGGAAAAGATACTCGAAAAGGCCCAGGCGCTGGTTGTGGCGGGCGGCTATAACGGCTTCAGCTATGCGGACATCTCGGATGCGATCGGCATCCGGAAGGCAAGCATACACCACCACTTTCCCACCAAGGCCGAACTGGTCGCCGTCATGGTCGATCGTTACACGCAACAGGCACAGAGCGGCTTGAAGTCTCTCAGCCAGCAGATCCCCGACCCCGCAGAACAGCTGCAAGCTTATCTGGGCTACTGGCAAAAGTGTGTCCTCGATGCCTCGCAATCCTTCTGCGTCTGCGCGATGCTCGCCGGAGAGATGCAGATGCTGCCCGAGGCCGTCGCATCCCGTGTCCGCGCCCATTTCCGCAACCTGGCGGGGTGGCTGGCATCCGTCTTAAAAGCCGGCGCGGATCAGGGCCTGTTTCGATTGGACAATACGCCGGAAGAAGAAGCGCAGATTCTGATGGCCTCGGTTCATGGAGCGATGCTCTCTGCGCGAGCTCTCGGTGACCCCAACCTTTTCCTTGCCATCGTCAGCCCGCAGATTGTCAGGCTGCAGACATAGGATTGTGGAGCCCCACTGGAATGCCGGGCTGCGTCACAAACCTCAGAACAACCCCTCCACATATCCCGCCTCATTGAGGAAGATCCGCTCTGCCGAAGGGATCTTCGGGAGCCCCGGCATCGTCATGATCTCACCTGTAATCGCCACCACGAAGCCGGCGCCGGCCGACAGGCGCACCTCGCGCACGTCCACCACATGTCCTTCCGGCGCCCCGCGCAGGTTGGGGTCGGTCGAGAAGGAATATTGCGTTTTCGCCATGCAGATCGGCAGGTAGCCATAACCCTGCCCCTCCCATGCCTTGAGCTGGTCGCGCACACCCTTGTCGGCGGTCACCTCCCCGGCGTGATAGATCTTCGACGCGATGATCTCTATCTTCTCCATCAGCGGCAGGTTGTCGGGATAAAGCGGCTGAAATTTCGCCTGGCCGCCTTCGGCAAGCTCCACCACCTTCTGAGCCAGCTCCTCGATACCGGCAGAGCCCTCCGCCCAATGCCGGCAGAGGATTGCGTCCGCCCCGTGCCGCGCCACATAGTCCTTCACCGCCGCCACCTCGGCATCCGTATCCGAGGTGAAGTGATTGATCGCAACCACGACCGGCACGCCGAACTTGCGCACATTGGCGATGTGACGCCCGAGATTGGAACAACCGCGCTTCAGCGCCTCGACGTCTTCACGCCCGAGGTCGTCCTTGCGCACGCCGCCGTTCATCTTGAGCGCCCGGACGGTGGCGACGATCACTGCGGCATCCGGCGTGAGCCCCGCCTTGCGGCATTTGATGTCGAAGAATTTTTCGGCGCCGAGATCTGCCCCGAAGCCAGCTTCGGTCACCACATAATCGCCGAGCTTCAGCGCCGTCCTTGTGGCAATCACCGAATTGCAGCCATGGGCGATATTGGCGAAAGGCCCGCCATGCACGAAGGCCGGATTGTTTTCGAGCGTCTGAACCAGGTTCGGCTGCATGGCGTCCTTCAGGAGCACCGTCATCGCCTTGTCCGCCTTGAGGTCGCGGGCAAAAACCGGCGACCGGTCGAAGCGATAACCGATCACGATGTTGCCGAGGCGCTTTTCGAGATCCTCGAGGTCGGCGGCAAGGCAAAGGATCGCCATCACCTCCGAGGCGACGGTAATGTCGAACCCGCTCTCGCGGGGAAAACCGTTGGCGACGCCGCCGAGCGAGGCGACCACCTGCCGCAAAGCCCGGTCGTTCATGTCCATTACCCGCCGCCAGGTGATCCGGCGCACGTCGATATTTTCCGCATTTCCCCAGTAGATATGATTGTCGATCATCGCCGAGAGGAGGTTATGGGCCGAGGTGATCGCATGAAAATCGCCCGTAAAATGGAGGTTGATGTCCTCCATCGGCACCACCTGCGCATAACCGCCACCGGCAGCCCCGCCCTTGGTGCCGAAACAGGGCCCGAGCGAAGGCTCGCGAACGCAGATCACGGCTTTTTTGCCGATCCGGTTGAGACCGTCCCCAAGACCGACCGTGGTGGTGGTCTTGCCTTCGCCCGCAGGCGTCGGATTGATCGCAGTCACGAGAATGAGCTTGCCATCCGGGCGCTTCGATAGGGACCTGATGAAGTCGGCACTCACCTTGGCCTTGTCGATGCCATAGGGCGCCAAGGCATCGGCCGGGATCGCCAGCCCCGCTCCGATCTCCGCAATAGGTTTCTTCCTCGCGGCACGCGCAATTTCTATGTCCGACTTGACGGCTGTCATACCACTCTCCCCGTTCCCCGCGGCTCGCACCGTCCGCTCCCTTATGAATAGCCAAGGAAAGGTAGTGAGGGAATGGGAGCAATGGCCTGTGTCGAGGTGAGAAAAGGGAGCGGTACGAGTGCTCGCACCGCCCCCGAGGCGCCCCCGCCCTGTGTTGCGGTCAGAACCGCTGCGTCAGCGAGATCTTAAACGTCCGGCCGGGCTCGGAATAGAATTCGCGGGCTTGGGCGGAGCCGTTCTGCCTTACGGTTGAATAGTCGTAGTACGTCCGATCAAATACGTTATAAATTCCGGCGTTTATCCTCAGCCCCTTGACCTGCTCGGGCTCCCACCACGCGGTCAGATCCGCGATGGCATAGCCCGGCGTCCTGAAATACGTTCCGCCTTTGCCATCATCGGCGCGCGACGATTGAACACCGATCACATCGACCCCGACACCCCATGCTTCGGTATCGTAGCCAACGCTTGCGACGGCCTTCAAAGGCGGAACCGAACGCAGGAACGTATGATTTTCGAGATCGTTTCCGCGAGCCGCCGCAAGGCCGCCGCCAATTCTGAACCCATTGTCGAAATACTTATGGAAGCTCGCCTCGATCCCGAATATCTCGGCGGTGGCAATGTTCTGAAAACCTGTAACGCCGAACGGGAAATCAGCTGGGTTATAGCCTGCTGCAATCGTTTCAGCCGCAGTGAAGCTGCGTGTGTCGATGAAGTTCCTGTAACGGTTGTAGAATAGGTTGATGCGACCGCCCAACCTTTCGTCGCCCAGATTTGCGCCGACTTCGAACCCGTGACTGGTTTCCGATTCCAGATTTGGATTGCCGAGGCGCAAGTAGGTCCCAGGTCCCCCGAACACGCTATAGAGCTCTCCGGCCGTCGGAGCGCGAAAGCCCATTGCCCACTGCGCGAAGAGTTCGACATCCTTGTTCACCTCGTAGCCGAGGCGCAGCTTCGGAGACAGCGCCCAGTCCTCGAAGCCGTCCGGCAGTGCGGGGTTGCTGGCGTTGTTGTCATACGCGGAAGTCATCTTCGGCGCATGGCGAACCCAGTCGAAGCGTATCCCGGGTGTCAGGGTGAAAGCGGAATTTTCCAAACCGATCTCGTCGTCGAGATAGAAGCCGATACGGCTCGTCTCGACCTTCGGTGTGTCGGCCTGGTTGGTGTGCAGGTTGGCGCAGGCAGAGAAGCCCGGCGGATAAACTCCGGGAGATATCTCCGGCGGGCAATTGTCGTAACCGGAGGAATATTGTTCCGAGGTGATGCGCGCCAGATCGAAACCGAAGGTGAGCCGATGGCTGAGAGCACCCGCATCGATATTCTTTTCCAGCGCGCCGACCAGGCCGAAGCTATCTTGTTCATAGTCATTGCGTCGGCCGATCGGTCCGGTCACCGAGGTTGAGCGGATTCCGTCATAGCCGTCGACGGTCTTCTGGTTCATGTAATAGAGGGAGGCCCAGGCTCTGTCGATCGGGCTGTCGTCGCTCTGGGACTCGTACTTGTAATCGAGCGAAATGCGGTCGCGGTCCGCGTCCTTGATCGTCGTGTAATTGCCGGCCCGGTAGTTCCCCGTTGCCGTCTGCATGGTGCGCTGGTCGGTCTCGCGGTCCCGGCGGAAGCGCTCTGCGGTTAGCCCGAAGGTATGCCCTCCGTCGAATTCGTGTCGCAGTTTGAAGAGCAGGTTATATTGATCATAGTCCGACGGATTGGCTTCCGTGCGTGCCGTGCTTAACGCGTCGACATCGCCATTTGTCTTCCGCTCCTGTCCCTTCTTATATCCGCCCTGGAAAAGGATTGAGCTGTTTTCGATTTTCTTCGCGATGCCGAGCGAGCCGAAGCCGCTACTGTCGGCGCTGTCATAGCCGGTGCGTGCTATACCGCCCCAATCTCGCCCCTCGCTGATGAGGTCTTCCGGCTCCAGCGTCCTGAGGCCAAGGACACCGCCAAGCGCGCCCGGACCGGCTCGACTGGAATCGGCGCCGCGGACGACATCGACCCCCGAAAGCGAACCGAAATCGAAAGCATCGACGCCGCCGGTCGCGCTACGCGTAACGTCGTCGATGAACGGCGTCGGGATGCCGTCCACCGTCGTCAGCACGCGGTTTCCTTCAAGACCGCGGATGTTGATGGCGCCGGTCGTGCGATTGAAATTTACTCCCGGTTCCACCACCCGGCCAATATCCTCAACGTTGGTGATCTGCTTGTTTTCTATCTGCTCCCGCGTGGTTTGGGTCGCCAGAGGCGTGTCCGCCACGCCCCCCGGTTGCGCAACTCTTTTGCCCTTGAGCGTAATCGGCCGCAGCGTGGTGTCCGACCGCGCGGCCTCTTGCGCCGCAGCGCTCGGCCCGAGGGAAAACACAGCAAGTGCGGTGCAAGTAAGCAGGATCGATTGCGTCTGCCGGCGTGTCATGACAGTCCTTTCACACAGGCGCATCGACCCTCGGCGCGCAATAGCGCACCGGTTGCGGTGACCCGTTTTAAATCTGGCTAAAATGTGGCGGGAGGCAGAATATTGCCTTAATCATGCCATTAGAAAACATGAGTAACTTTGTCAATTATTAAAATATGACTCGTTCAATCATATTTTTGGAGGCATCAGCAAGTTGCAGAAAAGCAACAATACCCCGCGGCCTCGCGAGCGGTCATCATCGGCACCGAAATGGGCCGCGGCGTCGAGAACGCCCCATCAATACAGCCCATCCACCAAGCCTTGATTGTCCCCGCAGTGACGCTCGGTTAGGCCGCATCACGTCGAAGGCCCGGGTCGACAAGGAAGGAAAAGATTTAAGCCATCAACGGTAAGGAACCCGGGTTCCCGGGGTCCTTTGATCGATGGAAGCCGGCAAGCGGTCTTGCCTCACCCTTCGCCGATTGCGATCAGGCTCGCGTTCCCGCCAGCCGCCGCAGTGTTGACCGAAATCACCTGCTCCTCCGCAAACCGCATCAGATAAGCCGGCCCGCCTGCCTTGAAGCCCGTGCCGGAAAGCCCCGAACCGCCGAACGGCTGGGTACCGACCACGGCGCCGATCATGTTGCGGTTGACATAGACATTGCCGACGTCGAGCGCTTCGGTCACCTTGCGGATCGTCGCCTCGATGCGGCTGTGCACGCCGAGGGTGAGGCCGTAACCGGTGGCATCGATCGCCGCCAGAACCTTGTCCAGATCCTTGGCCTTCCAGCGCACCACATGCAGGACCGGCCCGAATACCTCCCTGGTGAGCGCCGCGGCGCTATCGAGTTCGATGATATGGGGCGCAAAGAAATTGCCGGTTGCCGGCGCCTTGCCCGCATAGCGCACCTTCTGCTTCGCCTTCATGGCCGTCACATGATCAGCCAGCATCTGCCGCTGGCTCTCGTCGATGATCGGGCCGACATCCGTATTCACCTTGATGGGATCGCCGATGTTGAGTTCGGCCGCCGCCCCTTCGATCATCTTCAGCATGCCGTCGGCGACATCCTCCTGCAGGAAAAGCAGCCTGAGCGCCGAGCAGCGCTGCCCGGCAGACCGGAAGGCCGACATCACCACGTCGTCCGCCACCTGTTCGGAAAGCGCCGTCGCATCGACGATCATCGCATTGATGCCGCCGGTCTCGGCAATCAGCGGTACGATCGGCCCGTCCTTGGCGGCGAGCGCCCGGTTGATCGCATGAGCCGTTTTGGTGGAGCCGGTGAAGGCGATGCCGGCGAGTTTTGGATGCGCGGTGATCGCGGAACCGACATCCGGTCCGCCCGGCACCAGCGCCAGCGCTTCTGCCGGCACGCCGGCCCGATGCAAGAGCTTCACCGCCTCATGAGCGATCAGCGGCGTCTGCGGCGCAGGTTTTGCGACCACCGTATTGCCGGCAACAAGCGCCGCGGAAATCTGCCCGAGGAAGATCGCCAGCGGGAAATTCCAGGGCGAGATGCAGCCGAAAACCCCGCGGCCGCGCCAGAGGTGGCGGTTGTCCTCGCCGGTCGGTCCCGGCATCGGTGTCGCAGCACCGAAAAGCTCGCGGCCCTTGTCGGCATAATAGCGGCAGAAATCCACCGCCTCGCGGATTTCCGCCATCCCGTCGTCCAGCGTCTTGCCGGCCTCGGCGGCAAGCAGTGCCAGCAGCCGGTCGCGGTTCTCTTCCAGGAGGCCGGCTGCACGTTCCAGGCAGGCGGCGCGGATTTCCACCGGCTGCCGCGACCAGGCCCGGAACGCCTTGCCGGCAGCCGCGAAGGCGGCATCCACATCGGCTGGCGTCGCATCCTTGACGGTGCCGACGATCGTCGCACGATCGGACGGCGAGCGCACCGGCTTCTCCTCGGCCTTGGAGGTGACGCCTGCGACCAGCGGCGCGGCTTTCACCTCGCCCCACGGTCTGGAAACGCTCGCCATCAGCCGCTCGAGATTCTCCCGATGGCCGAATTCGAGACCGGCGCTGTTCTTGCGCCGGCCGTAGATATCGGATGGCAGCGGGATCTGCTTGTGGCGCGCGCTGATGCCGTTGTCGAGGCCGAGCCGCACCGCCGGGCGCTCCAGGAGCTTTTCGACCGGCACCTGCTTGTCGCCGGCCACCGCCACGAAGGAGGAATTGGCGCCATTCTCCAGAAGCCGGCGGACGAGATAGGCAAGCAGGTCCCGGTAACCGCCGACCGGCGCATAGATGCGGCAGGCGATCCGGTCATTGCTTTCCAGGAGGTCGTCGTAGAGCGCCTCACCCATGCCGTGCAGCCGCTGGAATTCGAAACCGGAGCGTTCCGGCCCCGCAAGCTCCAGAATAGTCGAGACGGTCAGCGCATTATGGGTCGCAAACTGCGGGAAGATCCGCGCCCGCTTGGAAAGCAGTTGCTGCGCGCAGGCGAGATAGGCAAGGTCCGTCGCCGGTTTGCGCGTCCAGACCGGATAGTCCTCGAGCCCCCGCTCCTGTGCGCGTTTCACCTCGGTATCCCAATAGGCGCCCTTGACGAGCCGCACCATCATCCGGCGGTTATGCGTCGTGCAGAGCTGGTCGATATAGTCGATCACCGCCGGAGCCCGTTTCTGGTAGGCCTGGATCGCGAGCCCGAACCCGTCCCAGCCGGCAAGCGAGGAATCGGAGAAGACCGCGGCGATCACGTCGAGCGAAAGTTCCAGCCGGTCGGCTTCCTCCGCATCCACCGTAAAGTTGAGCTGGTGCTGCTTGGCCATGCGCGCCAGGTCGAGGAGATCAGGAACGAGTTCCTTCATCACCCGATCGCGATGGGTCGCAAGATAGCGCGGATGCAGCGCCGAAAGCTTGACCGAAATTCCCATCCGGTCGGGAAGTTGCTTGGCCTTGCCGTGCCTAGCCATATGGGCGCCGATTGACTGGATCGCGTCGGCATAGGAGCGGAAATAGCGTTTCGCATCCTCCGCCGTTCGGGCACCTTCGCCCAGCATATCGAAGGAGTGCCTATATCCCTTTTCCTCGCTCTTGGCGGCGCGAGACAGTGCGTCCTTCATCGTCTCCCCGAGCACGAAGTGATGGCCGAGGAACCGCATCGCCTGTTTCGTGGCACTGCGCACCGTCGGCAGCCCGACGCGCTTCACGAGACCGCGCAGGATGCCTTCCGGCGTCTCGCCGGGCCCGATCACGCGCGCCGAGACGGCAAGCGCCCAGGCGGAAGCGGAGACGAACCAGCTTTCGCCGGAAGCCTCATGGGTGCTCCAGCCGCCCTCGCGCAGCTTGTCCTCGATCAGCCGGTCCTGGGTCAGGGCATCGGGCACCCGCAGCAGCGCTTCGGCAAGCACCATCAGCGCCAGCCCTTCCCGCGTCGAAAGCCCGTATTCGCGCAAAAAATCCTCGACGCCTCCGACCTTGCCCGATCCGTCGCGGATCGCGTTGATCATGCGGCGAGCCCGTTGATCGATCGCCGCATCCTGTGCGGGCGTAAAGGTCGTGCGGGCAGCGAATTGCCGGACCAGCCGGTCGTCGTCCCCGGCATAGGGCGCGGTAAAGGGAATGAAGGGTTCGGCGAGGATCTGCTGGTTCATGGAATATCTCCGTTTCATTCTCCACATAGCCGGAATTCTCTGGTGATTTCCGCGGATTTTTGAAATAGTGACGGCATGTTCAAGCGCATTTCACTGGATTAGTAGCGAAACATGAGGGAACTCGATCGCCTCGACCGCAAAATCCTCCGCGCACTTCAGAAAGAGGGGCGTCTGAGCAACATAGAACTTGCCGATCGCGTCAGCCTTTCGCCGACCGCAACGGCCGAACGCGTCAAGCGGCTCACCCGCGAAGGTTATATCCTCGGATATAGCGCGCAATTGTCTCCGGAAAAGCTCGGCCGCAATCTGCTGGTCTTCGTGCAGGTCAAGCTCGACCGGACGACGCCCGACGTTTTCGACGCCTTCGCAGCCGCCGTCAAACGCAGTGACGACGTCATGGAGTGCCACATGGTGGCCGGCGGCTTCGACTATCTGGTGAAGGCCCGCGTCGCCGGAATGGAAGCCTATCGGCAGTTTTTATCGGAGGTGATTCTGCCTTTGCCTGGGGTGCGGGAGACCCACACCTATGCGGTCATGGAGGAAATTAAGAGCGCCGGTCACCTGCCGGTTTGAAAAAACCTTCCTCTTTCAGTTTGGAAATGACAAAGAAACTGATTGACTATCGCAAATATCGGGAATAACTGCCCGGACTATGAATTTTCACTAGCTATTCAAGTCACTTCGTATATCTCTTACCGATAACATAAATCCTTATCAGCTTTGCCCAGCATGATCACCCTTCAACGGCAGTCAATCTTGAACAGCGAGATTTCCGCTGCCGATTCGCAGGGTGAAATTTTTGCGGCGTTGAAGCGAACCGCCCGGGAATTCGGTTTTCTGCACGTCACCTTGTTTGCTGCCACCTCGCCGGATGAGGTATTGATGTCGCGGATGATCGTCGAGACGACGCTTCCCGCTGCCTATGTCCAGGAATTCGACCGCCGCCGCCTCCTGCGGCTCTGCCCCGTCGCACCGATCATCAACAACTCGGTCCTGCCGATCTGCTGGTCTCTCGACGATCCGGAGACCGTCCGGGGATTTGCAATCCCTGCAACGATGCAGGAGCTGCAGCGCCGCTACGATCTCGTCACCAGCGTCGCGATGGCGCTGAACTCAATCGATGGCGACCGTTTTATGCTGCGGTTCGACGGCGTCCGTCAGCAACTGAGTCAGGCTGAACTCAATGAGATGGGCATGGTGGTGCTGCATGCCTTCGATGTCTTCGACAAAATTCGACGCGGCATCAAGGCGGTAGCGGTCGGGCCGCTGACCACCCGGGAGTTGGAGGTCGTTCGCTGGACCGCTCAGGGCAAGACGTCGGCCGAGATCGGTCGGATCCTTTCGTTGTCCGATCACACCATCAACGCCTACATGAACAATGCCATCAAGAAACTGGATTGCGTCAACCGCACCCAGTTGGTAGCAAAGGCGTTGAGGCTAAGACTCATAGTGTAGCGCGGGAGCTGTCGCCCGGCCTCTTAGGAGGAAGAGATTGCCGTTTTGGGTTCAACACGCCGAAAAACGCGTCAATACTCAATATCAGCAGGTGGGGCTTTCGTCTGACGAGGTAGTGGAGCTTTCGGCTTCATTTCGCCTCTACGGTTTTTGGCGCATTGAACTGGACTCCGGCCTTTTTTTCGCAACCGAGGACGTTTGCCGCATCTTCGGCATGGAGCCCCAGGAAGGTCCCATCAATCTCATGGCCGTTACCGCCCGCATCCATCCCGAAGACATGCCGAGATTGATGGAAACCTTCGAGCGTGCCAGCGCCGAAAGGCTCACCTACCACAACATCTATCGGGTCAGGACAGATGCCGAGGACTACAAATATGTCCGTTCGGTCGGCAAGTTTCGCGACAAAGCCGGCAGCGCCGGAGAAGTCGTCGGCCTCACCTACGAGTTCTTCGCCCAACGTCCCGGCGTAACCTTTTTCCTCAACGACATGCCCGGCGATCAGGCCTGACGCGCATGATTGCCTATAGCTGTTTTTCGAACCAGTGATGGGCATAAGGTTCCGAGTTGAAAGCCGCGACTTCCCGGTAGCCTTCGCTGCGATAGAGCGCCTGTGCTTCCACCAGAACGCGATTGGTTTCGAGGCGAAGCGCGCGAAGCCCGATTTCCAGCGCCTTGGCCTCCAGGACATGCAGGATGCGTCGTGAAATTCCGAGCCCGCGCGCATCGGGTGCCGTCCACATCCGCTTGATTTCGCCGATGGAGCGACCGGCCACTTTCAAAGCTCCGCATCCGACGGGCTCTCCATCGAGTTCCGCCAGAACGAAGTGGCCTGCAGGCGGCGTCATTTCGGCGGCCGTGGCGGAATTGCTTCTGGATGGATCAAAACCCACGTCGAAGCGCCGGGACAACTCTTCGAAATAGCGCGAGAGGCAAACCTGGGCGTTGGGGCTGTCGGCCGCCCGGAAATGAACTTCGACGGAGCCTGCCCGCAGCAGCCGTTCCACTTCCGACATGGCCGCAACAAGCCGGCCGCGCTGCCTTGTACTGAGAGGCTTCAGGAACGACTCCGCAAGCTCATCCGAAAGCATGTCGTAAGTCGCATGTTCGGCGCGTCCCTCGGGTGTCAGCACGACGCGCCGCCGCCGGCGATCGGCGGCGTTGTGACCGGTCTCGACAAGCCCCTGTCCTTCAAGCGAACGCAGAAGTCGACTGACATATCCGGAATCCAGCTTCAGGCGCTCCCGAAGCCTGCGTATGTCGATACCGTCCGCGCCGATCTCGTGAATGAGACGCGCCTCGCCCAACGGCCGGCCACGTTTCAGATAACTGTCCTCGAGCGCGCCGACATGCTGGGTGACGGTACGATTGAAGCGGCGGACCTGCGCAATATGCTCCTTCTCCATTCCCTGACTTTAGTCAGATATTCAGGCGCCGCAAGAGTTTCTATCGATCGAGCACCGAACGGACTTCCACCAGGTTGGACCGGACCATCAGCGTGTGGAAACCCATCACGGCGAGATGGCTCGGCATGATCAGGCCGTCTTCGCTGCCGTTCGAGACGATTGCCGGCTGGACGCGCAGGGCGGAGCGAAACCTGGCAAGCGTTTCGGCCCACAGGGGGCCGAGATTGCGTTCGCGGATGACCTGGGAAAAATCGGCGCCGGCGCCTGAAAGCACTGCATAATAACCGTAGAGCTGGCCGTATGCGAACCAGAAGCGGTCGTCGGCCCGCGTGTCGAACCAGCCGGCGCTGTTGTTTTCCGACCGCTCGCGGAGGATCGCCGCCGTGCCGCCCAGGTCATTGGCGATGCGGTCGACGAACTGGATGAGGTTGTCGGCGCGCGTGTCGAACGTGGCATTGCAGGAGGTCAGGTCGGCATTGAAGGCCCTGAGCTTTTCGGTTGCCGTGCGATAATAGGCGGGCGACGGGGTTTTGAAGCCGAAGGGGTCGAGGCCGAAATACCACGAATACTCGTCGAACTGCAGGTTTCCGCGCGCGTCCTGCAGGTTGCTGTTGATCCCGGACGTCCCGCGGACGCGGCCGAGCGTATCGACGAGCTCCGCCGAGGTGCGCCGGACCGCCTGATGGACGCCCCGCTGGAACGACGCCTTGTTGTCGAGGAAGGGCGTATGATCCCAGTCGATGCCGAAGAAGCCGAGCCGGTAGAGCAGCATCGACGAAATCCAGGCGTTCTGGTTGACATTCATGTCGATCAGATCGGCCGAAGCGTCGACAAGGGCGGAGGACTGGCATTGACGCGCCGCGGAGGTCGTGGTGGCGGCTGCGTCGCCGGGGCGCGCCTCAGCCGGCAGTTCTTGACCGGCCGGCACGGTGCGCTCGGACCAGCGATAGCTCTCCACGAAATTCGGATTGAACCCGCTCCAGACCTGCGTCTGCCAGATGAAATAGCCATAGAGACCGACAAGGAGCACCAGAAGTGCCAGAATTGGCCCCTTCACCATCCAGTGACGTCGACCATACCAGCCGTGCGCGGCCATGAAGGGCCAGACCAGCCAGGCGACCAGAAGTCCGATGCCTCTTCCGACGGCTTGGCCGATCCGTTGAAAGAAGGCGGTAATTCGGTCGAGCATCGCTGTCTCCTGTCAGGCGGGGGCGCATCCGAGTGAGCTGCCTCACACATATGTGTTCCAGACGGCGATCACAACGGGGCGCGACTTCATGACCGGGCCGGCTTGAGGCCGAAAGGAGGCCAGCGCATACCCGCCGCCTGGTGTGCCTCGACTGCGGTCTCGGCGGCGGCTTCCGCAGGAAATCGCTCCGCAAACGCTTGATCGGCAAGGTTGCGGCGGCGGTCGAGGCCGTGGACGGTCAGCATTCCGTCTGAAAAACGCTTCATCTGACTTGCGAGATTTGGAAAGGCGTCCGGTTTCAAGTTTTCGTCGCCGTGTCGCCGGACCGCGTTGAACACGATCTGATAAAGGATGAGCAAGTCTTCCGTGTCGGCGCCAAGCTTGTGCAGCAGGACATTGCAGGCGGCGGCGGATGTGTTCAGCCCGTTGACGAAAGTCTGGAAGATCTCCACGCAATGTTCGGTCCGCCGGGTTGCCTCGACGGCTGTCATTGCCTCCCCGTCCTCTCCACGAAGCTTTTCGATGATCTCCGTCCGGTGATCGACAAATGTCACCAGGTCGTTTTCGCTTTCCCTGCGCCGGGAAAGCAGCAAGTCGCGCTCGCTTTCTACCAGCCCCGCCAGCATGTCGGCTCGCCGCAGAAGTTCGCCGAGCTGGGTAAGCGGCGTCCGGCTTTCCCAGCGCCGCCGCTGGCGCCGCAGCATTGCTGCCCCGGAAACGAAGCCGATCGCCCTTTCCAGACGCGTCGGCAATTCGCGATTGTCAAATTGCGTCTTGCGGATGCTGATCGCCGCCGCCTGTTTCGCCACAAGCCGCGCAAGGGCGGTCTCGGCTGCCTGGCGCTCCGGCGCCTCGCGCCTCAGACGGTCGGCTTCGTCTTCAAGTTCGGCGTCGTCGGGCAACCTGCCCTCCCGCGCAACCTTGTCCAGCATCGCCGCCAGAGGTTGCTGCGCCTCGCGCAAGATCCTGAAAATCTCGGCTATCCGCTCGATCTCGCCGTCGAAAACCTGCTTTGCCGCCACGCCATCTCTCCCGCCGTCTTCCGATAGAATAGCGGCGACAGGCAAATTATGCCACTCGATAGGAACGCCGCTGTTGCCTGCCCTTTGCAGTTCGGGCTCTACCTGGCCTTACTCGCAACGCATCTGGTTTTCCCAGTGCCGACGGCAGAGCGAAACGTATTTCTCGTTTCCTCCGACTTCCACCTGTGCCCCTTCCCGCACCAGCTTCCCTTCCTGGTCGAGCCGGACGACCATGGTGGCCTTGCGGCCGCAGAAGCAGATGGTGCGCACCTCGCGCAATTCGTCGGCGATGGCGAGAAGCTCGAGCGAGCCAGGAAAAAGCTTGCCCTGGAAATCGGTCCTCAATCCATAGGCCATCACCGGAATGCCGATCCGGTCGCAGACGCGGGCGAGCTGCCAGACCTGCTCGGCGGTCAGGAACTGCGCCTCGTCGACGAAGACGCAGGCGATCGGCTCCTCGCCATGCATGGTCTCGATCACCCCGAAGAGATCGTCCAGGTCGCTGAAGGGAATCGCATCTGCGGACAGACCAATCCGCGAGGCAACCCTCCCCGTCCCCGCCCGGTCGTCCAGCGCGGCGATGAAGATCGCGGTCCGCATCCCGCGTTCCCGATAATTGTAGGAGGCCTGCAAGAGCATGGTCGACTTGCCGGCATTCATCGTTGCATAGTGGAAATAGAGCTTGGCCATAACCTGCTTCTGATCGCGATCTGCCTCCATGAAAAGCGGCCAACGACGATAATCACAGAAAAACTGCGGCGCAAAGGAAGGATCAGAGTTTGCAAAAAATGTCGCAAATGCACCCTGCCTTCCGCCGCGAATGCACGCGCTTGCCTCATCTCAGGAGATATTGATAATGGCGGGAACACGAAAAACAGGGGAACAACTCATGCGCACCACCACCTCGCTGAAGACTATGTTAGCAGCTGCCGCCTCCATGCTGGTGCTTGCGACGGGCGTTTCTGCCGCGGAACCGGAAGCGTGCGGCACGGTCCGATTTTCTGATGTCGGCTGGACCGACATAACAGCCACGACGGCGACCGCGACCGTGCTTTTGAAGGCGCTGGGTTACGAAACGGACGTCAAGGTTCTCTCCGTGCCGGTCACCTACAGCTCGCTGAAGAACAAGGACATCGATGTTTTCCTCGGCAACTGGATGCCGACCCAGGAAGCCGACGTGCGGCCCTATCTCAACGATAAGTCGGTGGAATCCTTCGGGCCGAACCTCGTCGGCGCCAAATACACGCTTGCGACCAATGCCAAGGGCGCCGAACTCGGCATCAAGGATTTCAAGGATATCGCCAAACAGAAGGATGCGCTGGACGGGAAGATCTACGGCATCGAGCCGGGCAACGACGGCAATCGACTGATCCTCGACATGGTCGAGAAGAACACGTTCGGCCTTAAAGGTTTCGAAGTGGTGGAATCCTCCGAACAGGGCATGCTCGCCCAGGTGGCCCGCGCCGAAAAGGCCGGCGATCCGGTCGTCTTCCTCGGCTGGGAACCGCATCCGATGAACGCCAATTTCAAGCTGACTTACCTGACGGGCGGCGACGACGTCTTCGGACCGAATTTCGGCGGCGCCGAGGTCTTCACCAATGTCCGCGCCGGCTTCACCGAAGAGTGCTCAAATGTCGGTGCCTTCATCAAGAATCTGAAGTTCTCGCTGCCCATGGAAAACGAGATCATGGGAAGCATCCTCAACGACGGCGACGAGCCGGAAGCCGCGGCGACCAAATGGCTGAAGGCGAACGGTGCGGCGGTCGAACCCTGGCTTGCCGGCGTCACCACCAAGGACGGCAAGCCGGGCATGGCGGCAGTCAAGTCAGAGCTCGGCCTCTGACCTTTGAACGGGCCGGCAAGCCGGCCCGTCTGCCATTCATCGAAAATTTTCTCCGGATCAGGCAGGCTTCAACGTGAATTGGCTTCCCGAATGGCTCGTGGATTCCGGCGGCAAGGTGCGCCTCGGCAATTGGGCGAAGGATTTCGTCGATTGGCTCACCGCCAACGCCGATTGGTTTTTTGACTTTTTATCGGATGTGCTCTCGGCAGTCATCGATGCGATGCTGTTCGTGCTGCAATGGCCGAACGCTTATGCCTTGATCGCTCTCTTCACGGCGCTTGCCTGGTGGCTGCGCCGTTCGGTCGGCGTCACGCTTTTCACCTGTCTTGGGTTGCTCGTCATCTACAACCAGGGCTATTGGAAGGAAACGACCGAGACGCTGGCGCTGGTGCTCGCTTCGACCGCGGTCAGCATGGCGGTCGGCATACCGCTCGGCATCGCTGCCGCCCGCCGGGCCTGGGTCTATGAAGTGATGCGGCCGATCCTCGACCTGATGCAGACGATCCCCACCTTCGTTTATCTGATCCCGGCCCTGATCCTCTTCGGCCTCGGCATGGTCCCCGGTCTGATCGCCACGGTCATATTCGCCATCCCGGCGCCGATCCGGCTCACCCGCCTCGGCATCGTGTCGACCCCTGATGCGCTCACCGAAGCCGCCGTCGCCTTCGGTGCGACACCGGGCCAGGTGCTGCGCAAGGTCGAGCTCCCCTTTGCAATGCCGCAAATCATGGCCGGCCTCACCCAGACGATCATGCTGTCCTTGTCGATGGTGGTGATCGCCGCATTGGTGGGCGCGAACGGCCTCGGCGTACCGGTGGTCCGCGCGCTCAATACCGTCAATATCGCCCGCGGCTTCGAAGCCGGCCTCTGCATCGTCATCCTGGCGATCATCCTCGACCGAATATTCCGCAGCTCGACGGGAGACGGCGCATGACCGAGATGACAGCCCAACCGGCAATGCATTCCGATGCTCCGAATGACTGCGTCGTCTTCGATCGGGTCGACATCATTTTCGGCGACAACCCGGAGCGGGCGCTGACGATGGTCGACCAGGGCAAGAGCCGCGACGAGATCAGCGCTGCGACCGGCATCGTGCTCGGCGTCGCCGATGCCTCGTTGACCATCCACGAAGGCGAGATCCTCGTGCTCATGGGCCTGTCCGGCTCCGGCAAATCGACGCTGCTGCGCGCCGTCAACGGCCTCGCCCCGGTGGTGCGCGGCGGCGTGAAGGTCGCAACGCCTTCAGGCCCCGTCGATCCCTACAAGGCAAGCCCCAAGGTGCTGCGGGACTTGCGCATGCACACGGTCTCCATGGTCTTCCAGCAATTCGGCCTTCTGCCCTGGCGCACCGTCTCGGAAAATGTCGGCTTCGGCCTCGAACTGGCCGGCGTTGCGGAGGCCGAGCGCAAGAAGCAGGTCGACGAACAGCTGGAACTAGTCAACTTGACCAAATGGGCCGACCGCAAGGTCGGCGAACTTTCCGGCGGCATGCAGCAGCGTGTCGGTCTTGCCCGCGCCTTTGCGACCGGCGCGCCGATCCTCCTGATGGACGAGCCTTTTTCCGCCCTCGATCCGCTGATCCGCACCCGCCTTCAGGACGAGCTTCTGGAGTTCCAGCGGCGGCTCAAGAAGACCATCCTCTTCGTCAGCCATGATCTCGACGAGGCCTTCCGCATCGGCAACCGCATCGCCATCATGGAAGGCGGCCGCATCATCCAGTGCGGCACGCCGCAGGAAATCGTCCGCGCGCCGGCAGACCAGTATGTGGCGGATTTCGTCCAGCACATGAACCCGATCAGCATGCTGACGGCGAATGACGTGATGCGTGTGGGCGTCAGCGCGCCGGCCGGCTCCGGCGGCGTCTCTGCGACCGCCCGTTCGGACACACCGCTGGTCGATATCCTCGATGCGCTTTCCCGCCAGCCGGGAACGATCGGCGTCGTCGACAATGGCACTGTCATCGGCACGATATCCGCAGACGATGTGATTGCCGGCCTCACTCGCCACCGCCGCCGGAGCGCCTGAGAGAGAAAGCGGAGCTAAAAACTCCGCTTTCCTGGCCGGGCCACTGGTGGTATCACCTGCTGGCTTCGCCGGTCTGCCCGCGAGGAGGACAAGGTGGACGAAATGGCTGACAATTCCTCGTCGGAAAAACCTGCAACAGACGGCCCTGCAAGAGACCGGCCGCAGGTTCTGCGTGAAACGGACGAGGACGCTCGCCGCCTCGCGCGGACGTTGGTGCGCGGAGCACGCTTCATGGCGCTCGCCGTTCTCGATCCGGAAACCGGCTTTCCCTCCGTCAGCCGGACGTTGACCGGCACCGATGTCGATGGCACGCCCGTGATTCTCGTCTCGGGCCTCTCCGGCCACACCAGGGGGCTGGTGGCCGATCCCCGTTGTTCGCTGCTCGCAGGCGAGCCCGGCAAGGGCGACCCGCTCGCCCATCCGCGGATCACGCTGCAATGCCTGGCCGAAAGCGTTGCCCGCGACACGCCTGACCACACCCGCATCCGAAGCCGTTTTCTCGACCGGCATCCGAAAGCTGCCCTCTATGCGGATTTTCCCGATTTCCGCTTTTTTCGAATCACGCCGCAGGCCGCGTCGCTCAATGGCGGCTTCGGCCGTGCATACATGCTGCCGGGATTCGATTTGCTGATTCCCTCGCCGGGAATCACGTCGGACTGGCTCGAACTCCAGAAAGATTTAGGAAACATGACGGAGACCGCCGAGAAATTTGCGGCGAATCTCGGAGCGGCAGAGAGCCACAATTGGCGCTTCGCTGGGGTGGACCGCGCCGGAATCAACCTCATTTCGGGCGATTTGCAACTCAGGCACGAATTTGAACGCTTGGTAGACTCACCACAGGCAGTACTTGATTATATTTTTGCCACATCTAAAGTACAATGATCGGTTACCTGAAATTTAGGGATATACAATCCCTTTTGCTCGTTGTTAATTTTTGCCCTAGGGACGAGGGGCGATTATTTTTTGGGCGGGAAGCCGCTTTAGATCGAGGGGAATTGTAGCTGATGGATACGATGGCGCTATCTGAGCACTCCACCGCCGCGGCAGGCTTGTTGTCTGCCATGGCCAATCCGAAGCGGCTGATGATCCTGTGCTGCCTGGTCAAAGGCGAGGTCGCGGTCGGCGCGCTCGCTTCCCAGGTCGGGCTCAGCCAGTCGGCGCTGTCTCAACATCTTTCCAAGCTGCGTGCGCAGAAATTGGTGAAGACCCGCCGCGACGCGCAGACGATTTATTATTCCAGCTCGTCGGAATCGGTGATCAAGGTTCTTGAGACCCTGGAGGACATCTACTGCGTGCCGGCCCAGAAGACGTCGGCAGCCGCGTGAGCTTGACAGCGCAGACATGACGTCTCGCTGCTTGCGGCCCAGCCTGCGGCATGCATCGCCGGAGGCTGGGCTTTCCAGTCTGTGGCTTTCATCCATTCCCTTCTCGCTGCTCCGCCGAATGCGGTTGACGGCTCCGCTTGCCCTGATAATTTGACCATGCAGTCAAAACTTGGCGCTGAGCCGCCGACCGGGAATGGCCACCTGACGATCCGAATGGCCATGGAGAGCCGCATGTCCAACCGCCTGAATACCACGCCCAATGACCTCAGGGCGTTTTGGATGCCGTTTACGGCAAACCGCCAGTTCAAGAAGGAACCCCGTCTTTTCGTGAGTGCCAAGGATATGCACTACACGACCCATGACGGCCGCCAGGTGCTCGATGCGACCGCCGGCCTCTGGTGCGTCAATGCCGGCCACTGCCGCCCGAAGATCACCGAGGCGATCCGCGAACAGGCAGGTGAGCTGGACTATGCACCGGCCTTCCAGCTCGGCCATCCGAAGGCTTTCGAGCTTGCCAACCGCCTGGTCGACATTGCCCCGGAGGGCATCAATCACGTTCTCTACACGAATTCCGGTTCAGAATCGGTCGACACGGCGCTGAAGGTTGCGCTCGCCTATCATCGCGCCAAGGGCAACGGCTCGCGCTTTCGCCTGATCGGTCGCGAGCGCGGTTATCACGGCGTCAATTTCGGCGGCATTTCCGTCGGCGGTATTGTCGCCAACCGCAAGATGTTCGGCACGCTTCTGACCGGCGTCGACCACATGCCGCACACCCACCTTCCGGCCAAGAACGCTTTCACCCGCGGTGAGCCGGAGCATGGCGGCGATCTGGCGACCGAACTCGAGCGCATTGTTACGCTTCACGACGCCTCGACCATCGCGGCCGTCATCGTCGAACCTGTCGCAGGCTCCACCGGCGTGCTGATCCCGCCGAAGGGCTACCTCCAGAAACTTCGCGACATCTGTACCAAGCACGGTATCCTCCTGATCTTCGATGAAGTCATCACCGGTTTCGGTCGCATGGGCGCCCCGTTCGCGGCTCAATATTACGGCGTCACGCCCGATATCATCACCACCGCCAAAGGCCTGACCAACGGCGTCATCCCGATGGGCGCGGTGCTGGTGACTTCGGAAATCCACGACACATTCATGAACGGCCCGGAACACCTGATCGAGTTCTTCCACGGCTACACCTATTCGGGCAATCCGATCGCGTCGGCCGCAGGCCTTGCCACGCTTGAGACCTACAAGGAAGAAGGCCTCTTCGACCGCGCCCGCGACATCGCGCCTTATTGGGAAGAGGCGCTGCATTCGCTGAAGGACGTTCCGAACGTCATCGATATCCGCAATATCGGGCTGATCGGCGCGATCGAACTCGATCCGATCGCAGGCGAACCCACCAAACGCGCCTTCTCCGCCTTCCTGAAAGCTTATGAGGACGGCCTGCTGATCCGTACCACGGGCGACACCATCGCCATGTCGCCGCCGCTGATCGTCGAAAAACACCACATCGACGAAATCGTCGGCAAGCTGAGAGATATTCTGACGACCGGCGTCTGAGGTTTCGGATCGCAGTATTTCCCGGACCTTCGTCCCCGTTCCCGTCAAGGACATGCCGACCGGCGTCCGGGACCGGGGACGGAACGTCCAGATCGGCCGGACCCGGTAGACATCGCCGCCATACGGCACTATAAGCACTAAGACGACCTTTGAAGGAGGCTCAGAAGATGAGGCAGATCGGCACTTTTCAACGCTGAATGGCGGTGCCGGATCAGGGCTGTCGTTTAGTCCGTCCTCTTCGAATTTTGAGCCTTTCGCCCCTGGAGGGGGCCTTCATGCTTCGTCGTTTCTTTTCCTATTATGCGCCTTACAAGAGGCTGTTTCTGCTCGATTTCGGCTGTGCGGTTTTTGCCGGCCTGCTCGAACTCGGCTTCCCGATCGCCGTCAAGCTCTTCGTTGACCAACTCTTGCCCGGTCGCGACTGGACACTGATCGTTGCCGTCGGCGTGGGCCTACTCGCCGTCTACGCCCTGAACACCGGCCTAATGGCCGTCGTCAACTACTGGGGCCATGCGCTCGGTATCTCGATCGAATCCGACATGCGCCGGCAGGCATTCGACCATATCCAGAAGCTGTCCTTCCGGTATTTCGACAACACCCGCACCGGCCACCTGATCACCCATGTCACGAAAGACCTGGAAGAGGTCGGCGAGATTGCCCATCACGGGCCGGAAGATCTGTTCATCGCGATCATGACCTTCATCGGCGCCTTCATCTTGATGTTCACCGTGCATTGGAAGCTGGCGCTGCTGACCACCGTGATCGTGCCGTTCATGACCTGGCTGGTCAGCCGTTACGGAGCCCGCATGACGGTCAACTGGCGCACCCTGTTCGGCAAGGTGGGAGATTTCAACACCCGGGTCCAGGAAAGCGTCGGCGGCATCCGCGTCGTCAAGGCGTTTGCCAACGAGGACTACGAAAGCCAGCTTTTTGCCCGCAACAACGAGGGCTACAGGGAAACCAAGCTCAACGCTTATGCCTATATGACGGCAAGCATTGCGCTCAGCTATCTCGGCACCCGGCTGGTGCAGCTTTCGGTAATGATCGCCGGCACCTGGTTCGTCGTGGCGGGAGAGCTTTCCTACGGCGGCTTTGTCGGCTTCCTGCTGCTCGTCAACGTCTTCTTCCACCCGATCGACAAGATCACCTCGGTGCTGGAAATGTATCCGAAGGGCTTTGCGGGCTTCCGCCGCTTCACCGATCTCATCGACACCCAGCCCGATCTCGCCGACCGGCCGGATGCGATCGCCGTCAGCACGCTTGCGGGCGACATCGTCTATCGTGATGTCAGCTTCGGTTATTCCGAAACCGCCATGGTCTTCGAGCATCTCGACCTCGAAATCGCCGCAGGGGAAACGTTCGCCTTCGTCGGTCCTTCTGGTGCCGGTAAAACGACCATCTGCTCGCTGCTGCCGCGCTTCTACGATGTCACCGCAGGCGCCATCACCATAGACGGCATCGACATCCGAGACATGACGCAGGCCTCGCTGCGGGGCCAGATCGGCATCGTCCAGCAGGACGTCTTCATGTTCGGCTCGACCATCCGCGAAAACATCGCCTATGGTCGGCTCGGCGCGAGCGACGAGGAGATCATGGAGGCGCTGCGCCGGGCATCGCTCGACGAATTCGTCCTGTCGCTGCCGCAGGGCCTAGACACGCCGACGGGCGAGCGGGGCGCAAAACTGTCGGGCGGCCAGAAGCAGCGGCTGGCGATCGCCCGCATCTTCCTCAAGAACCCGCCGATCCTCATCCTCGACGAGGCGACATCGGCGCTGGATTCGGCCACGGAACTGGCGATCCAGCACGCGCTGGCAGACCTCTCCAAGGGCCGAACCACTCTGGTCGTCGCCCACCGTCTCGCCACCATCCGCAATGCCGACCGGATCGTGGTGATGGGGGCGGACGGCATCGTCGAGCTGGGTACCCACGCGGAATTGCTGAAGGCGAACGGCGCCTATGCGAAACTCCACGAGGCCCAGTTCGGTGCAGTGGCGTGAGGGCATCCTCATCCGTTCTCCCCCTTGCGGGGAGAACGGGGCAAGCGGCGGTTCAAGCCTTGAAAAACGCCAGGAGGTCCGCGTTGATCACCTCGGCATGCGTCGTCGCCATGCCATGCGGAAGGCCTTCGTAGACCTTCAGCGTGCCGTTCTTCAAGAGCTTGATGGCAAGATGCGCGGAGTCGGCGATCGGCACGATCTGGTCGTCGTCGCCATGCATGACGAGAACCGGCACTTCGATCGTCTTGAGGTCTTCGGTAAAGTCGGTTTCCGAAAAGGCCTTGATGCAATCGTAATGGGCCTTGGCTCCGCCCATCATGCCCTGCCTCCACCAATTGCGGATCGCCCCTTCCGAGACCTGTGCACCCGGACGGTTGAAGCCGAAGAACGGCCCGGTCGGGATATCCAGGAAGAACTGCGCCCGGTTTGCGAGCAGCGCCGAGCGGAACCCGTCGAAGACTTCGATCGGCAGACCGCCCGGGTTCTTGTCGGACTTGACCATGACCGGCGGTACGGCGCCGACGAGAACAGCCTTGGCAACCCGGCCGCGGTCGCCATACTGGGCGACATAACGGGCGACTTCACCGCCGCCGGTCGAATGGCCGACATGGATGGCGTTCCTGAGATCGAGATGTTCGGCCAATTCGGCGACATCGGCCGCATAGGTATCCATCTCGTTGCCGGTCGCGGTCTGGGTCGAGCGACCGTGGCCGCGGCGGTCATGGGCGATCACCCGGCAACCCTCGTTCAGGAAGAACAGCATCTGGGCGTCCCAGTCGTCGGCGCTGAGGGGCCAGCCGTGGTGGAAGACGATCGGCTGGGCGTCCTTTGGGCCCCAGTCCTTGTAGAAGATCTCGGTGCCGTCCTTTGTGGTGATGAAACTGCTGGTCATGGTCTTCTTGTCCTCGTGGGTTGATGGTGTGGATGCCTGGGCGATCTGGATGAAGGACGGAGCCGCAGCGGCTGCGCCGACAATCAGCCCGGCCTTCATGACATTTCGACGTGTCGTCCAGATGATTGTCTCGTTCATCTCTGTCTCCAGCTTGTTATCGCGATAATTATTTTCGCGATAAGTTACTTCATAGAGAACTGAACGGAGCCTGTCCAGAAGAAATAGTTATCGCGATACATTTTTTTGTGATATCGAATTCTCTGCATCTTCCGGAGGTTTTGCATGTCCGACCAGAAACCCGTCCCCCTGGACGATCAGCTGTGTTTCTCGCTCTATGCGGCGAGCATTGCGATCAACCGCCTTTACAAACCCATGCTCGACAGGATGGGCATTACCTACCCGCAATACCTCGTTCTGAGCGCGGTTGCCGAGCAGCAGGAGATGACGATCGGTGCGATCGCAGACCGCCTTTCTCTGGAATCGAGCACGGTAACCCCTCCGGTGAAGCGGCTGGAGCAGGCGGGCCTGGTGGAGCGCCAGCGCAGCAAGGCCGACGAACGGCAGGTCCTTGTTCGGCTGACGGATGCCGGCAGCGCCCTGATCCAGGAAAGCAGGTGCCTTGGAGATACGCTTGTCAAACGTTCGGGCATGACGCCTGAGCAGTTCCAGTCGTTCAACCGGCAGGTCCAGGCATTTCTCGAGACGCTGGTCAGCAACGCATAGATCTCTGAAAAATCAGAGCCCAAGCGTCGATTTCGGCGAAATCCTTCGCCGGATCAACAAAACTCCGTGCCCTTTTGTTATCTTCTTGCGAAATCTCGGCCGAATTCCTACAGAATTGTTCGCCGACCGCCGAAAGCCAAACATGGCGCGGCCCGGCATCGACCGCATCGCCTTTCGTCATTGGCGCGAAATGTCCGAAGGACCTTCGGAGACGACGGGCACGGGTGCGGCGTTGATCGAGGGCTGTTTTGAAGCCCACCCAAGGAGAACCGAAATGAACCTCAAGACGCTTCTGGGGGCAACAGCCCTCGCCTCCCTGACATTTGCACCGCTTGCCCATGCGGAGATCGTCATCGGCCTGATCGCGCCGCTGACCGGCCCGGTGGCGGCTTACGGCGATCAGGTCAAGAACGGCGCCGAGACCGCCGTCGCCGAGATCAACAAGAAGGGCGGCATCCTCGGCGAGCAGGTCGTGCTGAAGGCCGCCGACGATGCCGGCGAACCCAAGCAAGGCGTGTCGGCCGCAAACCAGCTGGTTGGCGAAGGCATCCGCTTCGTCGTCGGCCCGGTCACGTCAGGCGTCGCCATGCCGGCCTCGGATGTGCTTGCCGAAAACGGCGTACTGATGGTCACCCCGACCGCGACCACACCGGAACTCACCAAGCGCGACCTCGCCAATGTGTTGCGCACCTGCGGCCGCGACGACCAGCAGGCCGAAGTCGCCGCCAAATACGTCCTCGACAAGTTCAAGGACAAGAAGATCGCGATCATCAACGACAAGGGCGCCTATGGCAAAGGTCTAGCCGATGCGTTCAAGGCCACCCTCAATGCGGGTGGCGTCAAGGAAGTTCTCGATGACGCCGTCACTCCCGGCGACAAGGATTTCAGCGCGCTCACCACGCGGCTCAAATCGGAAAATGTCGAAGTGATCTATTTCGGCGGCTACCATCCCGAAGGCGGTCTGCTCGCCCGCCAGCTCGCCGATCTCGGCGTCAAGGCGACGATCATCGGCGGCGACGGCCTGTCGAACAGCGAGTTCTGGAACATTGGCACGAAGGCTGCCGCCGGCACCGTCTTCACCAATGCCTCGGATGCAACGAAGAGCCCCGATTCAAAGGCCGCCGCCGAAGCTCTCGCTGCCCGCAAGATTCCTGCCGAAGCCTTCACGCTGAATGCCTATGCTGCCGTCGAGGTCATCAAGGCCGGCATCGAAAAGGCCAAAAGCGCTGAGGATACGGAAGCGGTCGCCGCCGCCATCAAGTCCGGCGAGCCAATTGCGACCGCCATCGGCAAACTCACCTACGGCGAGACGGGCGACCTTACTTCACAGAGCTTCTCGCTCTTCAAGTGGGAAGACGGCAAGGTCGTCGCCGTCGAGTAACCTCGACAAGCACATTCCACGGGCGCCCCAAGGCGCCCGTGGATCTTGCGGGAAGCCCGGAGGCGGATCTGATGCTTGTGATATTTGGCGGTCTGCCGGGAACGGGCAAAAGCACCATTGCGCGGCAGCTCGCCGAACGCCTGCGCGCCTGTTATCTGCGCATCGATACCATTGAGGAGGCCATCCGCACCTCGGGAGTACTGGCTCCGGGCGCGGAGGTAGGCCCGGCCGGCTATATCACCACCTATCGGCTGGCCGCCGACAACCTTCGCATGGGCGCCTGGGTTGTGGCAGATTCCGTCAATCCGCTGAAAATCACCCGCGACGCCTTTAGAGAAGTCGCAGAACGGGCGGGTGTCGCATTCCTGGAAGTTGAGACCATCTGTTCCGACGTCGAGGAACACCGGCGCCGCGTAGAGGAACGGAGTTCCGACACCGAAGGCCATACGCCTCCGAGCTGGGAAGCCGTTCGGACACGTCGTTACGAGGCCTGGGACAGGCCCCGTCTGCAGATCGATACCGCCACGTCCCCGATTGCCCAAAGCGTCGATCGGATAATCCGGTCCCTGCCGCGTCGGTAACGGCTCCCGCAATGCCCTACCGGTTCCTTTGGCACCATTCCACTCGGCCACCGGCCCCGCTAAGATGATCCGACGGATTCGGAGGCCAGAATGACCGCTAGACTTGAAACCCTCATCGATCAGGGCACCGGCCGGCAGCCTGCCGATATCGTGCTGAAGGGCGGAAGATTCTTCGATCTCGTCACCGGAGAGCTCGTCGCCTCCGACATCGCCCTCTCGGCCGACCGCATCGTCGGCACCTGCGGCGCCTATTCCGGTGTCACCGAGATCGACATTTCCGGCAAGATCGTCGTGCCGGGTTTCATCGATACCCATCTGCACATCGAATCCTCGCTGGTGACCCCGCACGAATTCGACCGCTGCGTGCTGCCTTATGGTGTGACGACGGCGATCTGCGATCCGCATGAAATTGCCAATGTGCTCGGCACCGAAGGCATCGAGTTCTTTCTGAATTCCTCGCTCGAAACCATCATGGACATCCGCGTCCAGCTTTCCTCCTGCGTGCCTGCGACCCATCTGGAAACGGCCGGCGCCGACCTGCCGATCGAAAAGCTCCTGCCCTTCCGCAACCACCCCAAGGTCATCGGCCTTGCCGAGTTCATGAATTTCCCGGGCGTCATCCACAAGGACCCCATCTGCCTCGCCAAGCTCGAGGCCTTCTATGGCGACCATATCGACGGCCATGCGCCGCTTTTGCGTGGGCTCGATCTGAATGGCTATCTCTCGGCCGGCATCCGCACCGAACACGAGTGCACCACCGCCGAAGAGGCGCTCGAAAAGATCCGCAAGGGCATGCATATCCTGGTGCGGGAAGGATCCGTCTCCAAGGATCTCCATGCGCTGATGCCGATCATCACCGAGCGCCTGTCGCCGTTCCTGGCGCTCTGCACCGACGACCGCAATCCGCTCGACATCGCCGAACAGGGCCATCTCGACTATATGATCCGCACCGCGATTGCCGAGGGCGTCGAGCCGCTGGCGATCTACCGCGCCGCCTCGATCTCGGCTGCCCGCGCCTTTGGGCTTCGCGACCGCGGCCTCGTCGCCCCGGGCTGGCGGGCCGATCTCGTGATCATCGACAGCCTTGAAAACTGCAAGGCGGAAATGATCTTTTCCGCCGGCCGCAGGGTCACCGACGAACTTTTCGCGAGCCGCAAACCGGTTGCCCCCGTCGGCCTCGACAGCGTCAGGGCAAGGCCCGTGGAGGCCGCCCATTTCGGCGTGCCTGTCACAGAGGGCGAAACGCCCGTGATCGGTGTCATGCCCGGCAAGATCATCACCGAGCACCGCCGCTACAAGCTCCCGTCGTCCGGCAACCAGACCGTGGTCGATCTCTCCCGCGACATTATCAAGGTCGCCGTCATCGAGCGCCACGGCAAGAATGGCAACCATGCCAACGGCTTCGTCCAGGGTTTCGGCCTGAAGAAGGGCGCGATCGCCTCGACGGTCGGACACGACAGCCACAATATCTGCGTCGTCGGTGTCGACGAGGACGACATGGCGCTCGCCGTCAACCGCCTTGGCGAGATCCACGGCGGCTTCGTCGTGGTCGAGGACGGCAAGGTCACCGGCGAGATCGCTCTTCCCGTCGCCGGCCTGATGAGCCTTGAGCCCTACGAAATCGTCCGCGATACCCTCCACCACCTGCGCCATGCCGCCTACGCGCTTGGCACGACGCTGCAGGAACCCTTTCTGCAGGTCGCTTTCCTGCCGCTCCCGGTCATCCCCCACCTGAAGATTTCCGACAAGGGCATGGTGGATGTGGATCGGTTCGCACTGATCGGGTGAGATCGAAAGCCAGGCGTTGGTGACAGCAACCATTGCAAATTGTTCTGTCCTCAAAGAACATTGAAAGAGGACCTAATGCCCATCGTCTTCCGTTCTGGCGCGCTAAAATTCTATTTTTATTCCAACGAAGGCGACCCGCGTGAGCCTGTGCATATGCATGTCCGAGGCGGCGGCGCCAATGCAAAGATTTGGTTGGAGCCGACTATCGGAGTGGCGGAAAGCGACGGCTTCAACAGCCGTGACCTGTCTGCTATTATCCGGCTCGTCATCGACAATCGTTCTCTGATCAAGCGGGCATGGCATGAGCATTTCGGCAACTGAGGTGAAATTCGACGACGACACAATGTGGGTCTCGCTCAACGACGGCCGCACATTGGGCGTACCGCTTGCCTGGTTCCCCCGTCTGCTTCTTGCGAAGCCGGCCGATCGCGAGAAATTCAAACTGAGCCCGGGTGGCATTCACTGGGATGATCTCGACGAGGACATCTCCATCGCCGGCCTTCTGGAAGGACGCGGCGACAGGACGGTGAAACGTCCTGCCGCATAAATCCTGTCAGGATCGTCGGTGAGCAAGCTGTGACGGCGATGGGCCTGCTGCAATTCTGCCGGGGCCTGAGGTACGGCCCTACTCGGGCCATCCTCACACCCTGGCGCAGAACACGTCCAGCGCATCGAGCTTCACCACACCCTTGACGAGCCGGGAGGAAAAGCCCGGCAAGGACACCGGTAGGCAGTCGCCGAGCCGCTTTGGCAGTGTGAAATCTTGCGCCTCGCGAGTGAGATTGAAGACGAAAAACAGCTTTTCGCCGCCCTTCTCACGCACGAAAGCCAGAAGGTCCTGGTTGGTATCGAGGAAGGTCATGTCGCCGTCGACCAGCGGCGGATGAGCCTTGCGGAAGGTGAGCGCCGCCCGATAGTGGTTGAGGACCGAATCCGCCAGCTTCTCTTGGATATCGACTGCGCGGGCGGCGTGTTCGCTTGGGACCGGCAACCAGGTCTTTGGCCCTTCGGTGAACCCGGCATGCGGCACGCTGGCCTCCCAGACCATCGGCGTGCGGCATCCGTCTCGGCCCTTGAAGGCCGGCCAGAAGCGGATGCCGTAGGGATCGCGAAGGTCTTCGTAGGCGAGTTCCGCCTCCGTCAGGCCCAGTTCTTCGCCCTGATAGAGGCAGATCGAGCCGCGCAGCATCGAAAGAAGCGTGATCGACAGTTTCGCCACCCGGTCCCGCTCCTGGGCGTCCTCGGTGAAGCGGGTCACGTGCCGTACCACGTCATGGTTCGAAAAGGCCCAGCAGACCCAGCCGTTGCTGACGGTGTCCGCCACCGTCGTCATTACCTTGCGGATGTAGCTCGCCTCGAAAGCCGGCCCCAGCAAATCGAAGGTGTAGCACATATGCAGCTTGTCGTTGCCGGTGGTGTAGAGCGCCAGCGTCGAGAGAGACCGCGGCCCGTCACCCACCTCGCCGACGGTCGCCCGGTTGTCATAGCTGTCGAGCAGCGCCCTCAGCCTCTTCAGGAAGCCGATATTCTCCGGCTGCGTCTTGTCGTAGAGATGGTTCTGCATGGAATAGGGATTGGTGTCGGTTTCCATGCCCGCGCCGTCGGTGTCATAGATCATCGGCGGATTGTTGCGGAGCTGCTTGTCGTGGAAATAGTAGTTCACCGTGTCGAGCCGGAAGCCGTCCACTCCGCGGTCGAGCCAGAACCTTACGGTATCCAGCACCGCCTGTTGGACCTCCGGATTGTGGAAGTTGAGGTCCGGCTGCGAGATTAGGAAGTTGTGCATGTAATATTGTTTGCGCACGCCGTCCCACTCCCAGGCCGGCCCGCCGAAGATCGACAGCCAGTTGGTCGGCACCGTTCCGTCGGGCTTCGGATTGGCCCAGACATACCAGTCAGCTTTCGGGTTGGTGCGGCTCGACCGGCTCTCGACGAACCACGGGTGACGGTCGGAGGTGTGGGAAATCACCTGGTCGATGATGACCTTCAAGCCGAGCCGATGCGCCTCCGCCATCATCTCGTCGAAGTCGGCCAGCGTCCCGAACATCGGATCCACATTGCAGTAGTCCGAAACATCGTACCCCATGTCGGCCATGGGCGACGTAAAGAAAGGCGACAGCCATATCGCATCGACGCCGAGCGAGGCGACATGCGGCAGGCGTGCGGTGATCCCCTTGATGTCGCCAAGCCCGTCGCCGGTCGTGTCCTGGAAGGATCGCGGATAGATCTGATAGATCACCGCGCCGCGCCACCAGTTCGCCCCCTGATCGTCCGTGGCCGCCTTCGCCGTTTCCGTCGCCATGCCTCGACTCTCCTCTGTCTGTCGTCCCACGCAACCTAGAGCCGCCGACGTAAAAGACAACGCAAAAGCAAGGGCCTGACTGCTCTTGCCATGACCCCAAGTTCGGCCTATGCGATTTGTCCGAGGATACGGAGGGATGACTTTGGGCGGGCGGCTTCTTTCGATCGGCGAATGCATGGTGGAACTGTCGCAGGCAGGCGAAGGTTTGTTGCGCAAGGGTTTTGCTGGCGACACCTTCAACACGGCGTGGTATGCCCGCGCCTGCCTGACCGCCGAATGGCAGGTCGATTATTTCACCGCCGTCGGCGACGATCCGCTTTCGTCGGACATGCTGACGATGATGAAGGAAGCGGGCATCGGCACCGGCTATATCCGCCGCATAGAAGGCAAGACGCCCGGTCTCTATCTCATCACCTTGAAAAACGGGGAGCGCACCTTCAGCTACTGGCGCGATACCGCCGCCGCCAGAAAGCTCGCCGACGACGCCGACCATTTGCGAAACGCGGTCGAGGCAGCCGATATCGTTTATTTCTCCGGCATCACGCTCGGCATTCTGGCGCCCGAAGCCGTCGAGACGCTGCTTTCCGAATTGCGCCGCGCCAAGGCGGCGGGCAAGACCGTCGCATTCGACCCGAACATCCGTCCCCGCCTCTGGCCGAACAAGGATTATATGCTGAGGACGATCGAGGCAGGCGCCCGCGCCGCCACCCTCGTCCTGCCGAGCTTCGATGACGAGGCCGCCCATTTCGGCGATCAGACCGTTGCCGACACCATCGCCCGCTACCGTGCGCTGGGCGTCGAAAACGTCGTGGTGAAGAATGGTGCGGAAGGGGCGACCTTGAGCTTCGGCGGCGCCGATGCGGTCCATGTGCCGGCCGTCAAGACGACGGAAGTCATCGATACGACGAGTGCCGGCGACAGTTTCAACGGGGCTTTCCTCTCGGCTCTGGTGCGGGGAGCCTCGCCCGCCGACGCGGCCGCCTACGGCGCGGCAGTCGCCTCCATCGTCATCGGCCACCACGGCGCACTGATCAGCCCGGCCCTGCTGCCCGGCTGATCAGTTCTCGGCGGCTCAAGAGTTCGGAAACCCGAGCCAGGGCTCGAGCGCTTCGAAAGCCTCGTCCATTCGGTAGGCGGTGGTAAAGGGAACCGACAGGTGGCCGTACCAGAAGGACATCTGCCCCTCCGCCTTCTCCTCGCCCTGCTTGGCAACGGCCGCCAGATAGAGGGCTGAGGCAAGGCTGCTGCGGTCGGCCCCTTCGTCGCAATGGATCAGCAAGGGTTTTTCCGCCCGCCGCATCAGGGCGATCAGTTCCTGCGCTTCCGGTTGCGAAAGATCGCGGTTTTCGGACATCTGGAAGTCGTAGTGGGCGATCCCGAGGGATCGAGAGGCCGACACCTCGGCGTCGTACCAGGTCCGGCCGTGATTGGCACCGCGAAGGTTGATGACCGAACGGATGCCATGTTCGCTGGCATAGCGGACCACATCTTCTCCGGTCGGCTGGGCGGATCGGTAAAGCTCCGCCGCAATGACGGGGTGGAAATTGCCGGAAATCTTGAGATAGGTGAGGAAACTGCCCGCCAGCAACGCCAGGATGCCGAGAGCGCCAATGCCATTCATCAGGCGCCGGCTGCGGGCGAGGCCGTTCATCCCGTTCAAAGCGCCAAAGAGCACGCCCGAGATCCCCCTGTAAGCGCCCGCATCGGGGCGGCCGTCCTCCGCGAAGAACATCGTGCCTGCGCCGACATCGGTTAAAACCAACCTTTCCGGCTGGCCGGCCGGATTACGGCTGACCAGCAGCAATCCCGCCTCCTCCGCCTGCGTGATCAGGCTTACATCGATCGGGGTCAGGTCGTCGGCAGCAACCGGCAGGCTGCCCGCTGCGAGCTTCAGGGCCAGCACCAGGCTCGGCAGGTCGACGGTCTCGATTTTGGTGTATCGGCTGATCATGGGGATGTTGAGCCCGGCAAAATGGTCGGAAATGTGTCGTAGAGGACTACTCTACCTGTCCAGAGTGACATGCTTCTGTTACATTTTTTTAAGATAGATGACCGAACACGCTAAGCGGCATCCGAGTCGCCGGCGAGCGGCAATCGGGTCGGCAATCGAATGACCAGAATCACTATCGTGACGGATGCCTGGTATCCTCAGGTGAATGGCGTCGTCCGCTCCATCGAGAACACCAATCGGGAACTTGCCCGCATGGATGTCGAGGTGGTGATGGTCACGCCGCAGGATTTCACCAACATCCCCTGCCCGACCTATCCCGAGATCCGGCTCTCGCTGGCGACCTATGGCCAGGTGGCGGCCGCGATCGAAGCCTCGCAGCCGACCGCCGTGCATATCGCCACGGAAGGACCGCTCGGCCTGCTCGCCCGGCGCTGGTGCCTCAAGAACCGGGTACCCTTTTCGACCAGCTACCACACCCGTTTTCCGGAATATGTCGCCGCCCGTTTCCCGGTGCCGCTCCGCTGGCTGCATGCCTTCGTGCGCTGGTTCCACAATGCCGGCAATGGCTGCATGGTGGCGACCGCCAGCCTGGAGCGGGAACTGGGCAAGCTCGGCATCAAGAACCTGCTCCGCTGGAGCCGCGGCATCGACCAGACGGTCTTTCACCCGATGGTACTCGACGAGCGCCCGTTCGACCTGCCGCGGCCTATCTTCATGACAGTCGGACGCGTCGCCGTGGAAAAGAACCTGCCGGCCTTCCTCGATCTGGACCTCCCCGGCTCCAAGGTTGTCGTCGGGGATGGCCCGGCCCGTGCCGAACTCGAAAAGCGCTACCCGAACGTCCTTTTCACCGGCATGAAGACCGGAGAGGATCTCGCCCGCGCCTATGCCCAGGCCGATGTCTTCGTTTTCCCGTCCAGGACAGATACCTTCGGCAACACCATTCTCGAGGCGCTGGCGAGCGGTGTGCCGGTCGCCGCCTACCCGGTCACCGGGCCGGTCGACATCATCGAGGAAGGGTCCGGTGCCGGCGCGCTGAATGAGGACCTGCGGGAAGCATGTCTCGCCGCGCTGAAATGCTCGCGGGAGAACGCTCAAAAGCTCGCCCGCAATTTCACCTGGGAGGCTGCGTCAAGGCAGTTCCTCAACAACGTATTGACGGCGCAGGGCCGCCGCCCGGCTTTGCCCGGGCCCACGAAGGGTGTCAGCCCCTCGGCAGTGTGACCGGGAGGTTGGTCATCTACCGCTTCTTTTTCCGGCCTTCGAACGGGTTTTCGCCCGCCTTGAAATGAATGCGGATCGGCACGCCGGGCATCTGGAAATCGTTGCGCAGCCCGTTGATCAGGTAGCGCACATAACTTTCCGGAAGCGCGTCGGGTCTGGTGCAGGACACCATGAAGGCCGGCGGGCGGGCTTTTACCTGGGTCATGTATTTGAGCCTCAGGCGGCGCCCGGAGACGGCCGGTGGCGGATGCTGGATCTGCACCCCATCCAGCCAGCGATTGAGCCTTGCGGTGGAAATGCGCTTGTTCCACACCCGGTCGGTGTCGATGATGTTCTGCATCAGCTTGTCGAGCCCGTAGCCTGTCTGGCCCGAGATCGGCACCGCACGGATACCGCGCGCCTGCGGCAACAGGCGCTCGGTCTTTTCGCGAAGATCGGCCAGCACCGCCTGCGGATCCTCCACGAGATCCCACTTGTTGAAGGCGAGCACCGCGGCGCGCCCTTCGCGCAGCACCAGATCGGCGATCTGCAGGTCCTGCTTTTCGAAGGGGATCGTCGCGTCGAAGACGATCACCACTGTCTCGGCAAAGCGGATGGCGCGCAGCGCATCGGCAACGGAGAGTTTTTCGAGCTTTTCCTGAACCCTTGCCTTGCGGCGCATGCCCGCGGTGTCGAACATCTTGATGGTGCGGCCGCGCCAATCCCATTCGACCGAGATCGAATCGCGCGTGATGCCGGCTTCCGGGCCGGTCAGCAGCCGGTCTTCGCCGAGAAAGCGGTTGATCAGCGTCGATTTGCCAGCATTCGGCCGTCCGACGATCGCCACGCGAAGCGGCTTCGTCTCGTCGTAGGCCGGTTCGATGTCCTCGTCCGCCTCGCCGTCGGCGCCGACTTCGGACTGAGAAACGTCGACATCGGTCTCGGCCTCGAAATCATCGTCGGGAAAGGCCCTGTCCTCGCCGAGCGCCTCGACGATTGCGTCGCGCAGGTCGATCATCCCCTCGCCGTGCTCGGCGGAAATCGGCACGGGTTCGCCGAGGCCCAGCGTGAAGGCGTCGTAGAAACCGGCATCCGAGCCGCGCGCTTCCGACTTGTTGGCAACCAGCACGACAGGTTTGCCGCTGCGGCGCAGGAGCTCGCCGAACGTCTTGTCGAGCGGCGTCAGGCCGGATTTGGCATCGACCACGAAGAGCGTCAGATCGGCGTCTTCGATCGCCGCCTCTGTCTGGGCGCGCATCCGGCCTTCCAGCGTCGTGGGTCCGGCCTCTTCGAGACCGGCGGTGTCGATGATCGTGAACCTGAGGTCCACGAGCTTGGCGTCGCCCGGACGGCGGTCACGGGTAACCCCCGGCGTGTCGTCGACAAGCGCCAGCTTCTTGCCCACCAGCCGGTTGAAGAGCGTGGACTTTCCGACATTCGGGCGTCCGACGATGGCGACGGTGAAGCTCATCTTTTTTCCTTAGACCTCGACCGGCAGAAAGTTAGGGCGCCTTGCCGGAAGAGGCGATATTGTCGAGCATGATCTGCGCGCGATTTGCGATATTGCGCGGCGCGGCGGTGTCCTTGGTAATCTGCTGGAACCATTCCTTGGCTTTTGCCATGTCGCCGGCCTTGTAGGCGGCAAGCCCGAGCGCCTCGCGGGCGGAATTGGCGAGCGGATTGCCCGGATTGGCCGTTGCCTGCACTTCGGCGGCGACCTGATCGTAGGTACCGGTGTCGATCAGCAGCCAGGCGGCGCGCATCTTGGCAAGATCGCGGACGGCCTGCGGTGCGGCGGCTTCCTTGCCGATCTCGGAAAATTCGGCGATCGCGCCGGCCGTGTCGCCCTTGGCCTGCTTGACCGAGGCGGCACGCATCCGGGCGAGGACGGGATAGGCGCCGGTGCCATCCTTTTCCAGCGCCTCGAATGCCGAAAGCGCCTCGTCCAGCTTGTTGTCTTCGGCAAGCTTCAAGGCTGCCAGGAACTGGTCGCCGGACTTCGAAGACGTGTGGGTATCATACCATTCGTAAAGCACGCTGGCGGTCGTGCCGCCGATGATCAGCACGATAATCGCGATTACCAGCGAGCGGTAACGGCTCCAGGCATACTTCATCTGGTCGGAGCGGAGCTCCTCGTTCACCTCGCGGATAAAACTGTCGTCGTCGTGCTGCGCCATCAAAGTCTCCGGCCAAAGCGGCCTCAATCTCCATAAGAAAGCGCCTTCTAGCCTATTTTCCCTGAGATGTAAGGCCCCTCTCACGATTCTGACAAAGCTTGTTAACGGCTCTGAGGCATCAATCTCGCTTTCGTGCCGCGCCTCCCCAGCTTCGCCTTATTCGCCAACCACAACACCCGCTTCCTTTATTTCCGATTCAGGTTCGTTGATGCGTCCGTTTGCCCTTCCCCTCGCGCTTTGCCTTTCGCTCGTCCCTGCGATGTCGCACGCCGTCGAAAAGCCGAAGCAGCTGGTGATGATTTCCTTCGACGGAGCCGGCGCCAACCATCTCTGGCAAAGGAGCCGCGATCTCGCGAGCCGCGTCGACGCCCATTTCACCTACTTCCTCTCCTGCACACTGGTTATCGAGCGGGCGAAGGCGAGAAGTTATCAAGGCCCGGGCCAGAAGCCCGGCAGATCCAATATAGGCTTCGCCCAGACGGCTTCGGAGGCACGCGAGCGGCTCGGCCATATCTGGCAGGCGCATCTCGAAGGTCATGAGATATCGAGTCATACCTGCGGCCACTTTGACGGCGGAGACTGGACGGCCGCCGACTGGGCAAGCGAATTCAGAAGCTTTGAGGACGTGCTGGCCGGTGCCTGGAAAATGGCTGGCGCCGAGGCCGAGGAGCCGCCCGGCTGGAAGGAATTCGTCGCAAACGGCATCGGCGGTTTTCGCGCGCCCTACTTCTCGACGGGTCCGGGCATGGTGGAAGCGGAAAAACAGGCCGGCATCCGGTATGACGCAAGCCTGGTGACCAAAGGGCCAATGTGGCCGGAGGAAAAGAACGGGCTCATCCGCTTCGGTCTGCCGCTGATCCCGGAAGGCCCGTCGAACCGGCCGATCATCGCCATGGACTACAATCTCTTCATCCGTCATTCGGGCGGCCTCGACAATCCGAGCCGAAGTGCCGAATTCGAGGAACGCGCCTATTCCGCCTTCCGGGCCGCTTTCGACAGGCAGTATGACGGAGGCCGCATTCCGCTCCAGATCGGCCTGCATTTCGTGGAAATGAATGGCGGCGCCTATTGGCGGGCCATGGAGCGGCTGGTGACGGAGGTCTGCGGAAAAGAAGATGTTGCCTGCGTGAGTTATTCGGAAGCGATCGACATGCTGAAGGATCGGGAGAGGCCGAAGGAAACGTCGGGACTGTAGAGATAACCCTGCCGGCCTGCCGGGGACGATTCGCCCTGCTGCGAAAAATATCCGCTCCTGGTTTCAACCGTTTATCTTCGCTCATATCCCCATCTCATCCCCGCGTTCCGAAGCCAAGCCATAATTCTCATCGTCATCGGACGGGAAACCGGGTTCGCGAACCGGCCTCCTCCTCTGGGTTCGAAACTCGGTTTCCGGTGATGGTCGTGGAAGTGGCCGAAGAGGGCTGGGAAATCCTCTGAAAACCATGAAAACGGTCGGGGCAGGTGGAAAGCCTGATACCAATACCCCTGAAATGCCCGCCTGCCCCAGTCCCAAGCAAAACCGCGCCGGAGTGACGATCCGGCGCGGCCAAATGTGCTGAGTTGAATTCCGAAAAAGTCAGTACGGCCGGTCGGCAGCGAGTTCGCCCCCTTCTGCTTCACGCTCGAGATAGTGCTGGTCGATCTCCGGCAGTGGCTTGTCGTCGATTGCCGCCTCGAAGGCTACGAGACGTTTGTGGATGGACAGAAGCTCGATGATCGTGGACCAGTAACTGACGAGATACTGGAAGGAATTGCTGACCTCGCCGAACGCAGTTGCTATTTGCTGCCAGACCCCCATGGTGATACGGCCAGCGGCGACCGTAGGGATAAGAATGAACGTTAGCAGCGTTGCATCAAGCTGGCCATAAGTGAAGCGCGCTGCGTTGAAGTAGCAATAGTGCCAGTACATCCGAAAATAATTTCGCCGGACATTCACAAATAGTTCTCGTACAGTGACAGGATCCGCGCGATCTGCATAGTCCTCACCATAGACGAGCTCCTTTCGATAGGCCGCCTCCACACGTTGATTTCGGAAGTTCAAGCCTGGAAGCTTAATACCGGCGAACGCAAGCAGCGCCGTACCGAACAGCGACCAACCAATCGCTAGCCAAAACAGCGAATGCGGTACTGCTCCGAGAATCGGCACGTTGCCGACATATTCCGATATCTGAAAAAGCAGCGGAAGGAAGACGACGAGCGTCATGATCGAATTGATGAAGACGACGCCAAGTGTTTCGAGAATGTTGGCAAAGCGCATCGTATCTTCTTGGACACGCTGCGAGGCACCCTCGATATGACGCAGCTTATCCCATTTGGACATGTAGAAGTCGTTCATCGCTGTGCGCCAGCGGAAAACATAGTGGTTGGTAAAGAAGGCGGTGACGACATTGATTACAACCGAAACAATGCCGATTTCAAAGAAGTACCATTGCAAGCTCCAGAGTGCTTCGGCGGTGACACTCTTGTCGCCGGAAAGACCTTTCTGGAAAAGGTCGAAGAAGGGGCCACGCCAGTTGTTCAGAGCTACCTGCAACTGCACCGCGAAATAAGCGATGAAGATGATGAAGGCAGACCCCCAAATCGACCAGTTGGTCCAAGGATGATCGCGCTCGATGGCTTTCCAAGCGAGCCCGAAAACTAGCACGAAAAGGAAGAAGTAGAGATAGAACCAGAGATTGTCCCGAGAGAAGAAGTAGGCCAGCCCGAGAGGCGCTTTCTCGCCCGGAGCAAGCGGCGGCAAACCCACCGCAGCTCCCATCTGCGGCCCTACCGTGTACCAGACGAGGATGCAAACGAGCGTCCAGATGGCAGCGGATGTGAAAAATAACTTCGGTCGGGGAAAGAACGAATGGAACACGGAGCTTTGGCTTTCCTGAGTTCGAGATCTGTGACGGTCGGGAACGACTGTAGAGCGCGAAACTAAGGCAGTTCCAAGAATGCGGCAATGGCCGCAATCGATGCTTACACAATTGTAACCACGGGATTATTAGCTCCGTGCCCGTGCAACCGGCAATGCGAGCAGGAGGCAGACGACAAGGGCGGCTGCCGCAAGAATGGTCGGGAGCGTAAAGCTGCCGCTTCGCTCCGCCACCCAGCCTGCCACCAGCGGGCCGATGATCTGGCCGGTGCCGAAGGCCGCGGTCATGAAGGCGAGCGCCCGGCGCGGGCTGTCCGGCGACAGCGAGCGAGCGATCTGCAGCCCGTAAGCTGTCACCACCATGAAGGTTGCGCCGAGCAGAAGCCCGCCGGCGAGCGCGCCCGCCGTCGACGGCAGCAGGACGGAACCGAGCACCCCGACTGCCTGCAGCCCGAGCGCCGCGACATAGGCCAGCCCCAGTCGGTATCGCCGCACGGCCGGGCGCCAGAGAAGAAGCGAGACCGCCGCAGCCGTGCCGGTCAGGAACCAGGCGAGGAATTCCACGACCGGGCCGGCCTCCCCCATACGTGCGATCGCCACGAGAAAGGTCGCGGTGATGACATATCCAAAGCCGAACAATCCATAGGAGACAGTGAGAAGGACGAGCGGCAAGCGCCAGCGAAGCGGCGGCTCCACAACGGAACCCGCCGCCGATGCCGCCTGCGGCAGCAATCGCGCGACAACGGCCGATATGACGGCAACGATCGCAGCCCCGGCGAGCCAGTTCGCCCGCCAGCCGTGCGACCCGTCACCGGCGAGCGCATTGACGGTGAGCGCAAGCGCCGAGGAAAGCGCGATCCCCGCTCCGACGCCGCCGAAATGCAGGACGTTCACATTGTCCCGGCCGGCCGCATGGGGCAGCACGATCGACGAGGTGAAGATCATCGCAAGGGCGCTTGCGAGACCGGCAAGGAAGCGGATGACGGTGAAGGCGAAGACCGACGTGGTTGCGGCCATCGCCGCGAGCAGAATGGCCGTCGCCAGCAGCCCGCCAAGCGCCACCTGCCGCTCGCGTCCGGCCGCCCAGCCATAGGCCGAGAGGATCGCGCCGGCCAGGTAACCGGCGAAATTGCCCGCCGCGATAAAACCAGCATCGGCTGCCGAAAGCGGAATTCCGCCCATCATGCCGGGCAGGATCGGCGTGTAGAAGAAACGCCCGAACCCCATCGCCGCCGCCATGGCGATGGCGCCGGCAAATCCGATCAAGAGAGGATGGCTGGAATGCTCGGTGTTCTTCTGCAGCATGCTTCGCTTATCGCAGCCGCGGCCCCCCGGTACAAATCAGGAATTGTCATCCCTGCAATCAGACTTGCTGATCACGAATCATCACGCAACTGCCGCGACGATTTGATGCGCCGCAATACGACTTTCGTCTTGTTGCTGTCATGAATGCAAGGCAATCTTAGCGTGTCGTCATATTGCACGGCGGAGGATTGAACATGGACACCGACCTGACCTTATCGGAAGTGCTCGTCGACCCGCTCATCGCGCAGGTCCGCAGGGCCGACCATGTCGGCTATGCCGCCTTTGCACAATTGCTGGAGAGCGCTGCTCGCGTTCACACCCGACAGCGTCTCGGACATCTGAACGAGGAACGTGTCGAGGCCTTCTATCGGCGCGTCGCAGCGATATCCGAACAGAGCGAACTTTCCTAAATCTTACGCCGGAAGCGTCAGGATCATTGGTCCGTTGCGGGTCACCACTACCGTATGCTCGTATTGCACTGTCGGTGCCTTCGGGTCGCTGTAGAGTGTCCAGACGTCGCCGTTGCCGCCGTCCTCGGCCCAGTTGGCGCCGAGCGAAAGGAACGGCTCGACAGTGAGGACCAGCCCCTCCTCCAGGATCCGGTCCTCGTCCGGATCCGGCCAGGTCGGAACTTCCTTCGGCTCCTCGTGCAGCGAGCGGCCGATGCCGTGGCTCGATAGATTGGTGATCAGCGTGTAGCGGTTTTTCTTGGCAAACGCGCCGATGGCATTGCCGATGCCGGCGATCGGCTTGCCGGTTTTCACCTGCTGCAGACCGGTCCAGAGCGCCCGCCGTCCGTCGCGGCAGAGCTTTTCGATCTCGCGCTTCACCGGCGGCACGGCATAGGAAGCCCCGGTATCGCCGAAGAAGCCGTCCTTGACCGCCGAGACGTCGATATTGACGAGATCGCCCGCCTTGATCACCCGGTCGCCCGGAATCCCGTGGGCCACTTCCTCGTTGACGCTGATGCAGGTGGCGGCAGGGAACTGGTAGCAGGTCTCCGGCGCCGATTGGGCGCCGGCATTTTCAAGCATCCTGCGGCCGATATCGTCCAGTTCGCGGGTGGTGATCCCCGGCTCCAGCGCCTTGCCCATCGCCTCCATCGCCTGCGCGCAAAGTTTTCCGATCTCCTTCAGCTTCGCGAGTTCGTCTTCGGTGGAAATGACCATGGGTGCCCGTCTTCGTCCTTGTCCGTCAGGCGGCGGGTTTCGCCCCATCGCCGCCGCCCGTCAATTCTTTTCTGACAGCTCCGACCTCTTTTCTGACGATCGGGGCGACTTTCATGCCGTAAAGCTCGATGCCGCGCATCACCTGGTCGTGCGGCATCGGCCCGATCGCCATCTGCAGCAGAAACCGGTCCATGCCGAACACCTTGTGTGCAGCGATGATCTTTTCGGCCACCAACTCCGGCTCGCCGACGAAGAGATTTCCAAGCGGCCCGCGCGACTGGTCGAAATGTGCCCGGCTGGTCGGCCCCCAGCCGCGCTCGCGGCCGATACGGTTCATCACTTCCGCCTGCGGGCCGTAGAACTGCTCGGCCGCCGCCTCCGTCGTATCGGCGATAAAGCCGTGCACGTTGATGCTCGTCTTGAGCTTTGCGGCATCCTGGCCCGCCCGCTGGGCAGCCTCGCGATAGAGGTTGAATAAGGGCGCAAACCGCGGATATTCGCCACCGATTATGGCGACCGCGAGCGGCAGGCCCATGGCCCCTGCCCGCGCCACCGATTGCGGCGTACCGCCCACCGCGATCCAGACCGGCAGCGGATCCTGGAGCGGACGCGGATAGACGCCGCGGCCGTTGATGGCCGGCCGCAGCTGGCCCTCCGACCACGTCACGATCTCCTCATCGCGGATCGCCAGCAACAGATCCAGCTTCTCCGTAAACAACTGGTCGTAGTCGCCGAGGTCATAGCCGAAGAGCGGGAAGGATTCGATGAACGAGCCGCGGCCCGCCATGATCTCCGCCCGGCCGTTCGAAATGAGGTCAAGCGTCGAAAACTGCTGGAAAACCCGCACCGGGTCATCCGAGCTCAGCACCGAAACGGCGCTGGTCAGCCGGATGGTCTTCGTTCGCGCAGCGGCGGCTGCAAGCACCACCGCGGGCGAGGAAACCACGTAATCCGGGCGGTGGTGTTCGCCAAGCCCGAAGACGTCGAGGCCCACCTGATCGGCGAGCTCGATTTCTTCCAGAAGATCCCTGATCCGGCGGGCGCCTTCCGCGCCCTTGTCGAGTGCAGCGGCGTCGACATCGCCGAAGGTGTGCAGTCCGAGTTCCATCGCGAAAAATCCGTTCGTTGATGTCGGTCAGATAGTTATCCGGCCGCCGGCGCGCAAACGCGAAACTTTCGAAGGATCTCTTCGATCGATTGGATAGGTTGTCTGCAGCGCCGTCAGAGGCCGGCCGGCCGGGGAGCCAGCAGTTCGACCGCCCGCCGCAGGTCGTCGATCAGGAACGGCTTGGTGATGACGGGCCATTGCTGATAGCCTGGATCGATGCCGGCAGCACCATATCCGGTCGCGAAAACGAACGGGATGCCGCGGGCGGCGAGGATGTCTGCGACCGGAAACGATTTGTGCCCGTCGAGATTGACGTCGAGTATGGCCAGATCAATGTCGAAGGTCGCCGCCATCTCCTCTGCCTGTTTGAGGCGCATCGCGAGATCGACGACCTCATGGCCGAGCTCGGTCAGCATGTCCTCGACCAGCAGCGAGATGGTCATCTCGTCCTCGACGACAAGAATTCGCAACGTCATCTCAGCGGCTCGCATAAACGGATTCGGATGCGTCGATCCTGCAGACGAAACCATCCGGCAAGAATTCCATCTTGGCCTCTCCACCCACTTCTCTTGCCAGTCCCCGCTCGATCAGTGCCGATCCGAATCCACGCTGATCCGGCGGCTGCACCCTGGGACCGCCCTCCTCGCGCCATTCGATCCGCAGACGCTTTGCGCCGTCCTTCAGATAGGTGAACCATGAGACGGATACCTTTCCCGAGGAATTCGACCAGGCGCCGTATTTGAGCGCATTGGTGGCCATTTCATGCATGGCGAGCGTCAGGGCAAGCGCGGTCTTCGCCGAAAGCGTGACGTCGTCGCCCTCGATAACGCAGCGGTCCTTCTCCGGGCAATGGGGTCGGACGGCCTGCTCGACGGCACCGCGCAGCGAGGCGCCTGCCCAGCGCTCGCCGGTCAGAAGATCGTTCGCCTGGCCGAGCGCCACTATGCGGGCGGAAAAGCGCATCTGCGCGTCCTTCAGGTCCGTGTTTTTCCGGAAGGTCTGCATGGCGATCGCCTGGATCATGGCCAGGTTGTTCTTGACGCGGTGATTGAGCTCGTGGACGACGAGCTTGAGATGCTCCTCGTTCTGTCGTCGCTGGGTGATGTCGGACGCGGCGCCGAACCATTCCACGATCCGGCCCCTTTCATCGAAGATCGGCACGGCCCGCGACGAGGTCCAGCCGACCGTACCGTCCGCGCGCCGGACGCGGTGTTCGAGCTGGAAGACGCTCTTCGTGCGGATCGCCTCGTCGATCACCGACTGTATGTGTTCCCGGTCCTCGGGGAAAAGATAGAGTTCCTGCCAGGCGATGCGCGGGCTTTCCGTATCGGCGAGAAAGCCCCGGCCGTCGAGCTGGCGCATCTCCTTCCAGTCCGCACTCATGGAATAGACGACATCGGACGTGGCATTGGTAAGAGCCCTGAAGCGCCCCTCGCTCTCGCGAAGCCTGCGTTGCCCCAGGACGCTCTTGGTGGTTTCCACCACGATTGCAATGACGCCGGCGGGTTCGCCACTTTCGTCGAGGACCGGAGAATAGTCCAGGTTCATCCACACCGGCTCCGGCTCGCCGTGACGGACAAGCGTGAGCTTCTGGTTCTCGTAGGAGAGCACGCCGCCGGCCATGCAGATCTTCATCACGTTGTCGTTGAAGTCCGCGACCTCTTCCCAGCCTTCCCGGACCTTCGATCCGAGCAGTTGCGGGTGGCGCTCCCCGGCAAAAACGGAATAGGCGTCGTTATAGATCATGATGCCGTCGGCACCCCACAGAACCACAATGGGCACGGGTGACAGAAGCAGCATGCCGGTCACGGTTCTGAGACTTTGCGGCCAATCCGAAATCGGCCCGAGCGGCGTTTTCGACCAGTCGAAACGCCTGATCAGGTTTCCCATTTCCCCGGTGCCGGAAAAGGCCGGATGTTCGTCTTTCGCCGCCGGATGTGCAACCACGAAGAGCTCCAGATCATTGCGGGAACTGCCTGACGCAGGTTGAAGGCACCACCTGAAATTGTCCTGCACGTCACTATATCACCAGCTGGCCGTTCCGCCTCAAGCAATTTCGATACTGATCTTAGACCATTCACAACTTCAATGATATCGGGCGGAACATCGTCTCGAACAGAACGGCGGCGGGCGACGCTTTCGTGCTTTTTTTCGGAACCCGTTCTGATCTGCTGGCGGGTTACAAAACCATTGAATCGAAAATCGAGGAGATGGCGCCATCTCCCCGATTTGATTCGTTCTTTCAGAAAGTCCTAGCGATCTGGGCGAGCTGATCCGCCACGGTGCCCCAGCCTTCGTGAAAGCCCATTTCCTCATGGGCTTTTTTATCCTCTTCCGTCCAGTGCAGGGCGGTCGCGGTATAGCGGGTGCGGCCGTTGCCAAGGTCCTCGAATTCGACCACTGCCGTCATGAACGGCTTTTCCGACGGCACCCAGGCGCTCGTATAAGCGTCGGTGAAGACCAGTTTCCTGTTCGGCACGACTTCCAGATAGATCCCGTGACTGGGGATCTTCTCGCCGTCCGGACCTTCCATGAGGATGTAACTGGATCCGCCGGGACGCAGGTCGACCCTGGCCTCGGTCACCTTCCACGGCTTCGGGCAGAACCATTCGCCCATTCTCTCCGGTGTGGTCCAGGCCTTGAAAAGCTGTTCGGCCGGCGCGTCGATCTCACGTACGAGCTGCAGGGCGTAAGCGGCGGTATTGGCAGTCATTTTTCCATCTCCCGTGGTTTGAAAGACATCCTATCAGATGTTGCCCCAAGGACGAGCGGCCGAAAGGAAATCCGACAGCACGAGCAAAGATTTCGGGTATTTTTGTCGAGGATATCAAAGAGATCGTCGCGACCGTCGATTTGACGGAAATTTCACGGCCGTCCGCACGCTGGGCAGACGCCGCGATGCAATCCTCCCGCCATCGTAAAATTGACTTGCCGCGTTTTTCGGGAGATCCGCAATGACCAATACCCTGACCACCACCAACACCACCCGCCTCACTCGAGGACTGATCGATCTCCTGATCGGAGCCACAGGCTTCTGGTTCGGCGAGAAACGCAGGCAGGCAGGCCTTGCGCGAACTCTGAAGGCCCTGCACGAACTCAGCGACGACCAGCTCCGGGACATCGGCATCAACCCGTCGCTTGTTCGCACCGGCCCGCAATTGCGCGTGGACGCGCGGCTCATGACCACCCTGCTCTCGCTTCGCTGACAAGGATGGCGGAGCCTTCCGTCATTCCACCGGCGAAGGAACTGCGCCGAGCTTGTCGATCTGCTGGCGGATATGGGCGCATTCGGCCGCAGAATTGGCGAGCGCGATCGCCCGGTCGAAGGCTTCGCGCGCCTCGGCCTTGCGATCCAGCTGCATCAGGAAGCTGCCGCGCACCCCGTGGAAATAGAAATAGCCGTCGAGCCTTTCGGAGAGCGGAGCGATCAGCTCGAGCGCTTGTTCCGGACCCTCGAGTTTGGAGACGGCGACCGCCCGGTTGAGGGTGACGACAGGCGACGGCCGGAGGCGTTCCAGGAGACCGTAGAGCTGGTTGATCTCCGCCCAATCTGTCTCCTCGGGCCTGGCGGCGCGCGCATGCAGGGCGGAGATCGCCGCCTGCACCTGATAGGGGCCGGGCTGGCGATGGCGGATCGCCTTGTCGAGCAGCACCAGGGCCTCGTTGATCAGCTTGCGGTCCCAGAGAGAGCGATCCTGGTCTTCCAGCAAAATGATCTGGCCTTGTCCATCGAAACGCGCTCCAGCGCGGGAATGCTGCAGCATCATCAGCGCGAGCAGGCCCATGATCTCGAGTTCTGACGGGAAGATGCGCAGGAGCAGCCGGGCGAGCCTGATCGCTTCCTCGCAGAAGGCGGCATTGTCGGGATTGTTGACGCCGGCGGAATATCCCTCGTTGAAGACGAGATAAATCATCGAGGACACGATGCCGAGCCTTCTCGCCCGCTCGGCCGCATCCGGCGTCTCGAAGGGGACGCCCGCTTTTGCGACGCGCGCCTTGGCCCGCGTGATGCGCTGCTCCATCGCCGCCTCGCTGACGAGGAAGGCGCGGGCGATCTGCGGCACGGTGAGCCCAGAAACGATCCGGAGCGCCAGCGCAATCTGCTGGGTATTCGGCAGGTCCGGATGGCAGCAGATGAACATCAGGCGCAGGATGTCGTCCCGATAATTGGAATTGTCGAGCCGGTCGGCGATATCGTCTTCCGCGTCGGAAAGATCGGAGAAGGCTTCCTCCTCCGGCAGTGGATCGTTCTTGGCGCGCTTGCGGACCGCGTCGATGCCGCTGTTGCGGCCGACGAAGATCAGCCAGGCGGTCGGGTCTCGCGGCGCACCCTTTTCCGGCCAGGTCCGGATGGCCCGCAGGCAGGCTTCCTGAAACGCCTCTTCCGCGGTGTCGAGATCGCGGAAATAGCGAAGCAGGGCGCCGAGGGCCTGCGGCCGGGCGGCCGTCAGTGCAAGTTCGATCCACGCGATATCGGTCATGTCTGGATCGCTCCCGGGTAAAAGACGTGGAAGGGCCGGATCTCGTAGGAACTCGAGCCTGGATTGACGCTCGACAGCTGCTTGGCGAAGGCGACCGCCTCGTCGAGTGTTTCGGCGTCCACGGTGTAGAAACCGAGCAGCGCCTCCTTGGTTTCCGCGAACGGGCCGTCGATCACCAGCGGCTCGTCCTTGCCCTTGCGCACGGTCGTCGCGGCGGTCGTCGGCATGAGGCGGGCCACAGGTCCGAGCTTGCCGGCCTGCATCAACGGCTGCTGGACCTCGATAAGCCTGTCCATAACGGCCGCCTCCTCCTCCTTGGACCAGGCAAAGACCGTCTCTTCATGGGCGTAACAAAGGATGGCGTATAACATCTCGGCTTCCTCTCCAGTTGAAGACGAAGGAGTAGCCGCTGATCCGACCGGCCGCAGCAAATTTTTTTGAGAAACCTAGCGCCGCCCCGAGGGGCTTGTTCCAAAACTTTCCCGGAAGCGGCGGGAGAAATGCGAGCGCGAGGAATAACCCGCCGCCTCGGCGGCTGCGAGACTGGATGCACCGGCGGCAAGTGCATTGTGCCCTGCCCGGAGACGCTCGCGACGCAGGATTGTTCGGAAGGAGGTGCCTTCGACGGAAAGACGGCGCCTCAATGTCGAGGCACCGAAACCCAATTCTCTCGCCACCTCAGCAACGCTCCACTGTTCGGAAGGAGCCGTTGCGATCAGCCAGGCGACCTCTTCCGCGACGCTCTGGCGAAACAAGGCGCGCGCTTGCGGCAGCGGCCTCAGGAGTGCAAGGACTTCGGTCATCCTCAGCCGTTTTATCGTCTCGCCAGTGGACTCGTCGGCAATCGACGTTGCCGCATGGCAGAGCGCTTCCACCAGATCTTCGCCGAGCGGCACGCCGAACGAGCCCGCCGCGCGGCCTTCCAGTCTCTCCGCTGCGGAAAGCGGCGTAATCCCTTCCGGCAGGCTCGGCACGTCGAGGCGAAGCGCGACGTAAAGGCCGTTCATCTCGTCGGGAATGTTGAGGACGTCCATCGGCACCCCGGCCGGCAGCACGAAGACCGAGCCCGCCGGAAAGGATTGCGCCCGGTCGCCCAGCCACACGTCCTTCTGACCATAGAGCACGATGCAGATCATCGGACAGTCGAGCTGCAGTGCCGTCATCCGCTCGCGGTCGAAACAGCAATAGGCAAAGAGCTGCCCGCCATAGGGGTGCATCCCCCTGTCAAGCCGGCCGGAAACGACCGGGCGCAGGCGGTCGAGCAGGCGGTGGGAGAGATCGGGAAAACGGTCGCGGATGAAAAGGTTCATGGGCGCACTATAGCGCATCGGGCTATGCAAAAAATATCTCCGCTGAGCGTTTCGGGCTCAAGGCGATGAATTTCCGGCACCAGCGGACCTTCAGGAACGGGCAAAAGGCGGCGGCTTCAACACAGGAGACATTCTCATGAAGACCCTTGCGTCCCTCTTCAGCCTCGGCGCCGCATTGCTGGCGCTGTCCGCCCCGGCCAAGGCAGCAGCCGATCTCGAACTTTGGCGGCTCGACTGCGGCTCCGTCGTGATCAAGGACCTGTCGAGTTTTTCCGATACCTTCAGCTACAAGGGAGAGACCCGCACCCTGACCGCCAGTTGCTACCTAATCCGCCACGGCACCGACTATATGCTCTGGGATGCCGGGCTGCCGGCAGCGTTGATCGGCAAGGCAGCGGATACAAGCCAGGCGATGGCGCCGGCGCTCGCCATCGATATACCGACCCAGCTTGCCAAAATCGGCATCAAGCCGGAGCAGATCGGCATCGTCGGCGTCAGCCACAACCACTTCGACCATATGGGCCAGGCAGCCAGCTTCCCCCAAGCGACGCTGATGATCGGTGCCGGCGACTGGAAGAGCCTGCATGCCGATCCCCCGCCCTTCGCGATGATGTCCGCGCTGGTTCAGCCGTGGATGGACGGAAAGGCCAAGGTCGATCCGGTTACCGGCGATCGCGACGTGTTCGGCGACGGCCAGGTGATGATGCTCGCCATGCCGGGCCACACCGAAGGCGAAACGGCATTGCTGGTAAACCTGCCGCAAACGGGACCGGTGCTGCTGTCCGGCGACGTCGTGCATTTCGAAGAGCAGATCGCCAACCGGGGCGTGCCGCCGTTCAACGTCAACAGGGCCGAAAGCCTCGCCTCGATGGAACGCATGGCTGACATTGCCGAAAAGCTCGATGCAAAGCTGATCGTCCAGCACGATGCGAGCCATATCGGCCGCCTCCCGGCTTTCCCCGCCAGCGCCCGCTAGCGGGAACGCCCTATTCATGAGATCGCCACTGGCGCATCGCGCGCCGGTGGCTATATTCCGCGGGAACAAATTGCAGCCGAGGAACCCGCATGGCCGATCTCTCCGCCTTTCCCATCACCGCGAAATGGCCCGCCCAGAACCCGAACATCCTGCAGCTCTATTCGACGCCGACGCCGAACGGCGTAAAGGTTTCGATCATGCTGGAGGAGATCGGCCTGCCCTACGAGCCGCATTTCATCAATATCGGTGAAAACGAGACCTGGGGACCGGAATATCTGTCTCTCAATCCGAACGGCAAGATCCCGGCGATCATCGATCCGGACGGTCCGGGCGGCAAGCCGCTGGGTCTCTTCGAATCCGGTGCGATCCTGATCTACCTCGCCGAAAAGACTGGCAAGCTGCTGCCCGCCGACCCTGCCAGGCGCTACGAAACCATCCAGTGGGTGATGTTCCAGATGGGCGGTTTGGGGCCGATGTTCGGCCAGCTCGGCTTCTTCCACAAATTCGCCGGCAAGGATTACGAAGACAAGCGCCCGCGCGACCGTTACGTCAAGGAATCGGCCCGCCTCATCCGCGTCATCGAGACCCGGCTCGAAGGCCGCGACTGGATCATGGGCGACGAATACACGATTGCCGATATTTCCATGCTCGGCTGGGTGCGCAACCTGATCGGTTTTTACGGCGCCGGCGAACTGATCGAATACGACCAGCTGAAGCTGGTCCCCAAATGGCTGGAACGCGGCCTTGCCCGGCCCGCGGTTCAGCGGGGCCTGGAAATCCCGAAGCGGCCCTAGGTCTCGCCCACGCACCCAGCCTAGAAAGACATAGAGACTCCCATGACAAAACCCACACTCCCGATCGAAGGTTCATGCCGCTGCGGTCGGGTCCGGCTGAGGATCAGCGCCCAGCCGATCCTCACCATGGCCTGCCATTGCAGCGGCTGCCAGAAGATGAGCGCCAGCGCCTACTCGCTCTCCGCCGCCGTTCCGGCGGAGGGTTTCGAGGTCATCGAGGGCGAGCCGGTGATCGGCGGCCTGCATGGCCCGGACGCACACCACTACCATTGCCCGCACTGCAAGAGCTGGATGTTTACCCGCCCGGAAGGCATGGACTGGTTCGTCAACCTGCGCCCCACCATGCTCGACGACGCAAAATGGTTCTCGCCCTTCATCGAGACCTACACATCCGAAAAGCTGCCCTGGGCGACGACCCCCGCCGTGCATTCCTACGAGACCTTCCCGCCTTTTGAGGCATATGAAGGACTGGTCAGGGAATTCGCGGAAAAAAGCTAAAAAATATCTCAGCCCATTTGTCGGCCTCCACGCATCTCGCTCGTCCTTGGGCAGGTTCAACCCGAACCTCAACCGAACAAGGAGGGAGATTTTCATGGAAGCGGCAGTTCAGACGAATGACAATCCGGCACCCTCGCCCGTCCGCGGCGGGCTTGTGGCCTATCTGCAGGTGGACGGCGCGATGAAGGCGGCGGAGTTCTACAAAAAGGCCTTCGGCGCCACCATCGAGTCCTTCCATCCGGTGGATGAGCAGGGCCGTACGATGCACATCCATCTCTACGTCAACGGCAGCTCGCTGATGTTGTGTGACCCCTTTCCGGACTACGGCCATCCCTTCGAAAAACCGCAGGGTTACACCGTGCTGCTGCCGCTGACGAGCGGGGACATCGATTTCTGGTGGAAGCGTGCCGTGGATGCCGGGCTTGAAATCACCCTCGAGCTGCAGGTGATGTTCTGGGGCGACCGCTACGGCCAGCTCCGCGATCCTTTCGGGGTCAACTGGTCGATGAACGCACCGGTAAAATAACCCCGGTCTGATCAATGAAGGCTCTGAGGGCGGCCGGTTCGGTCGCCCTTTTTCCATTTTGGCGCCGAGCGAACACGATTGGCTCAAACCTTTGTGACCGGAAACGCCTCTGCTTCGACACAAGAATTAACGTCTCGGTAACCGTCCGGACCTTGAATGGGGCCATCCTGAAATGAGGCCCATCTCCAGGCCGAGGACCGGCAGTTCTTGACCTCGGGCCTGTTGCTTTGTGGAGATATCATGCAGATCAAGCCCTTCGCCCTCGCTCTTTCCTTCACTCTCGTCGCAGCTGCCTCCGCGACCGCCCAGCCGACCCGGGTCGCGCAATTCGACGCCTGGGGCGTCTATTCCTATACGGACGCCGGCCAGACGACCTGCTACGCACTCTCGGTGCCTATGAATGCGGCGCCCCGCGGCGTCGATCATGGGGACAATTTTTTCCTGATCGCGCCCCAGGGCGAGACGGCCTATGCGCCGCAGGTGGTCATGGGCTACCCCCTTCAGGAAGGGTCCGAGATCAGTATCAAGGTAGGGGACGAGGCCTTCCGCCTGCTGCCCGAGGACAAGATCGCCTGGCTGCGCAACAAGGATCGCGAGCCGGTTCTGGTCGACGCCATGCGCGGTGGACGCGACATGACCCTCGAAGCCATTTCCCGCCGCGGCACCAACACCAGCTATTCCTATTCGCTGCGCGGCGTCAGCGCCGCACTCCAGGAAGTGCGCAAATGCCGTTGATCGTCTCTCAGCGCCAATATCTATCGCTCCACAAAGAGCTCAACCGCCTTCGCTTGCAACAGTGAACAAGCGAGGGAAATTATGACGTTATTACCATCAATCCTGCGCCGAGTATCACCGGCCTCACCGCTTCTATCCGCTCCGGCGGCACCGACCATAACCATGTCACATCAGAGAGGCGTACCAAATCACCAATCTTGTCCCTCTCGATCCATTCTGCAAGCGTGCCGTTTCCCACCTTCTGTGAGAGATGCCCCGCGGAGAGCAAGTTGATCTCAAAAACATCGCGCAATTTGGTTTCAAGCTGTCGCTGTCCAGGCAATCGACGAAAGACGCGGCCAAACTCGTAGTTTCGAGGTTGGATCTCTTTTGGCGAACCATAAAAAGTCCGATCAACTGTCGCGAAGCGAGAATAGCCTTGCCCGATCGCAAAAGAAGAGGGTCCCCAGTAAAACGGTACCCGGTAGCCGATGCCGTAGATCGGTGCCAGTTCAGCCACTAAAAGATCAAGAACCTTTTTGTAAACTCCCATGACATCAGGAACGGCACATTCGTCGATATGGACGTAGAACTTGGCAAATCTACCAACATCAAAACTAACCTGAATGGAATCCTCAGATAATATCCCCTTCCTCCTCCACCAGCAAAATCCGATACCTTCCCATCCATCAATCAAGGATGAGCGTTTTTTTATGTAGTTTCTGTAGCGATATGACTTATATTTCTCTTGACCCACCAACGTCAGAAAATCCGGTTGAGATCCTAGGATCTTAAATAATTGATCGCACAGACGAGTTGCAGCTAAGAAATCAATCTTCCGTTCCCACTCATACACAGCCAAGGAATGAACAGTATTGGTTTCTTTGAATAGTGCCTCATCTACCATCGGTTATCTCTGGAACTCGAACCCTTAGTCGGTGCTTCTCCAGTGGGATTCCCTCCTGTGGGATCTCCATCTCCGCCACGGGTAGTAACGTCACCTTCGCCCTTAAACCCAGCAGCGTCGATTTTGGAAACGTTGGTTGTGTTCTTCGCCTCCATCTCTACAGCCTTTTGGCTGGGCGAAACGCACTCGCAGATCTTCACAGTCGTCCCGTCCTTGTACACAACTGTAACGTCAGGGCGATTTTGTGAGACGCCTTTCGTGCCAAGAGCTGAATCGATGGTTCTGTTCAGATGAACCGAGGCTACATTTGGGTCCTTAGCATACTCGACGGCTTTCGCGTAGCTAACATCGGCGTGCCAAGTGTCCTTCCCAGCCTGCTGACCGTAACCATGTATCTTCCCGGCCCAATCGGGATCGAAATCAACCTTTGCTAGAGCTTTGGCATCATCGACCTTTTCAACCGCTCGCGCCGCTTTTGAAATCCCTGCGGGGACAAACGGAACCATGGCGGATGCGGCATCTACGCCGAGGTCAATAGTGCCCTGTGTCACCATTTCCTTGTTGTCAGTATAATGCCCGTACCCTATGGTACCGATATCAATAACAACATTTAATAAGTCCCATGCCGTGTCCAGTATATGGCCGGTAGGATCGCTTTTATTGATGGGATCGTTCGCCGCATAGGCATAGCGATTGGTACCCACTCCTTCGATAGAAGGATCCAGCGTGTCTGGTGAGATGAACCTCGCAGCAGACGTAGATGTCATCGCCACAAGCAACAAAACCGTGAAAAAGGCTCTAACTACTCTGCCCCACAAGTAAGAATTGAAATAACTCATACCGCCCCCCAATCTCGTAATATCGCATTAGTTGCAGAGAAAGGGGCCGATTCGTCAAGACGATAACGACGGCCTGTGGCTCGTCATATGATGAGAAAGCTGAAATGAATATGACGTAGCTGGCGCCAGCTTCACCGCACCACGAAGCAGTTCACCGCTTTTGCCTGCAGCACCGAGCAGGCGCGAGCGGCGGCGGTCTGGTCCGCGAAGCCGACGAAGCGGGCCCGGAAATATTCCTTTCCGGCCTCCGCATAGCTCTCGACGCTTGGGGCGATGCGGCCGAAATCCGTCGCCAGCAGCGAAACCGCCTTTTCAAGCATGGCGGAGGCTGCATCGCGGCTGCCGGCCGCGGCGATCTGGATTTGCCAAAGCGGGCCGACGGGTTCCCGCGGCGTCGGGGCGGCATAAAGATTGGCAATCGAAACCCTTGCCGGCGGAGCACCGAGCGAAATTTCCTTGCGCGGCGCGGCGAAGGCCAGCGGCGCGGCGCTTTCGGCCGGTCGTTTTCCCTGGTTTTCCAGAGCGATGAGACCGTCAGCGGCGGGAGTGCCGGCGCCTGGCACATACTTGTCGAGGAGAGCCGCCATCTGGTCGTCGCGCTTACGGGCCGACTTGCCGCCGAGGACGACACCGATCACCCGTCTTCCGTTGATATTGACGGCGCTCGCGATATTGAAGCCCGAAGCGCGGATATAACCGGTCTTCACCCCGTCCATGCCGGGATAGCGATACATCAGGTTGTTATGGCCGCGAATGCGCTTGCCCCGGAACTCGAAGGCACGCATCGAGAAGAGCTGGTATTCGCGGGGGAAGTCGCGGATGAGCGCAAGCGCCATCGTGCCCATGTCCCGCGCAGTGGTTACCTGGTCGTCATCCGGTAGGCCGGAGGCATTGCGGAACACCGTCCGCGTCATGCCGAGCTGGCGCGCCTTCTGGGTCATCATCATGCCGAACCGCGCCTCGGTACCGCCGAGATGATCGGCCATCGCGGCGGCAGCGTCATTGGCGGAACGCACCGCCATCGCAAGCACCGCCTCGCGCACCGTGAGCGTCTGGCCTGCCTTGACCCCCAGCTTGAACGGGATCTTGGAGGCTGCATTCGCCGTCATGACGATCTGCTCGTCCCAATCCAGGCGGCCCTGCTTGAGCGCCTCGAAGGTCATGTAGAGCGTCATCATCTTGGTGAGCGAGGCCGGATGATTGATGACGTCGGCGTTTTCCGAAGCCAGGACCTTGCCGCTCTGGGCGTCGTAGATGAAATGCGCATAACCCGCCTCGGCAGACGTTCGGCTCATCGCCAGAGACGCGCCGACGAGAAACAGGAAGGCCAGGACATGCGCAATTCTTGACATCGATCAACCTCGCTAAGTGCGCACGAACATAGGCCAAGGATGCTGGTGCGAAAATGGCGGAACTGAATTTTAGTGAAATTTCCGCACTTGCGTCCCCGGAAAGGTCGTCTAGCCGACGGCCAGCGTGCGTCTTACGGCGTCCTTCCAGCCCCGGATTTTTGCGCCGCGGGCCTTCTCGTCCATCTCCGGTTCGAAGCGGCGCTGGCGTGCCCAGCTCTTTGCGAACGCCTTCCTGTCCGGCCAGACCCCGGCCCTGGAGCCGGCAAGCCAGGCGGCCCCGAGCGCGGTCGTCTCGAGGATGGTTGGCCGGTCGACGGGCGCGTCGAGCAGATCGGAGAGCCGCTGCATGGTCCAGTCGGAGGCGACCATACCACCGTCGACGCGCAGGACGGTGTCGCCATTGGCATTGCGCCAGTCCCGGCGCATCGCGTCGAGCAGATCGCGGGTCTGGTAGCAGACGGCTTCGAGCGCGGCCCGCGCAAATTCGGCAGGTCCCGTCGCCCGTGTCAGGCCGAAGATCGCCCCCCTCGCCTCGGCGTCCCAGTGCGGCGCGCCAAGACCGGTGAAGGCCGGCACCAGATAAACCTCCTGTTGAGGATCGGCTTCCGCCGCCAAGTCGCCGGATTGACTCGCCTTTTCGATGATGCCGAGCCCGTCGCGCAGCCATTGTACGGCAGCGCCTGCGATGAAGATGGAGCCTTCGAGCGCATAAGTCGTCTCGCCATCGAGCCGGTAGGCAATGGTCGTCAGAAGCCGGTTTTTGGAGCGGCACATGTCGGCACCGGTATTCAGCACGGCAAAACATCCGGTGCCGTAGGTGGATTTCATCATGCCCGGTTCGAAGCAGGCCTGGCCGATGGTTGCCGCCTGCTGGTCCCCGGCGACGCCGAGAATAGGGATGACCGCTCCAAGCAGGCTTTCGTCGGTGACGCCGAAATCGTCGGCGCAGTCCTTGACCTCCGGCAGCATCGCGGCGGGAATGCGGAGTATATCCAGGAGTTCCTCATCCCAGCGGTTGTCGGCGATGTTGTAGATCAGCGTGCGCGACGCATTGGTGGCGTCGGTGACAAAGCTCCTGCCGCCGGTCAGCCGCCAGATGAGGAAGGTGTCGATGGTGCCGAAGCAAAGCTCGCCCTTGGCCGCCCGCGCCCGGGCGCCTTTGACGTTGGCGAGCATCCAGGACAGCTTGGTGCCGGAAAAATAAGGATCGAGGAGCAGGCCGGTACGGCGGGTGAACAGCTTTTCGAGATCCTGCCGTTTCAGCTTTTCGCAATAACTCGCGGTGCGGCGGTCCTGCCATACGATGGCGTTGTGGATCGGTTTTCCCGTGTCGCGTTCCCAGACGACGACCGTCTCGCGCTGGTTTGTGATGCCGATCGCGGCAATATCGGCGGATTCGATCTTTGCTTCCCTGAGAGCCTGCTTGATCGTCCACAGCACGGTTTCCCAGATCTCCTCCGGATCGTGCTCCACCCAGCCGGGCTTTGGAAAGATCTGCTTGAATTCCTTCTGGCCGATGCCGGCAATTTTCATCTTGCCGTCAAAAACGATCGCCCGCGTCGAGGTCGTCCCCTGGTCGATCGCCAGAACATAACCCGCCATGCTGCTCCTCCTCCCTGAGAGTCTTGTGGAGACGGTTTCAGCAGGCCGGATCGCCATGTGTCAAACAAAAACATCGAGCCTGCCGATCGGAAGTTCGATCGGCAGGCTCGATGAAGGTTTTGGTAAGGTCGGACTGGGCGGGGCGCTTAGAATTCTTCCCAGTTGTCCGCCGATGCCGCAGGCGAAGCCGCGACAGGCGCGCCACCGCCGGAAAAGGCCCTGGCGATCTTGCTGACCATGGAGCGGGCCGGAGATGCGGCAGGCACCGAGCGCACGGTCGCCGGAGTGACTGCCGCTGCCTGGCGAACCGAAACCGGAGGCACCGAGGCATTCCGGCCGAGCTGGAAGTTTCCGATCAGCTCGCGCAGGCGGCCGGCCTCGGTCGCGAGCGTAGCACCCGCCGCATTGGCTTCTTCGACCATGGCGGCGTTCTGCTGCGTCACCTGATCCATCTGGTTGATCGCGGTATTGACTTCGGAAAGCCCGACCGACTGTTCCTTCGCCGATGTGGCGATGGCGTCCATGTGCTGATTGATCGAGACGATATAGGCTTCGATCGCCTTCAGCGCCTCGCCTGTCTCGCTGACCAGCTTGACGCCGCTTTCCACTTCGACGGACGAATTGCGGATTAGCTCCTTGATCTCCTTGGCAGCCTTTGCCGACCGCTGGGCGAGTTCGCGCACTTCCTGCGCGACCACAGCGAAACCCTTGCCGGCCTCGCCTGCACGCGCTGCCTCGACACCCGCGTTGAGGGCGAGAAGGTTGGTCTGGAAGGCAATATCGTCGATCACGCCGATGATGTTGGAGATCTGGCTCGACGACTGTTCGATCTTGCCCATGGCGTCGACCGCGTTGGCGACCACGGTTTCCGACTGGCGGGCGCTCTCGTTCGCCTGGATGGCGACGATGCGGGCCTCCTCGGCGCGTCTGGAGGAATTGGAGACGTTAACGGTGATCTCGTCGAGCGCTGCCGCAGTCTCTTCGAGCGATGCGGCCTGCTGTTCGGTGCGTCTCGAAAGATCGTCGGCGCTCTGGCTGACCTCCCGCGCACCGCCATCGATCGAGGCGCTGACATCCGCCACCGTCCCAAGCGTTATGCTCAACTGTTCCACCGCACGATTGAAATCCGTGCGGAGCGTCTCGAAGTCCTCAGCAAAGGGCTGGCCGAGCTGGAAGGAAAGATTGCCTGCGGCAAGGTGCTTGAGCCCTTCCGCAAGCCCGTTCGTCGCCTGTGTCATCGCTTCGGCGCGGATCCGTTCCAGTTCGGCCGAACGGCGACGTTCCGCTTCCGTCTGGTTGCGCTGGGTCTCTGCCTCGCCCTCAAGTTCCTTGGCCTTCAGCGCATTGTCCTTGAAGACCTGGACCGCCTGCGCCATGCTGCCGACTTCGTCCTTGCGATCCTCACCCACCACGACGGCCGTGAGATCGCCTTCGGCAAGCCGCCCCATGACGCTGCCAAGCGACCGGATCGGTGCGGCGACATAGGCGCGCAGTGCCCAGCCGCTGACAATCGTCATCAGCACCAGCCCGCCGACCATCGAGCCGATGGAGGTCCAGTAAGTAGCAGCCGACTGTTCCGACAATTCGTCGCTGCGCACGGTCGTCGCCTTGGTGATTTCAGCGACCTTCCCGACGAGCGCCTTGGTCATCTCTTCGAACTGGGGAGAGCAATCCTTGAAAAAGAGCGAGGTGGCGCTCTTGATGTCGATATAGGTGATGGCCTTGGTGCCGGCTTCGACCGTCGCCCGGCAGAGGTTGTCCACGGTCTCGATGCCTCGGGCCCGGATATCCTTGATCGATGCGTCTTCCGGCAGGTCGGCAACCGCCAGGTCCATGAATTCGACGAAACGTCCACGGCTCGCCGCCAGTGCCTCGAGGGACGCCTTGTCCCGCTCCTTTTCCGTCGACAGAAGCAGATCGTAGATCGATCCGCGGACGGACTGGAAGGCGCCGGTCGCCCGCGACAGCGTAATGGAGGCATCCGCCTCCCGCTCCAGGAGATCGGAATAGGCGCCGCTGACGCTGTTGATCTGATGGCCCGCATAAAAGGAAAGACCGACGGCAAACAGGCCGAAGGCGACGAGCAGGACCAGGAACTTGCCGATAATGGGTAGGTTTTTCATGGAAGACCTGTTGAATGTGACGGGGGGATCCGATTCCATGGATCGTCAGGCGGGCGCCAGCCGACCGGCACACACCTCCCCTGCAGGTGACGTCATGTCACCCGATGAATGTCGCCAGCCTATAAGCCCAAGATTTATTAGCGGTTAATCGCAACAGAAACGGGCAGATAGCGGCAACTGCTCTGCCGTTGCAGCCTCCGATCCGCTACCGATTGCCATTTCGCCCGAATTGGGAATAACCTGTCCGACGTTGCGGCGCACAAGAACGCCGCGTTGGAGGAGATATGGCATGACCAGAACCGTCGTCGTCACCGGCTCAACGAGCGGCATCGGGCTCGGCATCGCGAAAGCGTTTGCAGCCGAGGGCGCCAATGTCGTCATCAACGGCTTTGGCAAGGCGGACGAAATCGAGGCGGTCCGCAAGGCGCTGGACGATGCGAGCGCCGGAACGGTTCTTTATCACGGCGCCGACATGACCCGGCCGGAGGAGATCGAGGACCTGATCGCCACGGCCGCGAAGAGCTTCGGGACCGTCGACGTTCTCGTCAACAATGCCGGCATCCAGCATGTGGCGAAGATCGAGGAGTTTCCGGTCGAAAAGTGGGACCAGCTGATCGCCATCCTGCTATCCTCCGCCTTCCACACGATGCGGCACACGATCCCGCTGATGAAGCAGGCCGGCAAGGGCCGCATCATCAATGTCGCTTCCGCCCACGCGCTGGTCGCCTCGCCGTTCAAGTCGGCCTATGTTGCCGCCAAGCACGGCATATTGGGGCTTACCAAAACGGCGGCCTTGGAACTTGCCGAATTCGGGATTACCGTGAATGCGATATGCCCGGGCTACGTATTGACGCCGCTTGTGGAAAAGCAGATCCCCGATACGGCCCGCGAGCGCGGCATTTCGGAGGCTGAGGTCAAGAGCGAGGTGATGCTGCGGCTGCAGGCGACAAAGGAATTCGTCTCGATCGACGAGGTTGCCGCAACCGCTATCTATCTGGCGAGCGATGCGGCAAGAAGCATCACCGGCACGCATATCTCGATCGACGGCGGCTGGACCGCTCAATAGGATCGAGAACAAAGGGTTTTTAGCCGGAAACGGCGGACGAAGGAGAGAAATGAGCGAAGCCATCCGCTTCATCCTGAACGGAGAAGAGGTCACCCTTGGAGATTTCGGACCGACGGAGACCTTACTCGATTATCTGCGCCTGAGGCGGCGGCTGACAGGAACCAAGGAAGGATGCGCCGAGGGCGATTGCGGCGCCTGCACGGTGCTCGTCGGGCGGCTGACGGAACAGGGCTTGCGCTACGAAAGCGTCAATGCCTGCATCCGCTTCCTGGGCTCTTTGCACGGGACCCATGTGGTGACGGTCGAGCACCTGGCCGGCCGGGATGGCGCGCTGCATCCGGTTCAGCAGGCCCTTGTCGACTGCGACGGTTCGCAATGCGGTTTCTGCACCCCGGGCTTCGTGATGTCGCTCTACGGCCTCTGGCTTTCCAACCAGGCGCCGACCCGCGCCGATATCGAAAGCGCGCTGCAGGGCAATCTCTGTCGCTGCACCGGCTATGAGCCGATCGTGAAGGCAGCCGAGCAGGTTTCGCAGAACCGGCCAAGCTCGCTCTTCGATCCGCTGGAGCGCGACCACATCCAGATCATGGCAAAGCTCTGGTCGATCCATTCCGAAGCCGACACGATTGTCGTTGAAAAGGATGGCGCCCGTTCCATCATACCGGCCTCGGTCGCGACCTTCTCCGATATCCTGGCGGAAGAGCCGGACGCGACCATCGTCGCCGGCGCCACCGATGTCGGCCTCTGGGTCACCAAGCAGATGCGGCTTCTCAATCCGGTGATCTTCATCAATCACCTGACCGAGCTGCAGTCCATTGCCGCCGATGAGACGACCATCACCATCGGCGCCGGCGTCAGCTATGCCCAGGCCTTCGATGTCCTGGCCGACGAAATCCCCCCGCTCGGCCGGCTGATCGACCGGATCGGCGGGCAGCAGGTCCGCAATATGGGCACGATCGGAGGCAATATCGCCAACGGCTCGCCGATCGGCGATACGCCCCCGCCGCTGATTGCGCTCGGCGCCGAGCTGACGCTCCGGACCCATGCCGGCCGACGCACCATAGCGCTTGAGGACTATTTCCTCGCCTACGGAAAGCAGGACCGGCTGCAGGGCGAATTTGTCGAGAAGGTTTGCGTGCCGCGTCCGGCCGAAGGCAGCCATTTCGCCGTCTACAAGATTTCCAAACGGCGCGACGAGGATATTTCCGCGCTTTGCGGCGCCTTCAACCTGAGCCTCGACGCCGAGGGCAAGGTCGCCCAAATCCGCATCGCCTTCGGCGGCATGGCCGCCACCCCGAAACGGGCCAGGCATGTGGAGGAAGCGCTGTTGGGAAAAGACTGGAACTGGGAGACCGTTTCGGCCGCCCGCAATGCGTTCGACGAAGACTACCAGCCGCTGACCGATTGGCGGGCGACGGCGGAATACCGCAGCCTCGCCGCCAAGAACCTTTTGACCCGCTTCTTCCTGGAAACCGCCGGCGCGCCGACCGAACTCCGCCGTTTCGAACTGGAGGAGGCGTGAGAATGGACAAGTCGACCTTCGAAACCAAACCGATCATCAAGGGACCCATGCACAGTGCGCTGAAACATGATTCAGCGCATAAGCATGTTACCGGAAGTGCCGAATATATCGATGATATTCCCGAACCCGCGGGCACTCTGCATGGAGGTCTCGGGCTATCGGATCGGGCGCATGCGGAAATCGTCTCGATCGATCTTTCCGCAGTCAAGGCCGCACCCGGCGTCGTCTGGGTGATGACGGCCGCCGACATACCGGGCTTCAACGACGTCGCCTCGACCGGCCAGCATGACGAACCGCTGCTGGCAACCACCAAGGTAGAGTTCCATGGCCAACCGGTCTTTGCCGTGATTGCCGAAACCCGCGACCAGGCGCGGCGCGCGGCAACGCTTGCCAGGATCGAATACCGCGACCTGCCGCACTGGACCGACATCGACGGCGCACGCGAAAACGGTGCACCGCTCGTCGTCGAACCGATGGTGCTGAAGCGCGGCGAACCGGAAACCGAGATCGCGAATTCTCCCCTTCGCGTGCAGGCTCATATGTATATCGGCGGCCAGGAGCATTTTTATCTGGAGAGCCATATTGCCCTCGCCATACCCGGCGAGGACGAGGACATCACCGTCTGGTCCTCCACCCAGCATCCGAGCGAGGTGCAGCACATGGTGGCGCATGTGCTCGGCATCGCCAACAACGCGGTGACGGTCATGACCCGCCGCATGGGAGGCGGCTTCGGCGGCAAGGAAACCCAGGGCAATCACTTCGCCTGCCTCGCTTCGGTGGCGGCCAAGAAGCTGAAGCGGGCGGTAAAATTCCGCCCGGACCGCGACGAGGACATGGCGGTCACGGGCAAACGGCACGATTTCCGGGTGGATTACGACGTCGCCTTCGACGAAGAGGGCCGCATCCATGCGGTCGAAGCGACCTATGCGGCACGCTGCGGCTTTTCCGCCGACCTTTCCGGCCCGGTCACCGACCGCGCCCTCTTCCACGCCGATTCCAGCTACTATTACCCGCATGTCCGGCTGACCTCGCAGCCTTTGAAGACGCATACGGTATCCAACACCGCCTTCCGCGGTTTCGGCGGACCGCAGGGCATGCTCGGGGCCGAGCGCATCATCGAGGAGATCGCCTACGCAACGGGCAAGGATCCGCTCGAAATCCGCAAGCTGAATTTTTACGGCAAACGGGGCTCCGAGCGGACGGTGACGCCCTATCACCAGGAGGTCGAGGACAACATCATCGCCAAGGTCGTCGAAGAGCTGGAGACCTCCTCCGACTATCAGGCGCGTCGCCAGGCGATCATCGACTTCAACGCCGACAGTCCGGTGATCCGCAAGGGCATCGCGCTGACGCCAGTGAAGTTCGGGATCTCTTTCACCATGACCGCCTATAATCAGGCCGGTGCCCTGGTGCACATCTACAACGACGGTTCGATCCACCTGAACCATGGCGGCACCGAAATGGGCCAGGGCCTCTATACCAAGGTGGCTCAGGTGGTGGCCGATGCGTTCCAGGTCGATATCGACCGGGTGAAGATCACCGCAACGACAACCGGCAAGGTTCCGAACACTTCGGCGACCGCCGCCTCCTCCGGCTCCGACCTCAACGGCATGGCGGCCTATGACGCGTGCCGGCAGATCAAGGAGCGGCTGATCGACTTCGCCACCCGCCAGTGGAAGGTCGGGCGCGACAAGATCGAATTCCTGCCGAACCGCGTGCGGATCGGCACCGAGATCGTGCCCTTCGACACCTTCGTCCGCGCCGCCTATTACGACCGGGTCCAGCTTTCGGCCGCAGGCTTTTACAAGACGCCGAAGATCCATTGGGACCGAAAGGCAGGCCGCGGCAGGCCGTTCTATTATTTCGCCTATGGCGCCGCCTGTTCGGAGGTGGCGATCGACACGCTGACGGGAGAATATCTCGTGGAGCGCACCGACATCCTCCACGATGTCGGCAAGTCGCTCAATCCGGCCATCGATATCGGCCAGATCGAGGGCGGTTTCGTGCAGGGCCTCGGCTGGCTGACCACCGAAGAACTGTGGTGGGATGCCAGGGGCCGGCTGCGCACCCATGCGCCGTCGACCTATAAGATCCCGCTCGCCTCCGATCGGCCGAAGACCTTCAATGTCAAGCTGGCGGAATGGTCCGAAAACGCCGAGCCGACCATCGGCCGTTCCAAGGCTGTCGGTGAGCCGCCCTTCATGTTGGCGATCTCGGTGTTCGAGGCGATATCCATGGCGGTGGCAAGCGTCGCCGACTACCGGATCTGCCCGCGGCTCGACGCGCCGGCCACACCCGAACGCGTGCTGATGGCGGTCGAACGGCTGAAATCTATGGGATGACCTTGAACATCCGCCCCGAACGCCCCGGCGACGAAGACATAATCCATGAGCTGACCCAGACGGCGTTTGCGGCCATGCCCTATAGCTCGGGAACAGAGGGAGCCATTATCCGGGGGCTGCGAAAATCCGGCGATCTTACGCTGTCGCTGGTTGCGGAGGATGATGGAGCCATCGTCGCGCATGTTGCCTTTTCGCCTGTCACCATCGACGGCATCCACGGCGGCTGGTTCGGGCTTGGCCCCATATCGGTGCAACCGGAGCGGCAACGGCAGGGAATCGGCAAAGCGCTCATAAGCGAAGGGCTGGAGAGGCTGAAGCAGCGCGGCGCGGCGGGCTGCGCCCTGATCGGCAACCCGGACGTTTATCGCGGCTCGGGTTTTGAAAGTGACGGCCTGCTCTCGTATGAAGGAGTGGACAGCCGCTACGTGCAGAGGATCCTGTTCCATGGACCCGTGCCGCGCGGGCGGCTGCGATTTGCTCCGGTCTTCGAAACAGAAAATAACACCGAGTGATGGTCAATCATCCCTCTAACATAAGACGGGCCGCAAGAGCGGCCCGCCCTCTGGAGCTATTGCGTTCCGCTAAAGAGCGGCTTTAGCCGATCTGGTCGGTCTGGGCGCCGCTGTCCGGTCTTGCGGGACCAAGCACGGGCTCCTCACCCATCGGCTCGTTCTGGAAGACGGTGAACTTGCCCTTTCCATCCATGGTGAGGCCGTCGTTCCAGCGCGCGGGAGGCGGCACGGACCCGTCGGCTGCCGTGGCAAAGAAGTCGTAGTTGTGACGCTGGTCTTCCTTTTCCTGCGGGAAACTGTTCGGAATCGGCAGGACCTTTTCGTGCCCGCCCAGTTCCTCGATCACTGCGAGCCACTGCTGCTGATGCATGGTGTCACGCGCAATCATGAAATGCAGCATATCCTTCATGCCTTCATCATGCGCGGCATTGTAGAGACGGACAGCTAGAACCCGGCCGGTGGCTTCTGCAGCGACGTTGCAATACATGTCGGCTGCCAGATTGCCGCTCGCATAGATATGCGACATGTCGAAGGGCACGCCTTCGGAATTGGCCGGAAATGCCGCAAGACCGGTGGAGAGGATGTGGCGGTGCAGCATTCCTTCGATCACGTGGCGCGGATTTTCTCCGCCCATCACGGCGCCGACGACGCCATCCGCAGATCCGGCTTCCTGCAATGCAACCGGTGCCTTATCAAGATTGAGCGCGACCGCGGTCGCTAACATTTCGATATGACCGATCTCCTCCGTTGCCGTGTGCAGGAGCATGTCGCGATATTTGGTATTCGGCCCCCGCGCGCCCCAGGCCTGAAAGAAATACTGCATACAGACCCGGATTTCTCCTTCGACGCCGCCGATCGCCTGCTGCAACATCCTCGCGAAAATGGGATCCGGGGCAGTAACCTTCACCGGATACTGCAACCGCTTGTCAAAGCTGAACATGGTTATTCCTCGTGCTGGAAAGTAAACTGGAAGTGGTAAAGCGACGCTACGAACGTCCGGGGAGCGAACTGGCGGCACCACGGATAGTTCCCGATTTAGCTCTTCTTTTCGAAGGCCCTGGGGGCAACCCTGCTCCGGGAGAGACGGGACCTACCGACCGGGCCCTACCGCTTCCGGATCAGGATCGAGAAATCCGCGCTGAACAGGGATCAAGCCGCCCTGCAAGCTCAAGGCGCAGGCCTTGCACTGAATTTGGATTGGTGCACAGAGTGAGACCATGACGACAGACTTTCGCCTCGCCTCATTCATCGCCGCTCATCCCGCCTGCGTGCTGGTCGAGATCGCGCAGGCGAAGGGGTCGACGCCGCGTGAGGCCGGCACCTTCATGCTGGTGGCCGAGAAAGCGATCTGGGGCACGATCGGCGGCGGCCAGTTCGAATACATGGCGATCGACAATGCCCGTGCGATGCTTGGCGGCGGCGGCGAGAGCGTGATGGATATCCCGCTTGGCCCGGAAATCGGCCAGTGCTGCGGCGGACGCACGCGGCTTGCCTTTACGCCGATGTCCCAGGCGCTGGCCGACGCGCTGGAGGCGCGAATGCGAGGCAAACTGGAGCAGCGCCCCTCGGTCTTCATCTTCGGTGCAGGTCATGTCGGTCAGGCGCTCGCCAGCGCGCTGGCACCCCTGCCCTTCGCCGTGACCGTCGTCGAGACGCGGCCCGAAGCCCTCGAGGATCTGCCGGCGGGAACGGAAACGCATCTGACCGCCATGCCGGAAACCTTGGTGAAGAAGATCCCAGCCGGCGGTGCAGCGATCATCCTTACCCACGATCACGCGCTGGATTTCCTGATCGCCAAAGAGGCTCTTTCGCGTCCCGACCTCGCCTATGTCGGCATGATCGGCTCGCTTACCAAGCGCGCGACATTCTCCCATTGGCTGAAGCGTGAGGGCGGCAACGAGGCGATGCTTTCCCATCTCATCCTGCCGATCGGCGGCAATGCGGTGAAGGACAAGCGGCCCGCCGTCATCGCAGCGATGGTCGCAGCTGAACTGCTGGAGACCCACGCCGCGCTGGAGGAAACCGCCTCAAAGCGGCAGGTCCCGAGCGTTTGAACGCTGTCTAGCATCCCAGAAGGCGGTTTCGCGATCGAGGGGCAGGCTGTCGGCAAATCCGACATCGCCGCACAGATCAGCCGGCAAGTCGGGCACTCGCCGCGGACCGCGCATGACGAGACGAGAGAGGAACCGGCCGAAGGCACGCCAAGCGCCATCAAAGCCATTGGATTGCAGGGGGCCGGGTGCAAGAGACACGGCTTTAGCGTTTGCGGACAGCATGGTCTGCTCCACATCGATCAATAATATTGGTTGCGCGAGATCATGAATGCCCCGGATTGCCGGGGATTTCCAATTCAATTACAGTGGGCAGCGATAAAGAGAGCTTATCGATGAAAGCCTCCTGATGAAATTGTCGCGCCGTTTTCCGCTGAATGCACTTAGGGTTTTCGAGGTGGTCGCGCGCCTTCAAAATTTCACCCGCGCGGCGGAAGAGCTCGGCATGACCCAGACCGCGGTCAGCTACCAGATCAAACTGCTCGAAGACTATCTCGGCGACGCGGTATTCCTCCGCAAGCCGCGGGCGCTGCAGCTGACGGAAACCGGCCGCAATCTCCTGCCGAAAGTAGCCGAGGCTTTTTCCCTTTTGTCTGAAGCGATGCAGGAAGCGCGCGGCACGACGGAGGAGACATTGGAAATCCACTCCCCGCCGACCTTCGCCTCTCACTGGCTGGCACGGCATATCGGCGAATTCCAGCTCGAACATCCGCATATCGCCGTGCGGCTGGTGCGCAGCGATGCCCACGACGGGCAATATCCGCAACCGACCGATGTGGCGATCCGCATTGGGGCAAACCCTTGGGACGGCTTGATCTGCCATCCGATATTGCGCCTAACCTATGCGCCCATGCTCAATCCGCAACTCGCCGAAAGCGTCGGCGGCATCGAGACGCCCGCCGACCTGATGAAGCCGCCGTGGATTTCGAACGGCAAGGGGCTGTGGAACGACTGGTTCCAGGCCGTCGGCCTTGATCCTATCGGCATCAGGCAGATGCAGCTCGATGCATATGGGGCGCTGGACCTGGAAGCGAATGCCGCAATCGCCGGCCATGGCGTTGCCATGCTCAGCCCCTTCCTGTTCAAGGCCGAACTTGCCTCGGGTCGCCTCGTGCAGCCTTTCGATCTCGCCCTCAGCGATACCAAGACCTATTGGCTTTGTTATCCGCCTGGGCGCAAGAATGCGGCAAAGGTCAAGGCCTTCGCCGCCTGGATCCAGGCGGCCGTAGCCCGTGAACTGGCACTGGCGCCGGGCCAGCTCGCCCCGCCGTTGGCCTGACGCTCTTCGCATCGCCTACAGGCTTCGTTGAGTATAGATCGTCCGCGCCGCTTTGAATGAGCCTTCTTCCGGCGCACCTCGCCGGTCCCGTCCGTCCAGCATGCCGATATCCCGCTGCCAGCTTTCCGGCATCTCTTCCATATCGACGCTGTCTTGATGCTTCCGGAGCAAGCGATGGAACAGTTCAGCCAGAGAGACATGCGGCAGAAGCCGCCCGAAATGCATGTGGGTTATGGAAAACATTGTTGACCTCCAACGGGATAAATCCGTTTCCATAGGTTCGCTGTGGAGGTAATGTGCGCTCGGGATCGGCGGTTATCCAATCGAATAACCGTATCTATGCATCAAGAGAACTCATCCATGAAGATGTCGAAACAGTTCCCGTTAAACGCCTTGCGGGTCTTCGAATCCGCCGCGCGGCAGATGAGCTTCACCAAGGCCGGCGAGGAACTGGGGCTGACGCAGACCGCCGTCAGCTATCAGATCAAGCTTCTGGAAGACACACTGAAGGAACAGCTTTTCCTGCGCCGTCCGCGGCAAGTCACGTTGACCGAGGCCGGCGAGCGGCTGGCGCCGAGGCTCACGGAAGCCTTCGCGATCATGGAAAGCGCCGTTGCGAGCCTCAGCAACGCGGCGGAAAGCACGCTGATCGTCCATTCGACAGCTACTTTCGCCGCGCAATGGCTGGCGCGGCATCTCGGCACGTTCCAGCTCGAAAATCCCGGCATTGCCGTGAGACTGGAGACATCGCAGGAGATGGTCGATTTCTCGCGCACCCAGGCGGACATAGCGATCCGCAGCGGAAAGGGCGAATGGCCTGGCTTACGCACGCATTTTCTGATGCATAATCATTTTACGCCGATGCTGAGCCCGGCTTTGGCCGCGACGATCGGTGGGGTGAAAACGCCTGAGGATATCCTCAAACTCAGGATAATCGATCCGGGCGATCCGTGGTGGCCGGTCTGGTTTGCCGCAGCCGGCCTGCCGGATGTGGATCTCACCGGTCGGCCGGTCAGCAGATTCGGCGCGCAGGCCTTCGAGGCATCCGCCGCGATCGCCGGTCAGGGCGTGGCGATTCTGCATCCGGAATTTTATACCGCCGATATCGCCCTCGGGCGACTGATCCAGCCGTTCGACATTCTGGGCCATGACGGCAGCGACTATTGGATCGCCTATCCGGAGGCGCGCAGGAACTCCCGAAAAATCCGCGCCTTTCGTGACTTTCTGCTCAAAACCATGCCGGGCACCGAAGGTTAGCAGCCGGTTTCCTATCCGCCGCACCTCCGGAGGGAAAACCGTCTGGCCGTTTTCGGCGGCCTCAGTAACTCATGTCCGGCGCATAGAAACAGCGAAGCGTATCCTCGGTCGGATACAGGCAGAGATGATATTCCTCATCATAGCTGCGCCGCGCCTGGCTCTGTTTCAGCGAGAAATGGTGCGGCCTGGTGATCAGCCTGTGGTCGCCGGGACCAAGCGAGATCTCATAGCCGCCTTTCGTAACCTTGACGTTCTTCGTCGAGATCATCTGGCAGTCGCCGGTATGGTTGTCTCCATTGCAGCAGAAGCCGTCATATTTCCAGGTGACGCCGGTTGGGCTATGGGCCTCGTGGGCGGTTGCCGTGCCGGCCTCAACGCAGGATACAAACGCAATCATCACACCTGTCAGAATACCACGCATGAGCTTAGTCTCCGTTGATGATGCCATCTCCGGCGAGCTTTTCACGCAATACCCGGACCTCGCCGGTTGACTTGCATTTGTCACATTACGTGAGTCGGCCTAGCCGGCCATTCCGATATTCCGCAATGCACAATTAATACATTCGAAAATGGTCATCTTAAGATCACGCGCAGGTGAGAACTCGGAGTCACCGACGTGAGTTCCGTCGAGAGGAACAAAAATGTTCCCGCAGATAATCGCTTCCCTCCTTCCCGTTTTTTTCGCAGAGTGGCGGGCCGGGGGGCAATAAAGGGAATCGAAGGGGACCCTGAATGTATGAATACGCCGTTGCCTGGGAGTGGCTGAGCTTTGCCGCCCGCTGGTTTCACGTCATTACCGCGATCGCCTGGATCGGTTCGTCTTTTTATTTCATCGCGCTGGATCTCGGTCTGGTAAAACGGCAGCACCTGCCGGCCGGTGTCTATGGCGAAGAGTGGCAGGTGCACGGCGGCGGCTTCTACCATGTCCAGAAATATCTGGTGGCGCCGGCCGAGATGCCCGAGCATCTGACGTGGTTCAAATACGAGAGCTATTTCACCTGGCTCTCCGGCTTCCTGATGCTCTGCATCGTCTATTATGGCGGCGCCGACCTCTTCCTGATCGATCCGACGGTGATGGAGCTCGCCCCCTGGCAGGCCATCCTCATCTCGCTGGCCTCGCTGGCAATCGGCTGGATCATCTACGATCAGCTCTGCAAGTCGCCGATCGGCAACAATACCTGGGGCCTGATGGCAGTACTTTATGTGGTGCTGATCGCCATGGCCTGGGGTTACACCCAGGTCTTCACCGGCCGCGCCGCCTTCCTGCACCTCGGCGCCTTCACCGCGACGATCATGTCCGCCAATGTCTTTTTCATCATCATTCCCAACCAGAAGATCGTCGTGGCGGACCTGATCGCCGGCCGCACGCCGGACCCGAAATACGGCTTCGTCGCCAAGCAGCGCTCGCTTCACAACAACTACCTGACGCTGCCCGTCATCTTCTTCATGCTGTCGAACCACTATCCGCTGGCGTTTGCGACCGCCTTCAACTGGTTGATCGCCGCGCTCGTCTTCCTGATGGGGGTCACAATAAGGCACTGGTTCAACACCACGCACGCAAGGAAGGGTAAGCCGACCTGGACCTGGCTGGTGACGGTCCTCATCTTCATCGTCATCATCTGGCTTTCGACTGTCCCGAAGGTACTGACCGGCGAGATCGAGACATCGATGACGCCGCCAATAACTCCGATGGAGCAGAAGTTTGCCTCCAACGCGCATTTCGGCGCCGCAAAGGACGTGGTCCTCGCACGCTGTTCGATGTGCCACGCGGCTGAACCGGTCTGGGAAGGCATTTCCTTCACGCCGAAATCCGTCAGGCTGGAGACGGACCGGGAGATTGCGGCGCATGCACGGGAAATCTATATCCAGGCCGGCCGGAGCCATGCCATGCCCCCCGGCAATGTTACCGGCATCTCGCCGGAGGAACGCAAGCTGCTGACCGCCTGGTACGAAAGCACGATATCGCAATGACCCAGATGCTTATCCGCGGACGGCTGCTCTCCTTCAAGCGGGCGCCGCTTTCCCTGACCGATAGCGAAAGCTATGCGTATGAAAGCGATGGCGCACTTTTGATCGAGAGCGGCAAAATTGCAGCCGTCGGCGATTACGCGACGGTCAAGGCAAAGGCGGCGGATGGGATTGAGGAAATCGACCACCGGCCGCATCTCATCCTGCCGGGGTTTATCGACACCCACATGCATTTCCCGCAGATGCAGGTGATCGCCTCCTATGCCGCCAATCTTCTGGAATGGCTGAACACCTATACATTCCCGGAGGAATGCCGGTTCGTCGAAAGCGACCACGCGGCGCGGATCGCCACCCATTTCTACGACGAACTCATCCGCCAAGGCACGACGACGGCCGTCGCCTATTGCTCCGTCCACAAGACCTCCGCCGATGCCTATTTCGCCGAAGCCCTGAAGCGGGGCATGTGCATGGTCGGCGGCAAGGTGATGATGGACCGCAACGCGCCGCAGGGCCTGCTCGACACGCCGGAAATGGGCTATGACGAGACGCGGGCCGTGATCGCCGACTGGCACGGCAAGGGCCGTAACCACGTCGCCATTACGCCGCGCTTCGCGATCACCTCGACGCCGGGGCAAATGAAGGCGGCCCAGGCGCTGGCGGAGGAGTTCCCGGACCTCCACATTCAGACTCATCTTTCCGAGAACCACGAGGAAATCCGCTACACCTGCGAACTCTATCCGGAGGCGAAGGACTATACGGATATCTATGCCCGCTACGGGCTTTTGGGAAAGAAGACCCTGCTCGGCCATGCTATCCACCTCTCGGAACGAGAAGCGGACGTGCTCTCCGAAGCAGGCGCGGTCGCCGTCCACTGCCCGACCTCCAACCTTTTCCTCGGCTCCGGTCTCTTTCCGATGAAATCGCTGATGCGGCGGGAAAAGCCGGTGCGCGTGGCTGTCGCGACCGATATCGGCGGCGGATCGAGCTATTCGATGCTGCGCACCCTCGACGAGGCCTACAAGATCCAGCAGCTTCTGGGCGAGCGGCTTAACCCGCTCGAAAGCTTCTACCTGATGACCCGCGGCAACGCCGAGGCGCTGTCGCTGACAGACCGGATCGGCACGCTGGAACCCGGCACCGACGCCGACCTGGTGGTGCTGGATGCTGCGCCGACGCCTGCGATGAAACTGCGCATGGAGACCGTCAAGACGCTGCCGGAAGAACTGTTCCTGCTGCAGACCATGGGCGACGACCGCGCCGTCGTCGAGACCTATGTGGCGGGACAGGCGATGAAGGCGAGAATCGTCGGCTGAAAAGCCGGGCTGCGACGGATATTCCTCTGGCGCCCGGTTCCGGATGTGGTAGTTCTCCGGCACTGTCCGGAGGAAACCGCGAAATATGTCCAAGCCGCTGACCATTGCAGACCTCAAAACCCTCGCCCGCCGCCGTGTCCCGAAAATGTTCTTCGACTATGCCGACAGCGGCGCCTGGACCGAAGGAACCTACCGGGCGAACGAGGACGATTTCGCCAAGATCAAGCTGCGCCAGCGCGTGCTCGTCGACATGACCAATCGCTCGCTGGAAACCACCATGATCGGACAGAAGGCGGCGATGCCCGTGGCGCTGGCGCCGACCGGAATGACTGGCATGCAGCATGCCGACGGCGAGATGCTGGCGGCGAAGGCCGCAGAAGAGTTCGGCGTACCTTTCACGCTCTCCACCATGAGCATCTGCTCGATCGAGGACGTCGCTTCGGTGACGACGAAACCCTTCTGGTTCCAGCTCTATGTGATGAAGGATCGTGGCTTCATCGAGCGGCTGATCGGTCGCGCCAAGGCTGCCAAGTGCTCGGCGCTCGTCGTCACCGCCGATCTGCAGATTCTCGGCCAGCGCCACAAGGACCTGCGCAACGGCCTTGCCGCTCCGCCGAAGCCGACGCTCAACGCAGCTCTGCAGCTCGTGACCCGGCCGCGCTGGTGCCTGGAAATGCTGGGCACCAAGCGCCGCGGTTTCGGCAATATCGTCGGCCATGCGAGCAACGTCTCCGACCTTTCCTCGCTCGGCGCCTGGACCGCCGAGCAGTTCGACCCGCGACTTTCCTGGGAAGACGTCCGCTGGATCAAGGACCTCTGGGGCGGCAAACTGATCATCAAGGGCATCCTCGACGAGGAGGATGCGCGCGCTGCTGCCGATACCGGGGCGGATGCGATCATCGTTTCGAACCATGGCGGCCGCCAGCTCGACGGCGCCCCTTCCTCCATCAGCATGCTGCCGAGGATCGTCGATGCGGTGGGCGATCGCATCGAAGTGCATTTCGACAGCGGCATCCGCTCCGGCCAGGACGTCTTGAAGGCCGTGGCGCTCGGCGCCCGCGGCACCTATATCGGCCGGCCTTTCCTCTACGGCCTCGGCGCCATGGGCAAGCCCGGCGTGACCGCAGCACTGGAAATCATCCGCAAGGAGATGGATATCACCATGGCGCTTTGCGGCAAGCGGGACATTCAGACGGTGGACCGCAATATCCTGGCTAACATGCCGTTCTGATTTGCATCGGCGACCGGGCGGCTCAGCACCAGCCGCCCTTGGCACCCGGCTTGCGGGCAAGGCCTTCGCGCACGAGGATATCGGAGAGCGACATGCCGTTGCGGGTAACCTGTCTCAGCTTGTGGCCGTCGATCTCGGAATCGTTCCCCTGCCAGGTGACCAGCTCGAAGGGACCAGAATCAAGAAAGGCGCGCACCCGCAGTTCCGCGTCGCTTGCCTTGATGCGTTCTGCCTCGCAGGCCGGTTTCTTGATGTCCGGCACCTCGATGCCGACAAGGCGGATCTTCTGTCCGTGGAAAACGAAGCGATCCGCCGAGACGACGCAATCGTCCTGCTTGGCCGTTCCGCAGAGATAGAATTTCGCCTGATAGGCACCGGCAGGCCCCTCGTCCGCTTTCGACGGTTCCCCGACCTTCGGCGTCTCCTCGGCGATTGGCTTGCCGATCGGTGCCGGCGGGATGATCGCCGCCGTATGGCTCTGGTCCGGCGGTGTTGCAGGCTTTGAGGTCGCGGGACGATGAGCGGTTGCGGCAACAGGTTTAGGCGGAACCGGCTTGTCGGAGGCGGAATTGGGTCTCGCCGCAACCTGAACCGGCCTTTCAGCCGTCAGACTGGCAATGAACCTCCGCGCCGCCGCCGAATTATCATAGAGCGCAATGCCGCCGGCCACGGCCGCCAGAGCGCCCACCCACGGCAGGAGCGAAGAGCCGGAAGCCGCCGACGAGCGCTTGCCGCCTTTACGCCGTGAAGCCGATTTTGCGCGCGATTGAGCCATGACCATCTCCACTTTCCGAATCGAGGAGAAGTATCGGGGGCAAGGATTGCCGAATGGTTTCCGATCTCCTTCAAGCGGGCTCAGTGTGCGAAATCAAAGCAACGTTGCGCCGGACGGCTAGCCCACCCGGCCCGTCGCCAGCGCCGTGGCCCAATCGAGACGACCGTTTTCGGCCGCCAGCCGTGACATCGCCATGTGGTCATATGGCACATTGCGGAATTGCGGCACCCAGCCGGAAGCGGTCTTTTCGATGACGACGTATGACGCCATGCAGTGGCCTGTCTCCGCCTTGTGAACGAACGGCCTGTCGTCGTCATAGGCGGGGCAACCGACGCTGCCCGGATTGACGATGAGGCGGCCGTCCGAAAGCTGTACCGCGCGGGGAATATGGCTGTGGCCGCACAGGATCAAAGTCTGATCGACGCCCTCCGCAATTGCGTCGATCTCGGAGAGCGGCTTTAGAAAGACATGCCCGTCGCTGGACACCTGCTCCAGCCAATAAACATTATCCTCATGTGGCGTGGCATGGCAGAGAAAAACCTCGTCACGATAAACCATGCTGAACGGCAATTTGCGCAGCCAGTCGAAATGCCGCTCGGCAAGCTGCGCATGGGCATGCGCGTCGGAGGGTGCAAGCACCTCGGTCGGCGTTTCCATAAGATAACGGTCGTGATTGCCCCGAACCGTCTGCACCGCGTGCATATCGAGAAGCAAGAGGAGATCGCCGGTCCGATCCGCTTCCAAAGGCCCGCTAAAGCAATCGCCGAGATTGACGATGTCGCGGATGCCGATCGAGGCGATGTCGTCCAGGACGGCCCGCAACGCCGCGCAGTTTCCATGGATGTCGGCGATCGCGGCAAAACGCATCAGCTTCCCCTGTAGGTGGAATAACCATAGGGCGAGAGAAGCAGCGGCACGTGATAATGCGCCGCCGTGTCGGAGATGCCGAAGCGGATCGGGACAATGTCGAGAAAGGCGGGTTCGGTAAGCTTCGTCCCCTGCGCGCGAAGATAATCGCCCGCGTGAAAGACGAGTTCGTATTCGCCGGCAAGAAAGCTCTCGCCCATCAGGATCGGCCCGCCGTCGACGCGCCCGTCTGCGTTGGTGGCGACGGATCTGATCTTCTCGCGGGACTCACCGCTCAACCGGTAGAGATCGATTTTCAACCCTTCGGCAGGCCGGCCGCTGGCGGTATCGAGCACATGGGTGGTGAGGCCTGTCATAGGCTAGGCTCCGCAATCAGATAGGGAGTTTCGAAGAAGAATTCTTCGAGATTGTTGCCTGGACCTTCACGGTCGGCAACCAGGAAATCGCTGGCAGTGCCGACCGCCATCAGCGGATGATGCCAGACGTTCCGACGATAGTTCACCCCTTGGTCTCCTCGCGCCAGGAATATCAGGGGAATATCGGGTTTGCCGTTCCGATCCTGTGAGACCGCGACGAGGAACGGCCGTTGCGATAGCGGCGAAAAGCTCTGGCTGCCGAACGGATGCCGTTCCATCATCGTGACGGAGTAGGGAAATTGCCGCGGCTGACCACGGAATATGCTGAGGATGATCCGCGCGCCCTCGCCCGCTGCCTCGGGTGCTGCCAGCGCATGGAAGCGCTCCGTCGTGCCGCCATTGATGAGTTTCATGGTCGCAGGATCGGCCTCGATCACGTCCCCGAAGGGCGCAAAGGCTTCCTTCGTGAGCGGTCGGATCTGGAGAAAATCTGTCAATTCAAAAGCCTTTTATTATTCGCCTTGAGCACGCCAGTGGCGGAGGGAATCGAGGTTGGAAATCAGCGCCGGGAGAGATGTCTGCACGGTTTCCCAGACAACGGGAAGCTCAAGCTCGTAATAATCATGGACGACGAAATTGCGCATTCCCCGCATTTTCGACCAAGGAATTTCGGGATGATCGACAGGAAAATCCGGATGATGCATCATGATACGCGCCGCGCTTTCGCCGATCAAAACCAGCGCCATCGCCACCGCCATCTGAGTGCGAACGTCGGAGAGAAAGGCTTCCTGTGTCGTGCCATCTATAAATTCGCAGGCCCGAGACGCGGCCGATCGCATTTGGTCGAGATATTCCTTCAGGCGATCCGCGCTCATATAGCGGCCGCTTCCGACAGTATCCGTTCCCGCATGGACGGCTTCAGGCCACCCGAGGTAACAATGTCGACCCTGATCCTCAGAAGCGTCTCGAGTGTAGCCTGAAGCCCGCCCAGATCGAACAGCGTTGTCCCCGGAAGTGCGTCGACCAGGATGTCGAGATCGCTCTCCGGTCCGTCCTCGCCGCGGGCCACCGAGCCGAAGACACGCGGATTGGCCGCGTTAAAGCGCTTTGTCGCTTCCCGGATCGCTTCCCTGTTCTTCTCCAAGACTTCCGACGGTCTCATGACGGCATCACTCCTGATACTGACAATATAGGGGACGGAAGATCGGGAGAAAAGCGTTATGGAAGGTGCTTCTATTCACTGGGGCGGGCGGCCTGGAGTTGCGAGAGTAGCTGAGGAATCATCTGATCCACAGTCCGCCAGACCGTTTCGATATCGAGCTGAAAATATTGATGCGCAATACGGTTGCGCATGTTCTTGATATCCCGCCAGGGAATCTCGGGATGTCCTACAACGAAATCCGGGGACTGCTCCATTATCTTTGTCGCGCATTCGCCGATTGCCATGATGTTGGCAATGACCGCATCCTGTATGATTTCGTTTTCGCGGAAGCCATCCCCATCCATACCTCGCACATATTTCACGGCCTTTTCGCCGGCGAAAATCATGCGGTCGAGATGTGTTTGAAGGCGCTCGGAACTCATATAGCGGCAGCTTCCGCTACGACGCGCGCGCGGATGTCGGGTGGGAAATCCCCAGGCACCTTTACGTCTACCGGAATTCCGAGGGCTTCCTCTAAATCACCCTGGAGGCCGCCGAGCGTAAAGAGCGATGTCGTCGGCGATGGATCCACCAAGATGTCCAGATCGCTGTCCACACGGTCGCTACCGTAAAGCACTGACCCATAGACACGCGGGTTGAAGACCTGCCGACGGGCCACGATCGCTCGAATAATCTCCCTGTTCCTCTCCAACACTTCCGACGGTCTCATGAGAGCATCACTCCTGATGTCATCAATATAAGCGAGGCAAGGTCTAGAGGAAAGAACCGCATCCATCACCCCTCCGGCAGCATCGAAAGCAGCCGCAGCAGCGCGATCCGCTCAACCTGTGCGGCGGCGGTTTCGAATTCTTCTTCGACGCTGTTGTGGATGCGCTTTTCGAAGGCGGCGAGGATGTCTTGCTTGCCGAGGCCCTTGACCGCGATGATGAAGGGAAAGCCGAATTTTTCCGTATAAGCCGTGTTGAGCTCGGTGAAGCGCGCATGTTCTTCCGCGCTCAGTTGGTCGAGCCCCGCACCCGCCTGCTCCCTTTTACTGTCTTCGGTCAATTCTCCGGCGATCGCGAGCCTGCCTGCGAGGTCGGGGTGGGCGCGCAGCACACCCAGCCGCTCCTCGCGGCCCGCCTTGCGGAAAACCGAGACCAGCGCGGCATGGACCCCCTTCGCCGACAGCGGTACGAAGACGAGGCCGCCATCGTAGGCGCGCTCGGCAATAAACGGCGAATGCTCGAAAACGCCGCCGAATTTCGCGATGAAATCTCCCCGCGCAGTCATGGCGCGCCTGCCGGCTTGTGATGCTGGTGCCAATGATGGGCGATCTCGATGCGGCGCGGCAGCCAGACCTTGTCGTGGCCGAGCACATATTCGATGAAGCGCCGCAGTGCCGCAGCGCGACCCGGCCGCCCGACAAGGCGGCAGTGAAGACCGACGGACATCATCTTTGGGCTGCCCTCCTTACCTTCCTGATAGAGCACGTCGAAGGCATCCTTCAGGTAATTGAAGAACTGATCCCCGGCATTGAACCCCTGCGGCGTCGCAAACCGCATATCGTTGGTCTCGAGCGTATAGGGAATGATCAGGAACGGCTTACCACCGAGACCCGGCACCCAATAGGGCAAATCATCGGCGTAGGAATCGGAGGAATAGAGGAAACCGCCCTCCTCCATCACCAGCCGAAGCGTGTTGCCCGACGGTTTGCCCTGGTACATGCCATAGGGCCGCTCGCCGACGAGTTCCGTGTGAAGGCGCACCGCCTCAAGGATATGCTCGCGTTCCTTCTCCTCGGAAAAATCCTTGTATTCCAGCCAGCGATAGCCGTGGCTGGCGATTTCCCAGCCCGCCTCCTTCATCGCGGCGACCGCTTCCGGGTTGCGGGCCATGGCAAGTGTCACGCCATAGACGGTTGCCTGCACCTTGAGCTCGGTGAACATGCGCCAGAGCCGCCAGAAGCCGGCGCGAGAGCCGTATTCATAGATCGACTCCATGTTGAGGTTGCGCTGGCCGGGCCAGGGGGCGGCCCCGACGATCTCCGAGAGCAGCGATTCGGAAGCAGCGTCGCCATCGAGGATGGAACTCTCGCCGCCCTCCTCGTAATTGATCACGAACTGAACGGCGACATGCGCGCCGCCCGGCCACTTTGGATCGGGAGTGGAGCGGCCGTAGCCGATGAGATCGCGCGGATAGTCTTGTGCCTGCATCAAATCACCCTCGAACTTTACCGCGACGGTAGCCCACCGTTTTGCGCAATGTCGAGGCCGAAAGCGGGCTCAGATACCAAACGCCCTGAGAGAGGCGACCGAGACGACGCCGAGTGCCACCGAAACGAGCATCGGGAGGCGAAGTGCTGCAAAAGCAGTCACCGCGCAGGCGATTGTTTCGGCAGGCCCGGTCGCGAATGCCGTCGGCGCGACGACCGCCATCAGCACCGCCGGCGGAATCGATTCGATCGCCTTGCGGCGGCTGCCCTCGAGCGAGACATGGCGAATGAGGATGAGGCCGCTGATGCGGGTAAGCGCCGTCGCCGCCGCCATGGCAATGATGGCGAGCAGGGTCGTGAGATCGACGGTCATGACGTCACCTCCACGCTGCGGCGGTTGCCGGAAACCACGGCGGTAAGCAGACCCGCGACCGCTCCGGCGGCAATGTACCAAACGCCCGGCACGAAATGCTGGGTAGCGACAGCGGCAGCACCGCTTGCCAGCAGGACGGCGCCGGTCTCAGACCCTTTCCAGAAACCCATGACCAGCACGATGAAGACCGCGGGAAAGGCAAAATCGAGCCCGAGCACTACCGGATCGCCGAGGAATGCGCCAAGCCCCGCCCCGCCGATACCGGAGACGACCCAGGCAAGATAGAAGGGTGCCACCAGGCCGGCAAACCATGCAGGCGTCAGCCGGGCGACCTTCGCCCGGAACTCGGCCATCGCCCAGATCTCGTCGGCCAGGAAAAGCATCGCGAAATACCGCTCGCGCGGGCCGAAGCCTTGCATCCTGGTGCCGAGCGATGCGCTCATCAGCACATGGCGGATGTTGACCAGCAATGCGGCGAAGCCGACGCCCGCCCAGGATGCCGGATGGGTCCAGATGTCCATTGCCACGAATTGCGAACCCCCGGCAAACACCAGCGTGCTCATCAACCCGGCTTCGGCCGGGGTTAGCCCCTTGGTCGCCGCCACCGCCCCGAAGACGAGGCCGATCGGGATCACTGCAGCGATCAGCGGCGCGATCGCCCGCATGCCGCCGAGAAAATCCGCAAGTCTTGCATTCTCTTTCACGTCAAAACCTCCGATTGGAGCAGAGGTCATAGGCCGGCGAAAATTTATCGTCTTGAAGGAAAGTGACACCTATGACCCGCAACGGCCGTCGCCGATGGGAAGAGATGTTCAGCGGGCGCGATACTGCCCGGGGGTCAGTCCGGTTCGCGATTTGAAGTGGCGGGTGAAATGGGCCTGGTCGGCAAAGCCGCATTCGAGCGCGATTTCCGCCGGCGGACCGCCCCGACTCAAGCGCTTGCGCGCCTCGCGGATGCGAATGTCGGTGAGGAAGGAATGCGGCGTGATGTGAAATTCCTTGCGGAAGGCGCGGATGAGATGGGCACGGCTCAAGCCCGCCACTTCGGCAAGTTCCTCCAGTCCGACATCGCTGGCGAAATTCTCCACCAGGTAGTCGCGCGCCCGATGCACGGCCGATCTTTCAGCTGTATCGGTCGGCACGATGATCGAGCTGCCGTGCCGCCGGAACATGGCGTCCAGCACCAGGAACATTGCCTGGCTCGTCTCCAGCGCGCCGGACCCCAACTCGAGGGTGCGATGCGCCGCATGGAAAGCATCCGCGAGCGACTGGTCGCGAAGTATCTGCCTGCCGAAGGCGGGCATGCCCCGAAAAGGCTTCCCGGTGACGTCTTCCAGGATTTCGCGCAGCAGCGAGAGGTCCGGATAGATCATGCGGTAGCGGTAGCCGCCCTCGTAGGGCGCTCCATCATGGATCTCGCCCGGGTTGATGAGATAGAGGTCGCCCGGTCCGGACGCTTCCCTTGTGCCGCGGATCGTGGCGATCTGGCCACCACTCTCGATGGCGCCGATGCTGAATGTGTCATGGGCATGCGGGGCGAATTCGTGGGTCAGGAAGGTGGCGGTCAGGCACTCCATGCCGCCGAAGCGGCTGTCCCGCCAGAAGCGGGTGGTTTCCGCGTCCGCGAGCGGCATGTGGTCGGCTGCCTGCTCCTGCGAGATATTGTCCATCACGCGGATATAGCAGATTTGCGCCTTGGCTTCTTGAACAAAAGTGACGCCGGAGGGTCTCAGGCGATCTTGCGTGACGCCACCCGACCCATGGGATGCAGGGAGTGGACGAGGAGAGGTGCGCCCTGCTCCTCCTCGACGAATAGGGCGAGGTTGGCGACCTCGACCGGCTTCCTGAGGAAGGGTTCGAAGTGATCGCGCAACGCCAGCTCGAAGCGCGGCATGTCGATCGCGGAAAGCGGCCCCGTGAGGGTCATGTGGAAGCGGAATTCGTCCATCACGTAAGGGTGGCCCCAGCGGTGCAGGTTTGCAAATTGCGGAGCTGTCAGGTCGCCCGGATCGCAGCGCTCCAGCTCCGCTTCGGAAAGCGGAGCGCGAAAGGCGTCGAACTCCTGCACGACGGCGGCAGCGAGAAACCGCATGGTCTCGCAGGGCAGCACCGGTGCAAGGCCGAAGAAATTGCCGAGCCGAACGACTTCCAGTCTCGGCAGATCAAACGGATCGTGCGCGCCCGCAAATCGCATCAGGTGCCGCAGCAGTGCCTGTTCGGTAACGCCGGGTGCAAGCCGGAAGGGCGACTTCAGCGTGGCGTGGAAACCGGAGCGGCGCGGTAGCGCGGTGTTGAAGGCGATGTCGTGGATGCCGATGCCTCGGATCGCCGGCGGCTCCATGGCCTCGCCGGAAAAGGCGTTGCGGCCAAGCCATTGGGCGGCGGCCAGCGTCAGCGGATCATAAGCCGGAGGCGTGAAATATATGGCATAACGCATGCATCACCTTCTCGTGCGTCCCTTCTTTTCCGCCCCGGTATTTTACGTATTGCTCATCGACCCCACGAATGGAGGTACGTGATTTGCGTGACAGATTAACGACGAGGGCGACGGAAGGATTCGCGTTTAGCGCGCGGCAGCGGCCAGGTGGCTTTCCAGGGCAAAGGAGTCCGGAAGCTGCATTTCCTCGCCGTTTACCGTACGGAGTGCTACTTCGGCGAGCTTGTGGGCGAGCCCAAAGCTGACCTTGAAGCCCCCGGTAAGAGCAATCACCTTGCGGTGATCCGGATGCGGCCCGACCATCGGGTCGCGGTCGATGGCTTTGGGCCGAAGCCCCGCCCAGCGCTCGATCACCGGCGCTTCCCTCAGGGCCGGCACGAGATCGCGAGCGCGGCTGACCAGATCGTCGAGCAGACCGTCCGTCGAGGCTGCGTCTTCGAACACGTCCTCGCTGGTGCTGCCGACCGCGACATGCCCGCCCTCGTGGGCGACGACATAGAGCCCGTTGAGGAAGATGATCGGCAGTGTCGGATCGACGTCGGCCCTGAGCAATGCCGCCTGGCCCTTCACTGCCTGTCCGAGCGGCCGTGGCAGCGGCGGAGAGATTTCCCCCAGCAACGGGAAGGACTGGTGGCCCGCCGCCACGATGCAATGTCCGAAGGCAGTACTTTCGCCGCCTGCGAAAATCACACGGTTTTTCTCCGGATCGACCCGATCGGCGACAAGCCCCTCGATAATCCGGACGTGTCTTGCCGCACGCAGGAAAGCCACAAGCGCCGCAGTAAGACCGCGCGGCGAAACGCGCGCCGCGAAAGTGTCATGAACAAGACCGGCTTCGGTAAAGGTTGCATCCGGCCAACCCTCCTGAACGCCGCGATCGACGACATGCCAGTGGAAACGGCGGCCATGCTGATGCCAACAGATTTCGGCATCCTGCGAGTGCCGCAAGGCGATCGTTCTGAGATGCGGTTTCGGCAAGGGGATCAGCCGACCGCAACGGCGGTACCCGCAGGTCATGCCGGTCGCCTGCTCGATGCCGGCGACCTCCTCTTCGAGCGACAGCAGCGCGTCGAACTGGAACTGTTTCTTCTCGTTCCATTTGTCCGGCATATGCGGCATCAGCGCGCCGAGCAGTCCGCCGCTCGCCCCCTGCCCCATCCGGCCCGCATCGACGAGCAGCGTCCTGATACCGAGGCGCTCTGCCTTGACCGCCGCCCAGAGGCCCATGACGCCGCCTCCGAGGATGACGAGATCGACAGCTGCCGGAAGATCGTGAGATCGACCGCCAAGATCCGATTGACCCTTGGACCCGGCAGGATTATCCGCATGTCCCATGAGCGACGATGACCTCGAAAAGCTTGCGACCCCCGACAGTGTTGCCCGGGAAGACCAGCCGCTGGACTGGCACGAGGGCGATATGCCCTATTCGCAAAAGTTTGGCGATCACTTTTATTGTCGCACCGATGGGCGGCTGGAATGCGGCCACACCTTCCTCGCAGGCAACGGCCTGCCGGATCGTTGGCGGGACTGCGGGTCACCATCCGGAGACTTCAAGATCGGAGAACTCGGTTTCGGCACGGGTCTGAATTTCTGCGAAACCTGGCGCCAATGGAAGCTCACCCGCCTCCCGGCCGGAAAACTTCACTTCATTTCCTTCGAACTCTACCCGATGAAGAGCGAGGAGATCGACCGCGCGTTGGCCCGTTGGCCGGAAATCGATGCGGAGCATACAGCGCTTACCGCCGTCTGGCCGGATAAACCCGCCGGAAGGGTCGAGATCGAAGCGGACCGGCAAACCCGGCTCACCGTCGTCTGCGGTCCCGCGCTGGAATCCGTGATGGCCATCGAACTGGGTTTCGACGCCTGGTTCCTCGACGGCTTCGCCCCGTCCCGCAATCCGGACATGTGGTCGCCGGACCTGATGCAGGCAATCCACGAGAAGACGGTACCGGGAGGGACGTTCGGTACCTACGCCGCTGCCGGCTTCGTGCGCCGCAACTTATCCGCGGCCGGCTTCGCCGTCGAACGTCGCCCCGGATTTGCCGGAAAACGCGAGATGCTGTGCGGCGTCAAAGCCTGACCCGCTGTCCCGCACCCTTGCTGCAATAACAGCGACGATCGCTATTCTCCTGAATAGCAGAAGGCCCGCGCCTGTTCCCCCTGCGCGGGCCTCTCCCAAGTTCAAGACTCTTCTATGCATGACCTGGGAAGAAAGAGAACATTACGCTCTGGATGGAAACTCACAATTCCCTCAAAGGAGCTAGACCGCAGTCTGGAAGATCATCCGTTGTGGGTAGTGTTTCTGTCGCATCAGATACAAAATGAAAGAACACACTTACTATCTTCAAACAATCCTCGACAATATCCAAGGGCACATTCTTCTGCTCCAATCTATTGGACTTCATAAATCGAGAAGACCCGGCCCAGGGCGAAGTACCGATAAAAGGAAGCGGCCGGTCAATGAATACCGGCCGCTAAGACCGCACTGCGTTGGGGGGTACAATGGTGCCGTCTCACATCTCAAGTGACCCTAGTTCTTGACCCAGATCAACTTCGACATTGGGTGAAACGGCTGCATCAACATCCCCTTATGGCCTAAATCGAATGGAAGCCGGCCAAAGTCACTCTCCTGATCCGCGCACACGAAAATACTCCTCGGCCGCAAATCCAGCTATATATCAGGTGGGCTGATTCATTGGGGTAAGCATGATGTTTGTGGGCTTGGACCTGCGTTTGATTTGTCGTCGGATCGATGTGGAGCAGCGACGGGGAACGCCGCTGCTGGAGCTTGTGAGCCTGGTGCGTGAAATGCTGCATCGTCAAAGGCAGGCTGGCTGAAACGGGTAGGCCACCTCGCCCACCACCGGTTCCACCGTGCCGATGTGCTTTTGTGTCAGTAGATGGCTACCTTCCGGAAAAGGTTTGGCCGGGACTTTGCCGGTATTGTCGTGCCACACGGCATCAACTCAGGGAGTTGCCGCTTCGGCCGTAGCAGTGTCTCCGCTGGCGGCGGTTTCGACCGGATCGGTATCGTCCGGCTCTCCGTTAACGGTTTCGTCCGGCGAAGGCGTTTCGGTTGTGTCCTCATCCGCATCCGTATCGTCGGTGGGTTCGGTCGTCTGCTTCGCCAGCGCTTCTCTCATCTTGTCGATCGTGCCGACCGCCGGTCCGACGCCAAGCACGTCCTTCGCCCAGCCGAGGGCTTCCGGCGCGACCGTCTCCATTTTTCCCGCCGCCGCCAAAGCCTCGCTCAGGGCCGCATCGCCGAGAACAGGATCGTCCGCCGGCGGCGCGGCGCCGTGCGTGAGCTCATATTGTGCGTAGGCAGTGCTGAAGGCGGAAATCGCCGCCATCCGAGGATCGGCCGTATTCATCAGCGCGTGGTAATTGCGTTTCAGCGAATTCAGCCCGGCCAGTTGGGCAGCGAGATTTTTCTCCGGCTTTGCCTTCTGAGCCGCCGCTGACTTCCGGCCAACTGCCGTGGTCGCCCCCTTGCCGACGGTCTTTACGTTCGGCTTCGACTTGCCGGCCTGCTGCGATCTGCTGGCCTTGTCGGTCCGGCTGTCGGCGCTCCGGCCGTTCGCCCCCTTGCTTCCCGAACGGTCGCCGCTTTTGCCGCCACTGTGGCCACCGCCGCCGTGACCGCCTCCTCCGCCTCCTCCTCCATTGCCGCCACCGCCGCCGCCTCCACCACCGCCGTTACCGCCGCCTCCGCCACCACCATTACCGCCGCCGTTGCCGCCCTTTGCAAAGGCTGGCGAACTATCGACCAAGATCATGTTCAGAGGGGCAAGCGCCAATGTCGTGGAAAGACAGAGAACGCCGAGGATATGGGAGAGCTGCATGATGTTCCTTCTGACCTGCTTGGGGAAGCCCTGTGCACAGGCTCAAAGAGAACAGCATGTTTATAAACATCTATTTTAGCACGTACTTACAATTCGAGCTTTCGCCGCCTGTTCAGTTATTTATTTGCGCAGGGAGCGGGCGAGACCGGGTTGAAGAAGGAAACGGTCGTTTGAAGCGGGATGCGAAAAAACCGGCCATCTCAGCGAGCCGGAGCCCGCCTGAGGGCTCGCGCCGGTCCGCCAAGGCGCGAGCCCTTCACCAGACGCAGCACTTACTGGGAAAATTAGGGCTCGACCGTTTTTCCCGTTCGAGCCCTCAACAGTCTGTTGAGCGAATGGAGAATGGCACAATCGTTGCGCCGAAAAACCCCCCATACGGGTTAGTACAATGGGAGTAGGCAATCCACTGTGAGCTAGCCTGAAACCGAATGCGCGGCACCGCCGCCGATCCAGGCACGGATCTTGGATTCCAGAGCCTCCGGGCTGATCGGCTTCGACAGATAATCGTCCATGCCGGCCTTGATGCAGAGTTCACGGTCGCTTTCCAGCGCATGCGCGGTCACCCCGATGATCGGCGTGTGCGACCCGCTCTGCTTCTCCAGCTCGCGGATCTTCTGGGTCGCTTGATGTCCGTTCATGACCGGCATGGACACGTCCATCAGGATCACCGCCGGCTCGTGCTCTTTCCAGGCCTCGACGGCCTCGGCACCGTTCTTGACGATTTGGAATAGCCAGCCGGTCGATTGCAGGATCTGCGTGAAGACGATCTGATTGACCTCGTTGTCCTCCGCAACCAGCACATCGAGGGCCGGACTGGAACGCATGGGAGGTGTGGAGACCGGTTCGTCGGCGATGACGGGCACGGAAGAAGGTACCGGACGGGAGTTGGGCTCCGTCCGATGGGAAGGGACAGGAATTGCCTCCGACCGGACCTGAAGGTTCTCCAGCGCGCGCCGCTTCGTGCGGATCGAGCGAACCACGTCGATGATCGTGCTGCGCAGTAGGTTGGCGCGGGCGGGCTTCATCAGATGCGCCTGGATATTGAGCGCCTGGAAGGTGCTGTCGTCGCTGGCCATGTCCATGGAGGTCAGAAAGATGACACCGGTGCCGTCGAACCGGGCGTCGCGCCGCAGGTTACGGGCGAAGTCGAGGCCGTTCATTTCCGGCATGTGGTAGTCGAGCACAATGGCATCGACAACCACGCCGATCCGGGCGGCCTCGCCGAGGATCGCAAGCCCCTCGGCACCGCCGTCGGCGGCGACTGCATCGAAGCCCCACATCGAAAGCTGCTCGCCAAGGATTCGGCGGTTGACGGGATTGTCGTCGACCACCAGGATGCGCGCGCCGCTCGTATTGATCGGCAAAACCGTCTGGACGTTGCGTTCGCTGACGACGTCGAACGGCAGATGCACGGTAAAGGCCGAACCCCGTCCCAGCTCGCTTTCGACCTCGATGCGCCCGCCGAAGAGCTCCGTAAGGCCGGCGGTAATGGCAAGCCCGAGCCCGGTGCCTTCGTGGCGGCGGGTGGAGGACGTATCCACCTGCGAGAACTTCTCGAAAACTGCTCGGAGCTTCTCTTCCGGGATACCGAGGCCGGTATCCTCGATGCGGACGGTGAGCATCATCTTGCCTGGGCCTGCCGGCTTCGACATCAGGTCGATGAAGACATGGCCCTTTTCGGTGAACTTCACCGCATTGCCGACCAGGTTGGTGATGATCTGGCGGAACCGGCCCGCATCTCCCATGACCGTCTCGCGCACGGACGCATCGCCGCGCACGATGAGCTCGATGTCCTTTTCCGCGGCTGATGAGGAGAGCAGCGTCGCCACGTCCTCGATCGCCTCGACCGGATCGAAGGGCGCCTTGCGGAGCTTCATCTGGCCTGCATCGATCTTGGAGAAGTCGAGGATGTCGTTGATGATGGTGAGCAGCGCATTGCCCGACTTGACGATGATGTCGATGAACGTCTTTTGGCGGGTATCGAGATTGGACTTGGCGAGCAGCTCGGCCATGCCCAGCACGCCGTTCATCGGAGTGCGGATTTCGTGGCTCATGTTGGCGAGGAATTCGGACTTCGCCCGGTCTGCCGCCTCGGCGCGCTGCAGAAGCCGCGTCAGCTCCTCCTCGCGTTCCTTCGTGTCGGTCACATCCGTGAAGATGGCAAGCCAGTGATCGCTGCCGGTGATATTGGCTTCGACATGGATCCACTTGCGCCCTTCGACCCGGAAATCGGCGAATACCGGCTTTCCGGCGGCCAGGTTTTCCTCCCAGCTCCTGAGCGTATCGGCGGCCACGTCCGGCGGACCGAGGTCGCCGCGCCTGACGCAGAAGCGGAAGATGTCCCGCCACTGTTTGCCAGGCGTGGCCATTTCCGCCGGCATTTCGAGCATGCTCGCCAAAGCGTCGTTGCAGAAGATGATTTCGCCGTCATGCAGGATCAGAAGGCCCTGCGACATCGCGCTGGTGGCGTCGCGCATCAGCGCGCCGTGCTGTTCGAGTGCCGCGCGGGCCTCGTGGATCTCCTGCTCCCGCTTGCGGATGGCGGTGATGTCCATGTAGGTCAGCAGCGTCTTGCCGCCGGAAAGCCCGGTACCGGAAATGACGATGCTGCGGCCGTTGCGGCTTTTCACCTCGATCGGCGGCCTGTCGTCGCCTTCCGTCAGCGCCGCGATCCGGCCCTGGTAGATCTCCTCGAAGCTGAGGTTCGAACCGGCATAGATGCCGCGATCGAAATTGACCTTGAGGAAGTCGCGATAGGAGCGGCCGGGCAGGTCGAACTGCTCGCCTGCATCCCAGAAATCGTAAAATGTCGGGTTTGCGTATTCGAAGTTGAACGTCTCGTCGAGAATGGCAATGCCGACCGGAATGGCGCTGAGGATGGTCTGCAGATCTTCGCCGACCTTCTCCGCCTTCCTCTGGGCTTCCTTGATAAGCGAGACATCCATCCGCGAACCCACCAGATGGTGGGCGCCGTCAGCGGTCGTGATCCGCCGCAGGCGCGTGATGACCGGCACGATCGAGCCGTCGGGGAAGGTCACGTCCTCCGACTTGTCGATCGTCTCCCCATCCATGATGCGGTCGTTTTCAAGACGGAACCTCTCCGCCGCGTCCGGAAACATCTCCGTTTCCGTCTTGCCGAGAAACTGCTCGCGCGGGGCGCCGAGCATCGCTTCGTAGGCGGCATTGGCATAGGTCAGCTGGTGATCGCTGTTGCGGGCGAAAACCGGGACCGGCAGATCCTCCAGCACGGCGCGCAGCAGCTCCGTCTCGGCGACCCGCGCCCGCAGGAGCATTTCCTGCTCCTTGAAGTCCGTCACGTCGTGACGAACGGCAAGCAGCAACCCATTCTCGAGGCGCTTGTTGAGGCTCCGCATCCACCGCCCATCGGACAGCTGATAGATGCTTTCCGAGTAGGGCAGCCGGAACGGTTTCATCCGCTCCTCGATCCAGGCCGCCTTGCCGGGCGTTTCCGCCGCGATCTTCTCCGGCGACAACCGCTTGCGCCGGTCATAGGCATGACCGAGGATTTCCCTCAGCGTCATGCCACGCCTTACCTCGATCGACATCGACGCGAAATAGTTCGACAGCTCCGAGTTCCAGTAGAGCAGCGAGTCGTTCCTGTCGTAGATGCCGATGCCCATTTCGAGCATGTCGAGTGCATCGTCGACCAGGGCGCTATCGAACACCGACATGGGTTCGCTGGACTGGCCGGCTTGCCCGCCCTGCATCTCGACGTTCAGCCCTCCGGCAACGCTCAGCGTCGTCGCCGGCACGAACGAGCCGAAGAGATAGGTATGGTCATCTTCTGTGAGAAAGCGCTCGATGTGGATTTGATGCCGCGCGACGCCCGCGCGGTCGTAACAGAAGGCGGCTTCCTCGGTACCGAAGACGATCGCCCGGCATTCCTTTTCCTTGCGATCGGCGTCCACCCCGCCGCCGAAGAGGCCGCCGCTCGTTTTGCCGATGAGTTCATGCGCGTGTTTGCCGAAGAGCCGGGCATAGGCGGCATTCACCGCCACGTAAGTGAGGGCGCTGTCCTTGATGAAGGCGGGTTCGGCGAGATCGTTGATCCGCTCGCACGCCGTTCTCAGCAGTTCACTTTCCGTCTCCACCTTCCACTCCGCGCTCCGGCCGAAACCGGTTCGATTCGTTGGTTCCCAATTGACGGATAACAGCACGCGCACGTTAACAACGCGTTGTTGATGCGGCAGGCAAGCGGCGCAATTTCAGCGATTTATCCGGATCGTTCGGCAATTTCTCCCAAGAGGAATCGCAGCGCTGCGAAGGAGCGGCGGAACGAGGAGATTCGGCAGATCCTAAAATCGCCTTTATTTAACCAATATTTTGCCAAAGTAACCATCACAGGACGCATGAGCCTCGATATTTTCAACTTGAGGTCGAGAGAGGCTGAACAGCCGTTCAGACTACTCGTCGTGGGATTTCATGAATCCGCCGCCTTTGCAGGCGACTTTTCTTCCGTGCCCTTAATCACGAGAGGGAAAGGAACAAAGACATGTCCGTACTGCAAAAGAGCATCTCCGCGGGCCTCATGGCACTTACGGTAGCTGGCGCTTTAACGGCGGCCGCTCCGGCTGCTCAAGCCCGCGACCGACATCATGACGACGTCTGGACCGGCGTCGCAGCCGGGCTTGCGGGCGGCATCATCGGCGGTGCGATCGTCTCAGGATCGCAGCGGCCGGTTTACGTAGAACCGGAATACGATTATGCACCGCCGCCGCCGCGGCGCGTCTACTACCGCACCCAGTATGCACCGCGCTGCCATTATGAATGGGTCGAGAACGAGTGGGGCGAAGCCTATCGCGCCCGCGTCTGCCCGCGCTACTGACCCGACAACAGCAGTTCATGCCAAGCCCGCGCTCGCACGAGCGCGGGCTTTTCCTTTCAGCCGGTGGGGCTCCATGGGGCGACGAAATGGAGCGAGACCCGGTTCCCCCTCTCGCAATTGCGAAACATTCACTTGACTTTTGCCCCCAGATCCACCAAATGCGCATCAGCTTTCACCTTCCGGCCGCCGCGTGAGCTGGCCCCGCGTTCAAAATAACCGCGAAGAAGGAACAAGGCGCATAGATAGATCGCCCTGACCCTCAGGGTTTAAGCGCTGGAAAGCAATTTCCAACTTGCAAGTTCCCACTTCACGCGGGGTTCTTGACGCCACAGGCAGACCGGACGGCATGGTGCCGGCCCCGGCATAGGCTTGCGGCGCCCCGAAAAGGTATTCGACTTGACGAATTTCCAAGAGCTTGGCCTTGCCAAGCAGCTCGTAGCCACTCTTTTTGCGCTTGGTTACGAAACGCCCACGCCGATCCAGGCCCAGGCGATCCCACAGCTTCTCGAAGGCCGCGACATGATCGGCCTGGCACAGACCGGCACCGGCAAGACCGCTGCGTTCGGCCTCCCGCTCATCGAAATGCTCCTGAAGGACCCCAAGCGTCCCGACAACCGCACCACCCGCACCCTCGTGCTGGCGCCGACCCGCGAACTGGTGAACCAGATCGCTGCCAACCTGAAGAGCTATGTCCGCAACACGCCGCTGAAGATCAACGCCGTTGTCGGCGGCGCATCGATCAACAAGCAGCAGTTGCAGCTGGAAAAAGGCACCGACATTCTCGTTGCCACCCCCGGCCGCCTGCTTGACCTGATCGCCCGCCGCGCAATCGGCTTGACGACGGTGCGCTACCTGGTGCTCGACGAAGCCGACCAGATGCTCGACCTCGGCTTTATTCACGATCTGCGCAAGATCTCGAAGATGGTTCCAAAGAACCGTCAGACGCTTCTGTTCTCCGCCACCATGCCGAAGGCGATCGCCGATCTCGCAGCCGACTTCCTCAAGGATCCGGTCCAGGTATCGGTCACCCCTCCGGGCAAGGCTGCCGACAAGGTAGAGCAATTCGTCCACTTCGTCGTCGGCAAGAACGACAAGACCGATCTTCTCAAGAAGTCGCTCGAAACCAATCCCGATGGCCGCGCCATGGTCTTCCTGCGCACCAAGCACGGCGCCGAGAAGCTTTCAAAGCATCTCGAACATATCGGCTTCAAGGTTGCCTCGATCCACGGCAACAAGAGCCAGGGTCAGCGCGAGCGGGCGCTGAAAGCATTCCGCGACAACGAGATCCGCGTGCTCGTGGCAACCGACGTCGCTGCCCGCGGCATCGACATCCCCGGCGTGACGCATGTCTTCAACTATGATCTGCCGGAAGTGCCGGACGCCTACGTGCACCGCATCGGCCGCACCGCCCGTGCCGGCCGCGACGGCATCGCAATTGCCTTCTGCGCACCGGACGAAGCCGGTCTTCTGCGTGACATCGAGCGCCTGATGGGCATCGAAATCGCAACCGCCTCCGGCGAGCGTCCGGAGGGCATGAGCCGTCCGTCGCGTGGCGGCGGCAACCGTGGCGGCGCCAATCGCGGCCGTGGCGGCAACGGCGCAGGCCAGGGTCGCGGTCGTGGAAACGGCGAAGGCCGTCCCGAGCGCCGCGAACGCCCGGCCCGCAAGCCCTTCTTCGCGGCCGAAGGTGCCGAGGGCGGCGCCCGTTCGGAAGAACGCGGCGAGCGTCAGGATCGTCCGTTCCGTGGCGATCGCCCGCAGCGTCCGCATGGCGACCGTCCGAACCGGGGCGAACGCCGTAACGAGGACTTCCGCGGCCAGCGTCGCGGCGAAGAAGCACCGCGTTTCGAAGCCGACAATGATCTTTCCACGACGTCGGATTTTCGCTCCGCCAAGAAGCAGTTCGGCCCCAGGGATGGGATAACGGCCGGCGCCGAAGGCAGACCGGCTCGCAAGGAACATCGCAAGGGCAATGGCGGCCAGAACCCGCATGCGGCACATGCCCCGCATGAATCCGGCAACCAGCGCAAGGCGCATAACGGCGGCCAGGGCCGTCCGGCACATGCCGGTCAGCCGCAGGGTGAAAACCGCGGCCCCGTCCGTTTCGGCAACGACAACCGCAATGGCGGCCAGCAGGGCCGCAAACGCAGCCGGGCATGAACAACGACTAAAAAAGAGGCCGCTTGAAGCGGCCTCTTTTTTTGTCATTTGACGGCAGCGTTTCCGCCGTCTGCAAAAAGCGCTGTCCCGGCGACGAAACTTGCCATCGGGCCGGCGAGGAAAAGAGCGGCCCGGGCAATCTCGTCCGGATGTGCGATGCGTTTCATTGCATGCAGCCCGGCCGCCCATTCCTTCTGCGCCGCGTCACCGGCCATAGGGGTGTCCGTACCGCCGGGCAATAGCGCATTGGCGCGAATGCCTTGCGCCCCATAGTCGGCTGTAATCCCCTTGACCAATCCCATCAAGCCCGCCTTGGAAGCGCCATAGGTGGCCATGCCGGGAATGCCGACGCTGGTGCCGACGAAGGTGGAGGTGAAGATGATCGAACCGCCGCCGCGTTCGAGCATGGCCGGGATTTGTGAGCGTGCGCCGAGAAAGGCGCTGGCAAGATTCATGGTCATGGTCTGCTGCCATTCATCCAGTGTCACCTCCGCCAGCGGCTTGTAAGGCCCGACCGTGCCGGCATTGTTCAAGGCGATGTCGAGACCGCCGAAGCGCTCCGTCGCCGCATCGATCAGTCTTCGGTGTGTCTCCTCTTCGGCAACATCGCCCGCTACGGCAATCGCGCGGCCGCCGGCAGCCTGGATTTCCGAAACCAGCTTCTGCAGTTCCGCCTCCCCTCGCGCATTGGCGACGACGGCGGCTCCCTCTGCCGCAAAGAGCAGCGCGGAGGCGCGGCCGATGCCGCTCGATGCGCCGGTGACGATGGCAACTTTGTTATTCAGCATGATGTAGCTCCTGTTGGGTTACATCTGCTGTCTATGGCTGCCCGGCTCCCGCCGACACCCGTTTCTTGACCCGAAAAGAAAGCCCCTCAGGCCCGCCGGTTCACCAGGTAGACGCCCAGCACGACGATCACCGTTCCGACGATCATCGGCAGTGTCAGCGGCTCGCCGAAGAGGATCGCGGCCTCGATCGCCACGACCGGCGGCATGAGGTAGATCAGCGAGGCCGCGCGAGACACCTGGCCGCGGCGGATGAGATAGAGCAGCAGGCCGACCGCGCCCATCGAAATGCCGAAGACGGACCATGCCATGGCGAACATCGCCTCGTGCGTCCAATCGAAACGCAGGTTCTCCAGGAGAAGCGCGAGCGGCACCGTCACGATCAGCGCGCCGACGAATTGCAGCGTGGCGATCGAGAAAAGATCACCCTCCTGCAGGTGCCGTTTCTGGTAGAGCGTCCCGTAGGTCACCGAGGTCATCGCGACGAGATTGATCAGCACCGGAAAGGCAAGCCCCGCAAGACCTCGATCGAACACGTCGAGGAGCTGCGGCGAAATCGCGATCAGGATGCCGGCAAAGCCGAGCACCAGCCCGAGCTTCTGCATCGGCCGCAGCCGCTCGCTGATGAAGAAGGGGGCGGCGAGCGCAGTCAGCAGTGGCTGCAGACCGGCAATGATGCCGGACAAGCCCGCAGGCACGCCCTGCCCGATCGCATACCAGACGCCTGACAGATAGAGGCCGTGCAGGAAGATGCCGGAGATGATCGCATAGCCGAATTGGATTTTCGTTCGCGGCCATTTCGCCCCCACGACCAAACAGACGGCGAAGAAGGCTATCGCGGCAAGCGAGTGGCGCACGACGAGGAAAGTCAGGGGATCGGCGTGCACCACCGCATATTTCGCGACGATCCAGCCCGTGGACCACAGGAGAACGAAAAGGGCCGGAGCCAGGCGATCAAGCATGAGGGATTTTCCGGCTGATTGTCACAAAAGGCAGGTGGCGCCTGTCTATGCGGGGCTGCCTCGATGGTCAAAGCAGAAAAACTGATCACTTCATTGAACAAAGCTTCAAAGGCCTGAACAGCGCTTGGGCATCTGGCGCTTTTGCAGGCAGTGGGGTCACCACCGGCCCCTGGAGATGGAACTTGTCCTCCCGCGGGAACGGCACATCTATGGATGTGGCGGCGCGCCGAATTCCATGATTTTCAACGCGCCGGAATCTTCGCGGGCAATTGTGCATGGTTCTTGCATTGCGATCTGCGTTGTATTCAAATGGCTGAAAAAAGGGGAACGCGCCTTTGGCATTTGATGAAATGTTGACTGCGGAAAATCTTCCGCGCCCGCCCTACAAGACCTATCATGAATGGTATACCAGCCAGGATGCGGCCCATCTGATCCGCAAGACCCAGGACGCGGAAGACATCTTCAGGAAAACCGGCATCACCTTCGCGGTCTACGGACACGCAGACAGTTCCGAAAAGCTCATCCCCTTCGACATCATCCCCCGCATCATTTCCGCTCGCGAATGGCGCAAGCTGGCGCAAGGCATCGAGCAGCGGGTTCTGGCGCTCAACGCCTTCCTCGACGACATCTACCACAAGCAGGAAATCATCAAGGCAGGCCGCATTCCGCGCGAACTGATCGAGAAGAACGTCGCCTTCCTGCCGGAGATGATCGGTTTCAAGCCGCCCGGCGGCGTCTATACCCATATCGTCGGCACCGATATCGTGCGTACCGGCGAGGACCAGTTCTACGTGCTGGAGGACAATGCCCGCACGCCGTCCGGCGTCAGCTACATGCTGGAAAACCGGGAAACCATGATGCAGATGTTCCCGGAGCTGTTTGCGCTGAACAAGGTGCAGCGGGTCGAGGACTATCCGAGGCTCCTGCGCCAGTCGCTCGCCTCGCTGGCGCCGGCCGGCTGCAAGGGCAAACCGCGCGTCGCAGTGCTGACGCCGGGCATCTTCAATTCCGCCTATTACGAACACTCGTTCCTTGCCGACCAGATGGGCGTCGAACTCGTCGAAGGCGGCGACCTGCGCGTCATCGACGGGCGCGTCAAGATGCGCACAACGAGGGGCTACGAGGCGATCGACGTGCTCTACCGCCGCGTCGACGACGACTTTCTCGATCCCCTCACCTTCCGGCCCGATTCCGCGCTCGGCATTCCCGGCATCATGGACGTCTACCGCGCCGGCAACATCACCATCGCCAATGCGCCGGGCACCGGCATTTCCGACGACAAGGCGATCTACTCCTATATGCCGGAGATCGTCGAGTTCTACACCGGCCGCAAGGCGCTTCTGGAAAACGTGCCGACCTGGCGCTGTTCCGAGCCCGACAGCCTGAAATACGTGCTGGAGCATATCGAGGAACTGGTGATCAAGGAGGTGCACGGCTCCGGCGGCTACGGCATGTTGGTGGGCCCGACGGCCACCAAGAAGGAGCGCTCCGACTTCGCCGAGAAACTCGCCGCCAAGCCGAACAACTACATCGCCCAGCCGACGCTGGCGCTGTCCACCGTGCCGATCTTCGTCAACAAGGGCATCGCCCCCCGGCACGTCGACCTGCGCCCCTACGTGCTGGTTTCCGACAAGGTGAAGATCATTCCCGGCGGACTGACCCGCGTGGCGCTGAAACAAGGATCCCTGGTTGTCAATTCCAGCCAGGGCGGCGGCACCAAGGACACCTGGGTTCTGGAAGATTGAGGCGGTAGAATGCTTGGAAGAACTGCAAACGGCCTCTACTGGATGTTTCGCTACATCGAGAGGGCCGAAAATATCGCCCGCCTGGTCGATGCCGGCTTGCGCGTCTCGCTGACCCGCGCCGGTTCGAGCGACGAGGACTGGGACGGGGTGCTGCAGAGCGCCGGCGTCCGCGAAGCCTATTCGGAAGTGCACCCGCAACTGACTGCCGCCGATGCCATCGACTATCTGCTGCGCGACCAGTCCAACCCGTCGAGCGTCATGTCCTGCATCGACTGGGGGCGCAACAATGCCCGCATGGTGCGGACGGCTCTGACGCGGGAGACCTGGGAAGCCACCAACGAGGCGTGGATCGACCTGAAGGCACGGCTTGCCCGCAAGCCGAAACAGGCCGACCTGCCCGAACTGATCGACGGGATCAAGCACCGCTGCGGGCTGATCCGCGGCGCCTTCCACGGCTCGATGCTCAGGAACGATCTTTACAACTTCTCGCGCATCGGCACCTTCATCGAGAGAGCGGACAATACCAGCCGCATCCTCGACGTGAAATATTACGTGCTGTTGCCGGCCGTCAGCCACGTGGGCTCGGCGCTCGACAATTTCCAATGGGAATCGATCCTGCGTTCGGTCTCCGCCCACCGCTCCTATGGCTGGGTCTACGACGGCGAATACCAGTCGGCGAATATCGCAGACTTCCTGATCCTCAAGGTCCAGATGCCCCGCTCGCTTGCCTATTGCTACGAGAAGATCGTCAGCAATCTCGGTTATATCGCCGAAGACTACGGCGAGCGGCTGAAGGCCCATGAGACGGCCGACGCGATCCGTTCGACGCTGAAGCGCGGCTCGATCACCGACATCATGGATCAGGGCCTGCATGAATTTCTGGAAGACTTCGTCAGCCGCAACAATCAGTTGAGTGCCGAGATTTCCGAAGGCTACCGCTTCTACCACTAGGCCCACAGGCACAGGATTTACCGCACATGCGGCTGAAGATTTCCCACACGACCGAATATCTCTACGACCAGCCGGTGCCCTACTCGCTGCAGCGGCTGCGGTTGACGCCGGTCGACGGACCGACCCAGAAAGTCATCAACTGGGCAATCACCGTCGACGGCGCCAAGGTCGAGGCCGGCTACGCCGACCAGTACGGCAACCGGATCGAGCTTGTATCGGCCGAAGGCACGGAACACACGATCCGCATCAGCGCATCCGGAGAGGTCGAGACCAGCGACAAAGCCGGCGTCTTCGGACCGCATCAGGGCTTTTGTCCGCTCTGGCTTTTCCTGCGCGAGACGCCGCGCACCAAGGCGGGCAAGCTGATCAAGGGCCTCGCCAAAAGCCTGACGGGCGACAGCGAGCTTGCCAGGATGCACGCGCTGATGGAGGCGATCCACGGAACGGTCGCCTATACGCCGGGAACGACCGACACCGAGACCACCGCGGAAGAGGCCCTGGAGGCGAAGACCGGCGTCTGCCAGGACCACGCACATATCTTCGTCTCCGCGGCCCGGCTCCTCGATATCCCGGCCCGCTACGTTTCCGGTTATCTGCTGATGGAAGGCACGATCGAACAGGTGGCAACTCATGCTTGGGCCGAAGTGCACCTGCCCGGTCTCGGCTGGGTCGGGTTTGATGCCGCGAACAATATCTGCCCGGACGACCGTTATGTGCGGATCGCCTCCGGGCTCTGCTACCGCGACTGCGCGCCGGTGTCCGGGATGCGCCTCGGCCTTGCCGGCGAAAATCTCAAGGTTTCCCTGACGGTCGCGCCGAGCCAGACGCAAAGCCAGAGCCAGAACGGTCAAAGTCAGAGCCAGACGCAGGGATAGAAGCGTTCGGCAGAGCCGATTGCGGCGACGAACGCGCGCCGAACCGAACAAGCCGCCGGGAGGCGTGGCGTCATCGAGTGCTCATCAAAGCGAGGCGTCAACCGTCGCAACGTGCCCCTGATCGTTGCTGTATGCAAGGATTGCGCGATCCGCCGTTAAAAGCGGGATTCCGAAGTGACGGGCAGTCGCTACGAGCCATCTGTCGGCGGGATCGCTGTGAAAGTTTCCAGGCAGGCGGACACTGTCGACTGATATGGCCGGCTCGAGCTGAGTCCATCTGACTCCCGGCCTGTTAAGGTTTCGCTCGAGCCACAATCCGACTTCAAGGCTGAGAGCGAGTTTGCCCCGTTCCGCCAACAACGCAATCTCCCAGCAGGTGATGACCGATATAAACAGATCATCGCCCTCGGCGGCCTCATTCAGAAGCCGAATCGCATTGCGGCCGAGGCGTTTGTCCTCCTCCACGGCCCAAACCACCACATGAGTGTCAGCCAGGATCACTTCAAGGCGTCCCATTCGCCGGGGTCGATTGCCGGGGCAAAGGGGTCGTCATAGCGAAGCACGGAACCTTTCATGACCCCCACAATGCCCTTCTTTCCGGTAGGCGCCTCAAGGACGGGCGTGAGTACGGCCACCGGCCGCCCACGTTTGGTGATGGTGATCGGCTGACCATCTTCATTCATTTCGTCGATCAAGCGCAGGCATGTGGCCTTAAACTCGGCTGCGGCAACTGTCTTGGCTGTCATGACCATATTTCCTGTACATGATTACTTCTATATAGTCATTTTCGACCTCGCTCAATAGGCCGCAAGCTCGGCTCCACCTCCGCATGGTCCGCTCCTCATCCGAAAAGCGAGGTGACCCATGCTGTTTGGGCAATCCGTCTTTCAGTCGGTGCTGACGCGGCTGAAGGAAGAACAGGGCGAGGAAGACGCCGACGAGACGGATGCTGGGTTCCGCATAAAGGGACTTGGCCTCGGTTTCGTCGCCCCAGCGGACGATGGCCCCACCGGCACCGCGACCGGGACGGAAGCCTATTTCGCATTCCTGCCCGAACTGGCGGACATCGAACCCGCCTTATATGAGCCGGAGCCGGAAGGCTCGCCTGTGCCGCAGATCCCACCCCACCTGCTTCGGGTGACACAGGAAGAGATTGCAGAGGAACTGGCGATTACCGCTGGCGATACGGAGGCGACGCTTGCTGAAAAGCGGCGGCGATTCGCCAAGGCCAACCACCCCGACGGGGTCGCGCCGGAATTTCGCGACAACGCCGATATCCGCATGAAGACGGCCAACCTGTTGATCGACACGGCAATCAAGGGGCTTTCCTGGCGATAGCTTGCGTCAGGCGACCTGGCCTTGAGGGACGGCGGATAGGCAAAGTCAGTCCCTCGGCTCCTCCGAAGGCTTTTCTGCCGGTGCGCTGCGCTTTTCCAAAAACAGCTTATAGGTCGCATAGATGCCGACGGCACCGACAATGATCCCCCAGAACGGCTCGCCGCTGTAGAATTCGAACCCTGCCCAGACGAAGCAGACGGCGACAATCAGAAGCCGCCGCCAGAGCGGTGCGTAGAACGGATGGTTCGGATCGATCATGTCTTATTCTCCTGCCGCGCGAACAGGGGGATGCGGCCTTGAGAGAATGATATCCTGGTCCGCGATCGAAAAAGCAAGATTGAGATGGCCTTCGAAGACAAGCGACGGCTCGTCCGGCGCCACCGTCAGGGCCGGCATGCCGCCGAGCCGCACCACCTGCGCTTCGGAAAGCCCCTCTTCGATGCCTGCCTGCAGAAGGTCCTGATGCCGCGTTCCCGGCCCGGTGATGTAGACCGGCATATGGCCATGCAGGCTGAGCAGGCGCGAAAGCCCATTTCCGAGCGCAACGCCGGCCTGCCGGAAGGCGAGCTGCGCCCTGCGATTGCCCTGCCGGGCCTGAGCGGCGATCTTGTCGATCTCGGCAAGCGGCACGAACTTGGCCGGAATGGTATCGATCGGCACTTCGAACGCGGTGCGCAGGATGGCATAAAGGCCCGCATAGGCCTCGATGCAGCCACGGGCTCCGCAGCGACAGAGGGCTCCGTTGGGGATATGCAGCATATGCCCGAAATTTGGAGCCGATATGTCCGGCCCTGCCGCCGTGCCGCGGCGTCCGATCCCCAGGCCGATGCTGTGGCCGAGCGAAAGCGCCGCAAGAACCGGTTCGCCTTCACGCTCCTTTTTTTCCTCGCGCTCCAGAAGCGCGCCGGCAACGAGCAGGGTCTCGTTGTTGAGGATGACTTTCGCGTGCCACTCGCCCTTTAATACCGCGGTGAAATCCACCGGCTGGGCGCCGAAGACCGGCGACCAGACAAGGACAGGTTCCGACGCATGCGCCAGGCCCTTGCTGCTGACCGAGACCAGCAGGACCTCGTTCGGACCGATCCGCGAGCGGGTGAGCGCTCGTGCCAGCGCTGCCGAAATGGAATCGATGAAGGCCGCAGTACCGCCCTCCCCACGCGGCTCGGCAAACCGGTCGAGAAGTGTGCCGGCATAATCCACCAGGGAATACTGAATGGAATCCGATGAAATAATGACGATGATCAGGTAGCCGCAACTGCGCCGCTGGCTGAAGAGCACGCGCGGCCGCCCCCGGCCCGTCGCCGCCTGCTGCTCGATCTTTTCGATGACGCCTGCACGCTCCAGCTCGGCCGTGATGGCGGATATGGTGGCCGAAGCCAGGCCCGTCGCATCGGAAATCTCGGTATGGGCGAGACGGCCATGGCGACGCAATGCAGACAGCACGAGTGCGCTGTTCTGCTGCCGGACCAGTTCGGTACTCGATTTCGCCAGCATGCCTTCCGGGGTTCTCCTCGCCTCTGTCGATACGGCAGCGCCCTGTCCTCCACAAGTGCCGATTGACAGCCATTTGAATCTCTGACATCTAATTTCTCGACTGTCGAGAAAAAAGCTCGGAGGCTTTGCCCGACAGGTAATCTGGCGGGGGGAGAGCACGGAGGCTTTTGGCCCATCCGCCGTCACTCGGGAGGACATTATGAGATCTTTTGTAAAGCTGATGGCCGGCGCGGCCATCCTCGTTTCCATGCAAACCGCTGCCATGGCAGCCGACCTCGTCGTCGGTGTATCCTGGTCGAACTTCCAGGAAGAACGCTGGAAGACGGACGAAGCCGCGATCAAGAAGGCGCTCGAAGCTGCCGGTGCAAAGTACATTTCCGCTGACGCCCAGTCTTCCGCCGCCAAGCAGCTGACCGACGTCGAATCACTGATTTCGCAGGGCGCCAACGCGCTGATCGTGCTCGCCCAGGACAGCGACGCCATTGCGCCCGCGATCGAAAAGGCAACCGCCGAAGGCATTCCGGTTGTCGGCTACGACCGCCTGATCGAAAACCCTGAGGCCTTCTACATCACCTTCGACAACAAGGAAGTCGGCCGCATGCAGGCGCAGGGCGTCTTCAAGGTGAAGCCGGAAGGCAACTATGTCTTCATCAAGGGCTCGTCTTCCGACCCGAACGCGGACTTCCTGTTCGCCGGCCAGATGGAAGTGCTGAAGGCAGCGGTCGATGCCGGCAAGATCAAGAATGTCGGCGAAGCCTATACGGACGGCTGGAAGCCCGAGAACGCCCAGAAGAACATGGAGCAGTTCCTGACCAAGAACAACAACAAGGTCGACGCGGTCGTCGCATCGAACGACGGCACTGCCGGCGGCGCGATTGCGGCACTCGACGCGCAGGGCCTGGCAGGCTCGGTACCGGTCTCCGGCCAGGATGCCGACAAGGCCGCGCTCAACCGCGTTGCCCTTGGCACCCAGACGGTTTCCGTCTGGAAAGACAGCCGCGAACTCGGCAAGACCGCTGCTGAAATCGCCCTCGCACTCGCTTCCGGCAAGAAGATGACCGAGATCCCGAACGTCCAGACCTTCGACGGCGGGCCGAAGAAGCAGAAGATGCAGTCGGTCTTCCTGAAGCCCCTGCCGATCACCAAGGACAACCTCGACGTGGTCATCAAGGCCGGCTGGATCAGCAAGGCTGAAGCCTGCCAGGGCGTCAAGGCTGGCGCGGTCGCAGCCTGCAAGTAAGAATGGCCATATCCAGCCGATAAACATGCCGACGCCGCAGCGTTTCTGCCGCGGCGTCGGCTTTCGGCGTAAGATGCGCGGCCGCGTGAACAAGCGAGAAGCGGCAAAGCGCCATTGAGAGGTGCTGACCGGCCGGTGATTTCCGGCTGCAATGCCTTCAAAAAGGTGGGGAACGGCGAAAGATGGCCGATACAATGCAAACCACAACGAAATCGACGACATCGGGGGGGACGGGTCAGGCGGAGGGCAACCTGCTGTCGCGCTTCTTCCGCGCAACCGAGATCGACACCCGCATGCTCGGCATGATCGGCGCGCTGCTGATCATCTGGGTCGGTTTCCACATATTGACGGGCGGCCTCTTCCTGACGCCGCGAAACCTCTGGAACCTTTCGGTACAGACCGCCTCCGTCGCCGTCATGGCAACGGGCATGGTGCTGGTCATCGTGACCCGCAATATCGACCTTTCGGTCGGTTCCATCCTCGGCTTCACCGGCATGATCATGGGCGTGCTTCAGGCCCGACTGCTGCCGGAAATGCTGGGATTCAATCATCCCGCCATCTGGCTGATCACGCTCTGCGCGGGACTGCTGATCGGCGGCCTGATCGGCACGCTGCACGGCGCCATCATCGCCTTCCTCAACGTCCCCTCCTTCATCGTCACGCTCGGCGGTCTGCTTGTCTGGCGCGGTGCCACCTGGTTCGTCACGAGCGGCCAGACAGTTGCCCCGATGGATGCAAATTTCCGCCTGATGGGTGGTGGCACGGAAGGGTCTATCGGCGCCACCTGGAGCTGGGTCGTCGGCGTGCTGGCCTGTCTTGCGATCGTCGCAGCGATCATTAATGCAAGGCATCAGCGCAAGCGCTTCCACTTCCCCCGCCGGCCGGTATGGGCCGAATACGTGCTGGTCGCGCTCGGCTGCGCCATCGTGCTCGGAGCGGTCTATATCGCCAATAACTATTACTGGCCGATCAATATCGCCCGCCGCTACGCCGAAGCGAACAACATTGCCTGGCCGGAAGGCGGACTGTTCATTTCGCAAGGCATTGCGGTGCCGGTTCTGATGGCGATCGCCGTCGGTATCGTCATGACCTTCATCGCCACCAGGCTCCGCTTCGGCCGTTATGTCTTTGCGATCGGCGGCAATCCGGAAGCGGCAGAACTCGCCGGCATCAAGACGCGCTGGGTGACGGTCAAGATCTTCGCGCTGATGGGCGTGCTCTGCGCCATCGCCGCGGCGATCTCAACCGCCCGCCTCAACGCTGCGACCAATGCGCAGGGTGAACTCGACGAGCTTTATACCATCGCCGCGGCGGTCATCGGCGGCACGTCGCTTGCCGGCGGCATGGGATCGATCGCCGGCGCAATGCTGGGGGCGCTCGTCATGCAGTCCCTTCAGTCCGGCATGGTGCTGCTCGGCATCGACACGCCCTTCCAGCGCATCGTCGTGGGCATGGTGCTCGTCGTCGCCGTATGGCTCGACACCGTCTATCGCGCCAGAGCCAAGTAAATAGGAGTTTTCATCGTGACGGACCAACACACTCCGCTCGTGGAAATGAAGAACATTTCCATCTCCTTCGGCGGGATCCACGCTGTCGAGAACGCCTCGGTCGACCTGTTTCCCGGCGAGGTCGTGGCTTTGCTCGGCCACAACGGCGCCGGCAAGTCGACGCTGATCAAGATCCTGTCGGGCGCCTACAAGCGCGATGCCGGCGACATCCTGATCAACGGAGAGCAGGCCGATATCCGCACCCCCCGCGATGCCAAGAAGTTCGGCATCGAAACGATCTACCAGACGCTCGCCGTGGCCGACAATGTCGATGCCGCCGCCAACCTCTATCTCGGCCGCGAACTGCAGACCAAGTGGGGGACGCTCGACGATGTGGCGATGGAGGCCAACACCCGTGAGGTGATGGGCCGCCTGAACCCCAATTTCAAGCGCTTCAAGGAGCCGGTGAAGGCGCTTTCCGGCGGTCAGCGGCAATCGGTGGCGATTGCCCGGGCCATCCTCTTCGACGCCCGCATCCTGATCATGGACGAGCCGACCGCAGCGCTTGGACCGCAGGAGACGGCGCAGGTCGGCGATCTCATCAAGCAGCTCAAGCGCGAGGGGATCGGCATCTTCCTGATCAGCCACGACATCCACGATGTCTTCGATCTGGCCGACCGGGTCTTTGTGATGAAAAACGGCAAGGTGGTGGGCCACGCGCGCACCGAAGACGTCACCAAGGACGAAGTACTCGGCATGATCATCCTCGGCAAGGTGCCGCCCGGCGCGACCCCCGGCCCCGGCGCCATGAAAGTGGCGTGATTTGCGTCAATCCATTGCCTGCCCGCCTTTCCCGGTCCGCCGCCGTGGAGAGGCGCGGCAAGGCGGAACCGGAAACTCTCCTCCGGTTCCGCCTATTCCGCCGAAATCGACATCCGTTGAAATTGGCGATTGATGCGGCGAAGATCCTGGGTTAAGAACCTGCCATCGGACAGGGCGAGTCATCGCCTCACGGTTAGCACCCGTAGCTCAGCTGGATAGAGTGTTGGATTCCGATTCCAAAGGTCACAGGTTCGAATCCTGTCGGGTGCGCCAATCTTTTCAAGCATTACATCGAATGTCATAAACCTAGTGAAGCTTGACCACAGGCAGGCACGTTTTCTCAAACAAGAGCTCTCAGGATTGGTCGCGGGGACAGGATTCGAACCTGCGTCTTGAACGCGTTCAAACCCATGGGCCCGCTCGGGGTCTGCGCCGCAGTGTCTTATATCCGAGCCTGATCCTGCCCGCAGAAGGCGTCTACAGGACTTTTTCCGAGGAATGGCGCAACACCTGTCATACAGTTGAGCACCGCTTCCTGCATCTCGTCGGAAGTGGCATATGCATTGATGACGGCTGGCATCCGCGGCGCATCGTAAAGATAATAGGGATAGCCGAATGAAATCAATGCCGTGGGCACTTGGTACCAGGGCCGTTTCATTGCCATTCGAAAATCACCCATCAGTCGCGCCCAGTCGAGAAAGATGTGACCGCGGGTCAGAAGCGTCTCTTCTGCCAAGAGATAAAGGACGAGGTCATAGAGTTCCGGACGCCAGTCATCTCCCGGCGAAAATAAAGTGACATTGAAGCCGCGTTCCCGCATCATCGCGGGGAGCGCAAGCGGGATCGGATCGCCGTGGATGGGCGAGACGATACCACCGGAGATAACAAGCACACGGCGATGGGTCTTTGGAGTTAGCGGAAACAATCCGCTGACATCCTTCACCAGCGTAGGCGCCCGAGCAAAGGCTTCTTTTGCGGTCGCCTTTGCCTGCGGCCTTGCAATACGGCCAAGCCGCTGCTGCCGCGATTGCGGTTGTCGGCGATGCAGACCAAGGGCGGCCTTGAGCCCCAGAACACGCGTCAACGCTTCGTCCAGGCGCGCATGAGAAAGCTTTCCATCCTTGAGCGCCTCCTTGATATTGGCGATATCCCCCGGCAGGTCGCCAGTGAACAGCACCATGTCACAGCCGGCTCTCAGCATCTCGACCTTCGCCGGTGCCGCCGCCATGTAGGAGGTGGCCCCCGCCATCTCTGAAGCATCTGAAACGATAAGGCCGTTAAAACCGAGCCGTCCGCGCAGCAGTTCGAGATTGAGCAAACGCGACATCGAGGCCGGCCGATAGAGTTCTTCCAGTCCCGCGTCGGGGACAAGCGAGCGAACGAAGGCGGGCATCGCGATATGTGCCGACATGACGGAAAGCACATTGCATGAGATGCCGGCGCGATAAAGCTTGCCGAAGGTCGCGTCCCATTCTTCCATCGACAACGGGTTGACGGTCGTTACCAGATGCTGGTCGCGATCGTCGTATCCCTCCCCGGGCCAGTGCTTCAGGCAGGCCGCGATGCCGTGCTGCTGCAGCACTTCGATCTGCACCAGTGCATGACGTTCGATCAGCTCGGGATCGGCTCCGAACCCGCGGGTTGCGACAATCGCGGAGCGGAAGGCGGCATTGATATCGACGACGGGCGTGAAGGACCAGTTGGTGCCGACGGCCTGCGCCTCATCGGCAAGCAGGCTGTACACGCGCCGCGTCAGGTCGATATCATCGGCGGCGGCCAAAGCCAGCGGATTGGGCACCTGTGTACCGAAGGGAAACGACATGCGCGACCCTTCGAGGTCGGCGGAAACCAGGAGCGGAATATCCGCCCTCTCCTGGATTGTTTCCAGAAGTTCCAGTTCGTCAATTCCGCTTTCGGAAAAGAAGCGGGTCACGCCGCCCGGACGAAGGTGATCGAGTTCCGATATCCAGGGCGCGGCTGGCCCGTGAAGCCCAAGTACGAACAGTTGCGCGATCTTGCGGTCAAGGTCGCCGCTCAGTGCTTCGGCCTGCTCGGCAACCCAGGCAAGGTCTTTTGCTTTCAGGTTAAATGGCGGCCCGGTCAAAAGATGGAGCGGATATCTATCGGAAATCATACGTGTTCTCTGTCATAAGCCGCTGACTAATCTCGTCTTGGCTTTGCCTGTCCATCCGTCTCAGAGCCCTTGCCAGCCATAGCTTTCGGCGGGTGCATCATGAGCCTGCATATAATGCCTTAGGCCCTCGTAAAGCCGCGCTTCCACATTCGCGTCGCGTATGGGTTTCTGCTGCTGCGGGTCCATCTGAAGATCGAAGAGACGAAAACCTTGGTCGAGGAATGAACCGCCGAGATTGGGCGGTCGTCGTGCCTCGCGCGTCGCCTCGATGCGCAGCAGTGGCATGCTCTTCGTGAAGTTAAAGGGCGGCGCCATCCTCGCCGTGGCCATCTCGGCGGCCGTGAATGGTTGAACCATATGCTGCGGCATCAATGTATATTCGCAAAGGCCGTCGCCTAACACATCGGGCGGGTAGTGCAGCATCACGTACCGGCCATCGGTCACGCCGATAGGCCCGGCAAAGAGACCGAATGCGATGATCCTGTCGTCGCAGGTCTTGCCGGCTACAGCCGAGAGAAGTGAGCGTCCGGTCACATCAGTTTCAGGCGGGATACCGAAAACATCGAGGATGGTTGGCATGATGTCGACGGTCTGCGTCAACACCTGCAAGCGCTGGCCCGCTTGTTCGGCATGCGCAGGATGATAGACGATCAGGGGGATATGCGACATCTCTTCATAATACGGCATCCGGCTCTTGCCCCACCAGCCATGTTCGCCGAGCAAGAAGCCGTGATCGGTGGAGAGTACGATCGCCGTGTCACTCCACATTTCGTTGCTGTCCATGAAATCGAACAGCCGGCCGAGATATTCATCGAGCATGCGGATCTGGGCCGCATAGTTGGCGCGGATCTCAGCGATCTCATCATCCGTCTCGTTGACCGGCACGTAATCCGGCCAGTTCAGCACCCCGCCCTTCCAGTTGCTGTCGCCTTCGCGCCGGAAGCGCGACGGGGCATGAAACGGCTCATGCGGATCGAAAAGCTCAAGCTGCAGCATCCAGTTGTCGGCGGATTTGTTGGCCTCGAGAAACTCGAAAGCCGATGCGAAACAGCGCGGAGTGGGAAGGTCGCTCTCATCCTTCTCGTAAAGGCGGTTGATCGCATGGACGATCCGCCCGGGCTTCTTCTTCGGATCATAGTGACGCTGATCATACTCTTCGGCGAACTGGGCCAAAGGTGGTTCGACCACGGCCTTCCAGGTGTCGTATTCCTGGCCTCGAATGAAATCCCAGCTGTCGTAGCGGGTGTTGTAGCCCGAGCCCCCATTCTGAAAATAATGGAAATGGTCTGTGACAAGGTGCGAATAAATTCCCTTCGCACGGAGCATTTCACAGAAGCTGGTGTCATAGGGTTCCATCGGCCCCCATGAGCGATGAAAAAAGTTGGCGCGGCCGGTCTGTATGTCGCGGCGCGCCGGAATGCACGGAAGGCTGCCCACATAATGGCTGTCGAAGGTGACCGAGCGTGCCGCGAGGCGATCGAAATTGGGAGTTTCAATCTTGCCGCCATAGGCGCCAAGGGCGCTACGGTTGAGTGAATCGAACAGAAGGAAGATCAGACGCATCACTTACCTCAACCGTCATAAAATACCCGAAGGCCGGAATTGCACGCCCCGCTGTCCGCCACGAGTGCGAGACGAGCGGCAATCCGATAGCGATAGCAATAGCTGATATGGCAGAGGAAACTGCCGCCCTTCATCAGCTTCTGACCGAGGGTTCGGGAAGCCTCGTTGCGTTGTGCGGCCAACCGGCTCGCAGAGCGTATCCGGAACGGCTCGGCGGTCCATTCCCAGACATTTCCGGCCATGTCAAAAAGGCCCGCGCCGTTTGGCGGGAAAGCCGTGACCGGCGACGTGCCGATCCATCCATCGGCCAGCGTATTTTCCTCCGGAAATCGCCCCTGCCAGATGTTGCAGGGCATGAATGACGTGTCGTCCGGCTCTTTGTCTCCCCACGGAAATTTCGGATCGGGGAGTCCGCCGCGGGCGGCGTATTCCCATTCCGCTTCCGTTGGCAGCCGACCTCCGGCCCACTTGGCAAAGGCGTTGGCGTCCTCCCAGGAAATGTGGCTGACGGGATGGTCCGCCCGATCCGCTACCGAACTTCCGGGACCCATGGGCGAATGCCAGCAGGCGCCATCGATCTTGACCCACCAGGGGGTCTCTGAGCGCGAAGGTGCCACCGTCTGCGGCTTCGGGAGGAGACCCCGGAAGACCAGGCCCCACCCGAACCGCTCGGATTCGGTGACATAGCCCGTCTCCGCCACGAAAGCGGCAAAGCGGGAATTGGTGACAAGGGTGGCGTCGACAGAAAATCCCTTAAGCTTGTGCTCCCGGTAGACCCCTTCGCCATCGAGCGGAATTGACGGGGTTCGCGTGCCGGTATGCACCCTGGCGGCAGGAAAGGCCACGCGCGCCGGCGCCCGCGCATCGGCAATGTCGGGGGCGACGGCATGTGCGCCGCCCTCTGTCTTTTGCCGCCGGACATGGCCACCTGTTGATCCGCAGCAGCTCATGTCAGGCCGCTTTTGCAGCTCGGGCGGAAAGGGCTGCCGCCGTGTCGTGCTCCGGCATGTCGCCGATATCGGCCATCTTGCGATCCAGCTTGGCGATCATCATCTCGAACACGCCGGCGTAGGCGGGATCATCTGCAAGGTTGTTGATCTCGGACGGATCCTTTTCGCAATCGAACAACTCCCATTCGGGTGGCGCTCCGTTGGGGTGTGCGCCGAGCTGGCCCAGGTCGTCATTGTACCAGTAGATCAGCTTATAGCGCTGGTCGCGCACACCGTAATGGGCCCAGGCGCCGTGGATGATGTCGTTATGCATCCAGTAGCGGTGATAGGCGAGCTGGTCCCAGTCTTTCGGGGTATTGCCTTCGAAAACAGAGCGCAGGCTGGTGCCCTGCATGTAGGAGGGTTTCGCGATCCCGGCATAATCCAGGAAAGTCGGGGCAAAGTCGACATTACAGGAGATGTCCCTGGTGATACGGCCCGCCGGAATGGAGCCCGGAAGCCTGGCCAAAAGAGGCATCTGCAGGCTTTCCTCGTACATGAAGCGCTTGTCGAACCAGCCATGCTCGCCCAGAAAGAAACCCTGATCGGAAGAGTAGATGACCAGCGTATTGTCGGCGAGGCCGGCTTCATCGAGGTAATCGAGCAGGCGGCCGACATTTTCGTCGATCGACTGCACGGTTCGCAGGTAGCGCTTCATGTAACGCTGGTACTTGAACTCGGCGAAGGATCGCGGGTCGTCGAACGTGTAGTTCTCCCCCGTCTTGGAGTCGATGACGGTGATGGTCTCGCCTTCCATCAATTCCGGTACCTTGCGAATGTGCCAGCCATCCACCATCAGCTCGCCGGCGACACCTTGCGGACCTTCAGGCTGGACGAGACCCAGGTCTTCCCAGTTCATGTCATGTCTGATGCGCATCCTGGCCGCCTGGGCGGCTTTGGCGCGATTGGCATAGTCGTCGTTGAAGGTCTCGGGCAGCGGCAGATCTTCGTCCGCCCACAGATGGTCCCATTTGGGATGGGGGATGAAGTTGCGATGCGGCGCCTTGTGGTGGCACATCAGGAAGAAGGGGGCGTCATCTTCCTTCTTCCGTTGGATGAAGTCGATCGACATATCGGTGATGATGTCGGTCGCATATCCGGGGATCCGCTTGCGCCCCTCCGGCGAGATGAAGGCCGGATCCCAATAATCGCCCTGGCCCGGCACAACTGCCCATTCGTCAAAGCCGGTCGGCTCGTGAACCGGACCTTCGCCGAGATGCCACTTGCCGAAGATCGCCGTAGCATATCCGTTTGCCCTCAGCGTCTTGGCAACGTTCGGCCAGCGATTGTCGATATGCGTATCCAGCGTCGTCACGCAATTTACGTGGTTGTGCGTGCCCGTGAGGATCGCGGCGCGCGAAGGCGTGCAGATCGAGTTGGTCACATAGCAGGCGTCGTGACGCAGCCCCTCATTGGCAAGCCGGTCGAGATTGGGGGTATTGTTCAGTCCAGCACCATAGGCGCTGATCGCGCGGGCCGCGTGATCGTCGGAAAGGATGAAAATAATGTTGGGGCGCATTCTGTCTTTACTCCTTCATCAGGCCTCGGCCGCCACCGGGTTGCCGGCCATGGCGACATCCCGGAGCACCCTTCCCTCTGCATCAAAGAAATGAACCTTGCCGGTCAGCGCGAATTGCAAACTGTCCCTGACGCGCACAGCGGCGCCGGGTGGAAAGCGGGCCACGAGTTCCTGTCCCCAAGGGGTACGGAAATGAACGAATTCGGCGTCGCCCAGCCGCTCGACGACACTGACCTCGCCTGCAATCGTTCCGGCATCTGGCCCGGCCCCCAGCGCATCGGCCCGTACGCCGAGCGTTGCGACGGCATCGGATTGCGATCCCGAAAGCTTAAGCGGGCTGCCATCCGGCAGCTTACCGTGCTTCACTTCGACGAAATTCATCTTTGGTGAACCGATGAAGCCGGCGACGAAGATATTGTCGGGGCTCTCGTAAAGCTCCATGGGCGCGCCGATCTGCTCAACCCGGCCATCGCGCAGCACCACTATCTTGTCCGCAAGTGTCATCGCCTCGACCTGGTCATGGGTGACATAGACCATGGTGGCGCCCTGGAGTTGGCTGTGAAGCTTGGCGATCTCCAGGCGCGTGGCGACCCGCAGTTCGGCATCCAGGTTGGATAGCGGCTCATCGAACAGGAAAACTTCCGGATCCCGGACAATGGCACGGCCGATGGCGACACGCTGACGCTGGCCGCCGGACAACTGCCTGGGTTTGCGGTTGAGCAGTGTCTCGATCTGCAGGATCTTTGCAGCTTTATCGACCTTGGCCTTGACCTCGCTCTTGGCGACACCGTTCATAAGCAGTCCGAAACCCATATTGCGTTCGACGGTCATATGCGGATAGAGCGCGTAGGTTTGGAACACCATGGCCGTGCCGCGCTGGCTCGGATCGAGGTCGTTGACCCTGCGATCACCAATCGCGATTGTCCCGGCCGATATCTCCTCAAGGCCGGCGATCATCCGCAGAAGCGTTGATTTTCCGCAACCTGATGGGCCGACGAAGACGCAGAATTCGCCCTCTTCGATAACGATATCGACCCCGCGGATAACCTCGAGCGCGCCATAGCTTTTTTTGACGTTTGTGAGTTTGACACCAGACATGATGATCTCCAGATCAGCCTTTGACTGCGCCGGCGAGGCCGTCGATGAAGTAGCGTTGAAGGAAGAGGAACAGCAGCACGATGGGGCCGATGGCGATCGTGGACGCCGCCATCATTCCACCCCAGTCGACAAAATGCTCACCCTTGAAGGAATAGATGCCGACGCTGAGCGTGCGCATCGCCGGATTGGCAAGCGTGATGACGAGCGGCAAAAGGAAGTCGTTCCAGGCCTGCAGCGACTGCATGACCACGACAGTCACCACGATCGGCTTGGCGAGCGGTAGCATGACGTACCAGAAGGTCTTGACCGGTCCGACACCGTCCATGCGGCTGGCCTCTTCCAGCTCCCTCGGCATTTGCGTGAAATATCCGGCAAACAGCAGGATGAAGATCACGATCGAGTGGCCGCAGGTCGCGAGCATCAAGCCCCAGAGCGACTGGCCAAGGCCAAGCGTGGTGAGCAGCTGGAACACGGGAATGATCGTGTAGCCCTGCGGAATGAAGAGGGTAAACACCATCAGCCCCATCAGAGGCCATTTTCCGGGAAACTCCCGGCGTCCGAGGACATAGCCACCGAGCGCTGCCGCGATCGTGGTAATCAAGACCGAACCGACCGTCACGAACAGCGTGTTGAAGAAATAGCGCTGCATGTTGGCTTCGGTCCAGGCACGCTCGTAGTTCTCAAAGGTCGGTTTGTAGGGGATCATTCCCGGGTTGGTGAACAGTTCCGAATTGGGCTTGAACGACGCGGCGATCATCCAGATCAGCGGGTAGATCCAGATCACGCACATCACGGCAAGCACAATCGAGGTGATGAACCGCTTGCGCCTGGGTGTGAAGATCGATTGCCGCATGCGGCCTGAGGGCAGAGCGGCATCAGACATTTTCTGCCTCCTTGCGACGGACGCGGCGCACCGCAATGACCTGGAGAATGGTAAGCGCCATGATCGAGAGGCCGAAGATCACGCCTGCAGCAGACGCATAACCAAGGCGTGGGAACTGCCCCGACGACGGTGCGAAGGCGGTACGGAAGATGTAGACCTCCATGACCTCCGACGAAAAGAACGGACCTCCCTGCGTGGTCGCCTGGATCAGCGGAAACACGTTGAGAGCGCTGATGGCCGAGATGAGCCCGATAACGACAGCGAATGGCGCGACGATCGGCAGCACGATGTGCACGATGACCTGCCATGTTTTCACACCGTCGAGCTTGGCGGCCTCGTAGAGTTCGTCCGGAACCGTTTGCAACGCCGCAAGCCAGTAGACGAGGGTGATGCCTGTCCATTTCCAGACGAAAATGCCCGCAAGGGTCCACAGCACCATCTGCGGCGAACCGAGTAGATCGACCGCGCGGGAGACGAGATGGGTCTCGATCAGGAAACCATTGATCGGCCCGTTAAAGGGACTGAGCATCAGCACCATCACAATTGCGATGACGGCGACCGGTGAGACGACGGGAAGAAAGATCATGGCTCGGAAGACGGTCGCAAGCTTCAAAAACTTGTTGTTCAGCACAATCGCGAGCATGAGACCGACGATCATCTGGAACGGCACCGTCGCCAGCATGAACAGGAATGAGCGTTTGAAAGCCGAGTAGAAGAACTCGTCGTTCAAGAGCTCGGCGTAGTTTGCAAGGCCGATGAATTCGGAATGTGCCCCGAAGCCGGTCCAGTCCAGCGTCGAATAGTAGAACGAGGCAATCATCGGCCAGAAAATGAACGCGCCGAACACCAGCATGCCGGGAATGAGGAACAGGTAGTCGATCCGCGATTTCCAGATCCGCTGGCCGAGCGTGGCGCCCTCAGCGCCGCGCTCCAGTATATGTGAAATTGCCGCCATGGCAGCCTTGCCTTTTTCGTTGCTGTAAAGGTCGTCCGGGACATGAGCCCCGGGACCACCGGGAGGAGACGCTAGCGAACGTGGAGCCAGCCGGACCTTCGCGCGAAGCTAGAGCTTGGCGTAGTCTGCGGGACCGAAGTCACGGGAAGGGTCCCAGTTTGCGAAAACGAAGTCGTCGCGACTGACACCCGCACCGGCGGCCTTCGCCTTGGCAATCGCTGTGTCGAGGGCTTTGTTGCGGGCATCGGACGCCTTTTTCAAGGTTGCCTTCACGCCACTGAGCTGGCCCGAGAAAAGACCCTGGACCGCCTGGGCCAGATTAGGCGTAGGATCGACATAGGCCGCAGCCACCTTGGAAAGACCGGGTTGGCGGACAAGCGGATTGGGCGCGACGCGCACGCGATCTTCGGCCATCTTCAACATGATCTTCGCCCGGTCGCTGAGTTTGGCGAGCTTGATCGATTCCGGGAAAATGGCGGGGTCTGCCGAACTGGCGACATTGGCATAGGCCACCTGGCCTTCGACGGTCCCCAACCAATGGAAGATGTCGCCGGCATATTGGGGATTCTTCGCCTTGGCATTCAACCACATCATGTTCGCGGAGTTCGGCAGTTGCATGACCCAGATCGGGTTGTCGAGCGACGCCTCGTCGGGCGCCGGTCCCGGCGAAACGCCGAACTTGAAGCTCGGCGCCGTGGCCTCCCAGATCGGCACATTCCACGGACCCTGGATGATCATGCCCGCGGCGCCTTGGGTGATGAATTCGCGGGCCTGGGGAGCGATGATGGTAAGGCACCCCGGAAACACGGAACCGTCATCGCGCATCGCGAGCAGCAGTTCGACGCCGGCGACGTAAGCATCGTGGTCAAAGGCAAACTGGCCGGTCTTGAGGTCCATGCCCTGCAGCAGGCCGGTGTTGCCCACGGTCGCGCCGCCGCGCTGGGCCAGCATCGTTGCGACATCTCCCCAGCGTTGCTCCTGGGCACCGCCGATGATGAAGCCGAAGGACCGACCGCCGGAGCCTTCGGTCATTTTCTTCGCTGCATCCCGCATTTCCTCAAACGTCAGGGCGCGATCGGCACCGATCTTATCATAACCGGCAGCGTTCATCATATCCTGGTTGAACAGCAGGGCGTTGTTGAAGCGGCGCTCGGTGGAGAAGGGAAAACCATAAGTCCTGCCACCGAAGACGTTGACGCCCTCAACGAACGCGCCGTCGGGATAAGCCTTCTTCCAGGTGTCGAAATCGGGAATCAAGTTGTCGATCGGCTGGAGCCAACCTTCCGCGATGGCGACCGATGGCTCCATGCCGATAGGAAGGTTAAATGTGTCCGGGGCTGACTGGTTGCGAATGCCGAGCGGCAAGACCGACGAGATTTCCTTCCACGGCAAGCCGTCATAGACGACTTCAATGCCTTGGATCTGCGCGTATTTGGCCAGGTATTGCTTGAAGAATTCGCCTTTCTGGCCACCGGAGTCGAGCCACCGAAAAGGCCCAATTGCAGGCTTGAGACCTTCCGTTTTGACGAGGTTCTGTGCGAAACCCGGGCCGGCGCCGAGGCCGAGCCCCAGGAGCGCGGTGGTTTGCAGAAATGCGCGGCGCGAAAGGCCACGGGAAAACGTGTTTGTCATGATCTTCCTCCCACCCGCTCGGATCATCCTCTTCCCTTGCCAGAGCGGTTATTCTTGAGACTAGTCAAATTTGTTATGCAGAGATAATGCAAATAGTCTCAGGCGCGATTAACGGAGTTTATCGCGATGCTCGATCAGATCACCCATCTATTCCGGTTGCAGGTCATCGCGGAGGCGGGCAGCCTGCGGCGCGCCGCGACCCTTCTCAATGTCACCCAGCCGGCGCTTACCCGCTCGATCGCCCAACTTGAAAAGCATTTCGGCCAGGCTGTGCTGACCCGCCATTCCAAAGGGGTGTCGCTGACGGAGTTTGGAGCGCGCGTAATGACGGCAGCCAGCCGTCTCTCTCGCTATTGGGAGATCGCGGAAAGCGATCTTGCTCACCCATCAAGCGCCATGAGGGGTCGCCTGCGTTTGCGCGCCGGTCCGCTCTGGCGCGCGGTGGTACTGCCGGAGATCATCAGCGAATTGCAGAACACGTTTCCTGCTGTCGTGATCGAGATCGGCAGCAGCCTCAGGGGCGAAACGGCCGCGGATCTCTCAGAGGGCCGCATCGACGCGGTGTTTGGAGGAATCGAGATGCCGGAGGGCCCGGGCCAACGGCTGAGACAGCTTCAATTCACGACCGTCTACGATCGTGTCGTGGCGCGCGAAAACCACCCGATCTTCAAGGCCGGGGATGGGAAAGGGAATTGTACGCCCCAGCGTCTGCTCGATTATCCCTGGATCGTCTACACGGCAGATCCGGTCTATGAACTTGAGACTGTCCATGGCGCCATAGAACGGCTCGGCCAAGCGCCGGATATTCGCGTGCGGTCGGAATCCCTTGTCGCGGTGATCGGCTTCCTGCAACGCGGAGACTATCTGTGCATGTTGCCCGAGGCCGCCGTCGCCGGAGCAAATTCACCCAAAATCCTTCCCGTGCCTGTCGAATTCGGAGGCCGCATGATCCGCTCGGGCATCATCTTTCGCGAAGAAATGTCGGAGTGGCCTCCGATGGTCGAACTGCTGAAGCTATGCGAGCGGCATTTTGGCAAGCAACACGGGGCGACGGCGTCAAAGGCAATACCGACTTAAAGCGTTCATTGCTCCTCTCTCATAGAGGATTTCCTCCTCGTCATGCGCCCGGCTCTTCACCTTCAAGATCGATGCCGAAGAAATCGAGGAATGGCCGGGAAGTAGCCTCCGCACTCGGCATCGTTGCGCCATACTGTGGCTGTCAAAAGTCGCAATCGGAAGAAGATCCATGAAGGAAGTTAGCACAGCCGGCCTGAATGAGATCTCCAGAGGTCTCGGCATTGCGTCTTAGTACGCAGAGCGCGTTCTGGACGCGCGACGCGGAAAGCCGGCAATGGGCGAAGCTTCTTCGCCCGGCAGAATCGCATCCCCTCCTCCTTGCAGGCAGCCGGCAATTCCGCGGCCCTGTAGTGTCTCAAGGCGATGGAAGCCGTTGGCAGGACGACTCTCACGAAAGAGACAACTCAAGAGGCCCGATCGTGTCAGGCCGTTTCCCCTCGGGCAACCGGCAGTGGCTTCCGGTCGCGACGGCGCTACATCGCCAGCACCGTCAGCTCTTCTGAGCTGGAACGAGAGGCAGGATTACCACGTCGCGCGCCGGCACCTGGACAGGCCCTCCATCATAGGTGTAGCCCGCCGGCCAGAGGGCTGGGCCGGGCTTCGGCGCTCCGTGACCTTGCGCCGGTTCGGCCAACGTTGTCTGGGACTCCCGTGTGGGATTGACCAGCCAGAGGAAGTTCCCGGTATCGCCCTGGTGGATGCGGGCAGAAAGCGCGCTGTTCGACAGCGTCACATGCCGCCGCACCTCACTCCAGTCGAGGAGCGCAGCAAAGAAGCCGGCATTGGCACTGCCGTTGGAGCGATAATAGGCCGCGGACGGGTTGGTGCCAATCAGCAGGGTTCGTCCCTTCCCGTGAGCGTGTTCGACAACTGCGAGCCGACCGTCCGCGAAATAGCCGCGCGCAGTACCTCCTTCAAGCCGATAGGATTGCAGGAAGCCGCCACCCTTGACCGCGACATCGCCGAAATCCAAGGCAATGCGGTCGCCGATATCCGGCATGAACTCGACCTCCTCCTCCCGGGCGCCGAAGACGGTATCGAGGCCCAAGTTCGGCTGGACCTGGCCGACATGGCCGCGATCGCCGAAATAGCCGGGGCAGGCCTCGGCAATCAGCGTACCGCCCTTGTCCACCCAGGCCGCCAGTCGCCGCGCCTGCTCAGACGTGAACATGATGGGGTAGGGGAAGTAGAGGAGGTCATAGGCGTCGATGTCGTCGATATGGACCCAGTCCGGCTGAAGCCCTTGGTCGAGGAAGCCGCGATAGGCGCCCCACATCGCAGCCGGATAGGGCTTCTCCTTCCGCTCCTGATTGAGCAGGTAATCCCATTCCTGGGTTTCCGGCACGACCAGGATGCCGATCTCGCCGCGGACGGGCTTTGCCTTCCAGAGCGCTGCCTGTTCCGGCGCATTGGCCCATTTTGCCATCGCGCTTGCGATTTGCGAGCGCGGGGTGCGGCTGCCATCCATGCCATAGGAGCCGAAGGCGCCGAACAGCGGGCCGTCGAGCAGGGGCCGCCAGCGCAGGTTCAGCACGCCGCGCGCGCCGCCCGCAAGCGAGATCATGCTCCAGATGCGAATGTCCTCGGGCTCGGCGACACGGCCATCCTCCTTGTCGCGGCCGATCACCTGGGGCTGCAGCCAGAGCGGCCCGCCCTGGCGCTCGGCATGCCAGAAGGTCTTGCCGCGCGCGGCGGCACGGTTGATATCGACCCCATACCAGCTTTTCCACGGCTCCGTGCCCTTGCGCGCCTGGATCCAGGTGAAACCGTAGACATCGACCTTGGAGGCGGCGAGCCAGTCGTCGCAGCCATTGGCCGCCATGTTGGGGATCGCGCCTGAAATGCCGTGGGCGGCGATGACGTTCTTCTTGTCGACCGCCCGGATCGTATCGATGCGCCACTGCATCTGACCATAGAAGTTGTCACGCTTGAACTGCAGCCAGTCGATGCATTCGGGATAGGGAGCCATATGGATCGGCGGCTCGATATCGTCCCATTCTGCATAGCTGTAGCGGTGCCAGGCCTTGGCGAGCGCTTTCAGGCTCCCATACTTGGCCTCCAGCCACGTGCGGAAGGCTTCCTTGGCATAGCTGCTATAATCCACGTCAGCGGAATAGTTGCATTCGTTCCAGACATCGTAGCCGTAGATGGCCGGATGGTCCTTGTAGCGGGTGGCAAGCGCCGTCAGGAAGGCGCCGGCAGCTTCCTTCACTTCGGGGCAGTTGAGGGTCAGCGCGCCGGCGCCGCCGCCATTGTTGGAGAAGCCGCCCGTGGCGGCCGAAACCCCCATATAGGAGCCGAGCTTGCTGCCATCGGCATTGACCTGCAGCGCGTGGGAAAACTTGCGCACGGCCCAGTCCGGCACCGCATGGATCAGTTCCGCGATGACCGTCTTCAGCCCGTTCTTGGCGGCAAGATCGAGCTGGCGGTCATATTCCTCCCAATCATAGACACCGGGCGCCGTCTCGATCGCACCCCACATGAACCAGTGGCGGAAGATGTTGAGCCCGTCCTGCGCGGCGACGGCATAATCGCGCTCCCAATGCTCCTGGGGCGGGTTCGACTTGCGGAAATAGACGGCGCCATAGGGGAATTGCAGGTCTGTCATCGGCATGGTCTGTCCTCTCGAGTAACAGGGCAAGGCTTCGCCGTCCGGAGAAACTCCGGTCACGTCGGCTAGGCCATCGCGCCCAGGATTGCGGTCAGCAGGCTCCGCCTGAGATGAGGTCCAGCGTGCGGATCAGCGCGGAGTGATCGCGATCGCCATCACCCATGGCGATGGCGGCATTCATCAGCTGCTGGGTGGCGGCGGTGTTGGGCAAAGCGAGATCAAGCGCGCGGGCCGCATCGACCGCGAGCGTCAGGTCCTTGCGGTGCAGGCGGATGCGAAAGCCGGGATCGAAGGTCTGCTTGACCATGCGGTCGCCGTGAACCTCAAGGATGCGAGAGGCGGCAAAGCCGCCCATCAGCGCCTCGCGCACCCGGGCCGGATCGGCGCCGGCGCGGCGGGCAAAGAGCAGCGCCTCGGACACGGCCTCGATGGTAAGCCCGACGATGATCTGGTTGGCCACCTTGGCCGTCTGACCGTCACCGGTGCCGCCGACAAGGGTGATGTTCTTGCCCATTTTTTCAAATAGCGGCCGTGCGCGGGCAAAGGCCGCCTCGCTGCCGCCGACCATGATGGTGAGAGAGGCGGCGCGGGCGCCGACCTCGCCGCCGGAAACCGGCGCGTCGAGATAGTCGCAGCCCAACGCCTCGATCCGGCGGGCAAACTCCTTGGTGGCCACGGGCGAAATGGAGCTCATGTCGATGACGAGCTTTCCGGGCGACAGGCCCTCGGCAACGCCATCCTTGCCGAACAGCACCGTCTCCACATCAGGCGTGTCGGGCAACATCAGGATGACGATGTCGCAGGCGCTGGCCACAGCGCTTGCGCTTGGCGCCGCCTTGGCCCCCTTGTCCACCAGATGCTGCGACACCGGCTTGACGCGGCTCAGATGCAGCGCGTGGCCGGCATCGATCAAATGTTCCGCCATGGGGCGCCCCATGACGCCAAGTCCTATGAATCCGATATTCATCTTGCCCTCATCCAAGGAAAGGTTTCATCCAGCCGAGACCTTCGCTGGTGCCGGCGCGCGGCTTGTATTCGCAGCCCACCCAGCCGTCGTAGCCGAGGCGGTCGAGTTCGGAGAGAATGAAGCCGTAGTTGATCTCGCCCGTGCCCGGTTCGCCCCGGCCGGGATTGTCGGCGATCTGCACATGGGCGATCCGCTCCTGCAGCCGCGCGAAGGTCGGGATCAGGTCACCTTGCATGATCTGCATGTGGTAGAAATCATATTGGATATAGAGATTGTCGGAGCCGACCCTCTCAAGGATCCGCTCGGCATGGTCGGTCGTCGACAGGAAGAAGCCCTTGATGTCGCGCAGGTTGATCGGCTCGATCAGCAGCCTGACGCCAGCATCGGAACAGCGCGCGGCGGCATATCTGAGATTGTCGACCAGGGTATCTTCGAGAACCGCGAGATCGGCGCCATCAGGCACCAAGCCGGAAATCACGTTGACCTGCGGGCATTTCAACGCCGCGGCATAATCGAGCGCCTGCGCCACACCCTGGCGAAACTCCTCAACCCGATCCGGCAGGCAGGCGATACCCCGCTCGCCGCCGGCCCAATCGCCCGAGGGGACGTTGAACAGCGCCTGGACGAGGCCGCTGGCGCCGAGCGCGTCTGCGACCTTTTCCTTGGGCTCGGCATAGGGCCCGAGATATTCCAGCGCGCCGAAGCCATCCCGCGCGGCGGCGGCGAAGCGCTCCAGGAACGGAAGCTCCTGATAGAGAAACGAAAGGTTGGCGGAAAATTTCGGCATGCGGATATCCTCAGGCAGGCGTGGCGGCAACGAAGCGCTGGCGGTGCATCATGCGCTTGTCGCGGGGATCGGGATTGGGAACGGCGGAGATGAGGCTGCGGGTATAGGCCTCCCGCGGCGCGGTGCAGATCTGCTCGGCATCGCCGATCTCGACGATCCGGCCGCGATGCATGACGGCGACGCGGTCGCAGAAATAGCGCACCACGGAAATGTCGTGGGAGATGAACAGGAAGCTCAGATCCAGCCGTTTGCGCAGGTCGAGCAGCAGGTCGAGGATCTGGCTGCGGATCGAGACGTCGAGCGCAGAGGTCGCCTCGTCGGCGATGATGATGCGCGGATCGAGCGCCAGCGCCCGGGCGATGCCGATGCGTTGGCGCTGGCCACCGGAAAAGGCGTGGGGGTAACGTTCCATGGCTTGCGGATCGAGCCCGACCAGCCGCATCAGCTCGGCAACCCGCTCCTCCAGCGCCCGGCCCCTGGCGAGACCGTTGACAACAAGCGGATCGCCGATCACCTCCTTGACCGTCATGCGCGGATTGAGCGAGGCAAAGGGATCCTGGAAGACGAGGCGGACATCCCGGTGGAAGCGCCGCAGCTCCTTCCTGCCAAGCCGCGTCACATCGGTCTCCACGCCCTGTCCATCCCGATAGAGCACGCTTCCCGAGCTGGGCTCGACCGTGCGCAGGATCAGCCGGCCGAGCGTGGTCTTGCCGGAACCGCTTTCGCCGACAATGCCGAGATTTTCGCCGGGATAGAGATCGAAGCTGGCATCGTCGACAGCCTTGATGGCATTAGGGCCGTTGGAGCCGAAAGTCTTGCTAAGATTGCGCACGGACAGCACCGGTTCCGGCCCGGAGGTCACCGCCGGCGGCCGGGCTTCTGCGTGGCGCGTGAGCTTCACCGTCGACGCGAGCAACTGGGAGGTATAGGGATGCACCGGCTGATGGTAGATCTGATCGACCGGACCCTGCTCGACGAGGCGGCCGAAACGCATCACGGCAACTTTGTCCGCCACTTCCGCCACCACGCCCATGTCGTGGGTGATGAGCAGCATGGCCATGCCGCGGCTGACCTGCAGCCGCTTGATGAGGTCGAGGATCTCCGCCTGCGTGGTGACATCGAGCGCGGTCGTCGGCTCGTCGGCGATCAGGATATCGGGATTGCCCGCCAGCGCCATCGCGATCATCGCCCGCTGCCGCATGCCGCCGGAATATTCGAAGGTGTAGCGGTCTGCCATCTTTTCGGGAGCCGCGATTTCGACCTGCCGGAGCAGTTCGATCATGCGTTCGCGCGCGGCTTTCGCGTCCAATGCCGAATGCAGGCGGATCGCCTCGATGATCTGCGAGCCGATGGTGTGGACCGGCGACAGCGAACTCATCGGTTCCTGGAAGATCAGCCCGATGCGCCGGCCGCGGATGGCGCGCATGGCCGTGCTGTCGGGAGACAGGGCGGCGATGTCGGTGACGACGCCCTCCGTGGTCAGCAGGATGCGCCCGCCCGTTATGCGGCCGGGGCGATCGACGATCTGCAGCAGCGAGCGGGCCGTCACGCTCTTGCCCGACCCGCTCTCGCCGACCAGGCACAGCGTCTGGCCCTGTTTCAGCTCGAAGCTCACCTTCTCCACCGCATGGAGGATATGGGTGCGCAGGCGGAAATCGATCGAGAGGTCTTCGACCGAAAGAACGGTGTCATCTGTGGGGGCAACCATACCGTGCTCCTCAGTTGTCATAGGGATCGGCCGCGTCGCGCAGGCCGTCGCCGAAGAAGTTGAAGGAGAGGACGGCGACGACCACCGCAAGCGACGGCCAGATCAGCAGCCAGGGCGCGGTCGCGACCGTGCGGATGTTCTGGGCGTCCTGCAACAGCACCCCCCAACTGACCACCGGCGGCTTCAGCCCGATACCCAGGAAGGAGAGCGAGGTCTCCGCCACGATCATGGTCGGCACCGCAAGCGTCACGACGGCAAGGATGTGGCTCGTCAGCGAGGGCAGGATGTGGCGGAAGATCAGTCGCGTCTCGCTCGACCCGTCGAGCCGGGCCGCGGTGACGAAATCCTCGCTGCGGAGAGCCAGGAAGCGGCCCCGCACCTCGCGCGCCAGGCTAGTCCAGCCGAGCAGCGAGACGATGATGGTGATGACGAAATAGACCGTGAGCGGCGACCATGTCAGCGGGATGGCTGCCGCCAGTCCGAGCCACAAGGGGATCGTCGGCATGGCGCTCACCACCTCGATGACGCGCTGGATCAGCATGTCGACCCAACCGCCGTAGAAGCCGGAAATCGCCCCAAACACGACGCCAAGCACCAGGGAGACCCCGACCCCGACAAGGCCGATCGACATCGACACCCGGGTGCCATGGACAAGGCGGGAGAACACATCGCGTCCGAGCCGGTCGGTGCCCAGCAGATACATCGGATCGGCCGGATTGAGCGGCCCGATCAGATGGCGGTCCATGGGGATGAGGCCGAACAGGTGGTAGGCCGGACCCTTCACGAAGAAGCCGATCGGAACGACCTTCGTCTCGTCGACGACGAAGGTGCGCCTGAGCGCCACCTTGTCGATCTCCACGCGATAGCCCTTTACATGCGGCCGGAAGTCGCTGCTGCCGTCGGGATTGGTAACGAAGAGGCTGATCGCCTGGGGCGGCGCATAGGTATATTGCGGCTTCGACGTGGTCGGAAGGAAGGGCGCCAGGAATTCGGCGAACAGGCCGACCAGATAGAGGATCAGGATGACCGCGCCCGCGATCATCGCCACCTTCTGGCGCAAGAGCTTGCGACCGATCAGCCGCCAGGGACCGATGGTTGCCGTGGAGACCGTCCCCCCCTGCTTCAGCGGACTGATCGAGGGGCCGTCGGCGACCACAAGGGGCCGGTCGATGCGAGGCCCCAGATTTTCTTGCAGCGTCATGGTCGCCTCCTCAATTGAACCGGATGCGCGGGTCGAGGATCGCCAGCAGCAGATCCGACAGCAGCATGCCGACGAGGGTAAGCGCGCTCAAAAGCAGGATGAAGCTGCCGGCGAGATACATGTCCTGGGAGACAAGCGCGCGAAACAGCAACGGCCCGGCGGTCGGCAGGTTCAGGACGATGGCGGTGATCGTCACTCCCGATACGAGATGGGGCAGGACCCAGCCGATGGCCGAGACGAAGGGATTGAGGGCGATCCGCACCGGATATTTGAGGATCACCTTGTATTCCGGCAGTCCCTTGGCGCGGGCGGTCACCACATAGGGCTTGTGCAACTCGTCTGTCAGGTTAGCCCTCAGTATCCGGATCAGCGCTGCCGTTCCCGACGCTCCGATAATGATAATCGGTATCCAGAGATGGGCGAGCAGGTCCCAGAGCTTGGCGAGGCTCCAGGGGGCCTCCGCATACTCGGGCGAGAAGAAGCCGCCGACGCTCTGGCCGAGATAGCGATAGGCGACATACATCAGCGTCAGCGCCAGGATGAAATTCGGCACCGCAAGGCCGATGAAGCCGAGGAAGGTGAAGACGTGGTCGCCGATCGAATGGCGGCGAACGGCCGAATAGATGCCGATCGGCAAGGCCACGATCCAGACGAACAGCAGGCTCAGGAGCGAGATCACCAGGGTGGAACCCATGCGCGCCCAGATCAGGCCGGAGACGGGCTGGTTCCATTCGAAGGACCAGCCGAAATCGCCGCGGCTCAGGATGCCCCAGATCCATTTGACATATTGGATATAGAAGGGATCGTCGAAGCCGTAGATCTGCTTCAGCCGCTCGATTTCGTCCGGATCGACCGCCTGTCCGCTGTCACTCATGGTCGCGATCATCGAGCTCAGATAGTCGCCGGGCGGCAGCTGGATGATCAGAAACGAGATCAGCGACATGCCGAACAGGGTCGGTATCATGTAGACAAGGCGCTTGAAGATGTAGCCAAGCATCAATTCATTCTCCTCCACTCGAACACCTGCGGACCTCACCGCCGGCGCTCCTCCGCTCCCGGTCAAGGCACCATCGGGGAAATCCCGGGAGGTTCCTGACCTCGGGGCCCTCCAGCCCCGAAGCGCTTCGTTTGCCTGTCGCCTCAGGCCCAGGCAAGGTGCAAGACCTCCAGCCGCTCGATCCCCGGCACCACGACGACGGCGCGGCCGTTTTCGATCCGGACCTCGGCGGCGCGATCGGCAACGACAAGCCAGGCCCGCCCCAGCGATTTGCCCTGGGGAATGTCCACCGAAACGGTCTGCGCCGCCAAGGGCAAGTTTTCCCGGATCGGTCCCTTCATCATCATGGGATTGGTGAGGTTGAACAGGCTGAGCGCGAGGCCTTGCTCGTTCTCCCGTAGCGCAAGGTCGATCACGCCGGGCCCTTCCACCGTGACGCGGGAGGTTTTTCCGAGCGCCCAGCGCACGGCATTGGCGATCAGGCGCCCATGATCGATGGCAAAGACTTCCCAGAAGATCTCGCCGATATTCCAGGGGATGTAGACCGTGCGGCCGCCCTTGCCGGTCTCGCGAGCAATCACGGCGGCACCTTCAGGCGCCTTGCGCGGATAGACTTCCTCCATCGGCAGGTCGGGGAAATCGGGCACATAGAGGAAGGGCGTGTCCGCCCCATCAGTGGGTTCGACATGGATGAGCCGCGTGCCCCCCATGATGCGGGCCGCGCCCTCATAGCCCTGGTTGACGGGATGTTCGCCCGATAGCGCCACATAGGTGTTCTTGACGATGCCGCGCGGCCCGGACTGGTAGCGGGCGGCGAGAACATCCGAGAGGCCGAATTCCGTTCGCAACTTGCCGAACTCGTCGCGCAGGGAGGTCTCGTAGGCGGCGACGACGCTGCCGCCGCGCGCCACATAATCGCGGATCGCCTTGACCTGGGCGTCCGACAGGCAGGCAGCATTGGCAAGCACGATCACCTTGAAGCGGTCGAGCTCGCTCGCCGTCAGCACCTGATCCGACAAAAGCTCGAAGGGCAGCCGGGCCTCGACCAGCGCGTGATAGAAGCCGAGATCGTGCTTTTCGGCATTGTGCCTGTCTTCCGGCGCCCAGTGGCGCAGGGTGGTGGACGGATCGATGACGGCGATTTCGGCCGTCGGGGCCATGTCGGCCAGGACAGGCTCGATCGCCGCCTGCAAGCCGAAGGCGGCCGCCACGGGCTCCACCCAGCGCTCGTCCGGCACGACGCCGTTGAACTTGGTGAACCAGGCGCTGAGGCCATGGGCGGTGCCGTTGTTGATCCACAGCTGGATCTCCTCGGCTGAGGTTACGGCATCCTTCCACCGATAGGCTTCTTCCGGGCCGATCGAGGTGATGAGGATAACGGGCCGATCCGGGAAGGTGGCGCGGATACGCTTGCCGTTGCGCCCGGCCGACCAGCCGACCTCCAGCCCCTTGCGACCCTGGTGATCGACGACGAGAAAGGGGCAGTGTTTGGTGATGACGGACAGGTCGAACTCCATCAGCGAAGCGCCGCTCATATTGGGAATGAAGCTTGCATGCGGGCGGATCGCCTTCACCGCATCGTCCCATTGGGCGATGACTTCGGTGAGCACGCGCCGGCGCCATTGCAGCCAGGCCTGCCAGGCTGGATCGTCCGCATCGGCGATCTTCGGCAGGTCGTAGCCGCTCATGTCGCGGAAGCGGCGGGCGCTGTCCTCGCTATAGTCGACGCCGTGGCCCTGCCAGCGATTGGCAAAGATCGCGTCGATATCGTAGTCGCGGACGATTTCCTTCACCACATCGGGCATGAAAACCGAATTGTAGTCGCCATAGGCATTAGTGACCCAGACATCCGGATAGGCCCAGTGGCGCCGCGGCGCGCCGTCGGCATCGATCATCACCCATTCCGGATGGGCCTTGGCGGCGTCGTCATGGATGGCATGGGGATCGACGCGGGCCATGACATGCATGTCGAGCCGGCGCGCGGCATCGACCAGGGCGCCGAAGATATCGCGGTCGCCCAGATGGCGGCTGACATAGTGGTAGGGCACCTTGCTGGGATAGTAAGCGACATAGCCGCCGGCGCTGAGGCACAGCGCATTGGACCTGGTCCGCTTGAACACCTCGATCCAGAAGGCCGGATCGTAGCGGTCCGGATCGTCCTCGACAAAGGTCAACTGGGTCCAGCGGGTCGCGGTCCGGTACCACTCCAGCGTTCTCAGCGTGCCGGCAGTTTCTCTTACGGATTCAAGCATCGTCGTCATCCATTCCCAGAGCATTTCCGCTCTATCCGTTTGTCGTCCGCGCAGTTCGGCTGAAACTGCTTCAGGCAAGGCTTTCCCGTTCGCCGGCCCTTGCGGGCCGGCGTTCGGCATGGTTCGGTGCGGCCGGATCAGACCTTGTAGAATTGCTCCGGCATGGTCGGCGCGGGTGTCGGCCAGCCAAAGGAGTTCGGCATCACGCGGGTGATGTTCCTCATGTTGTTCTTGACGATGCCGTAGCCGTCGGGCGGCAGCGAAACGCCGAACACATAGAAGTTGTCCGCAGCCATCTGCAGGATCTGCTTCATGATCTCGTTGCGCGCAGCCGGGTCGGAGGTGGCCTTGAGCGAATCGTAGAGCTCAAGCTGTCTCTTCGTTTCCGGCGGCGGCTCTTCTGCATTGGCGTTGTTGCGGTCGAGATACCAGAGCTGCCAGGCTGGCGCATACATCGCGTTGGAATCCGTCGGCACGAAGTAGCGCGGGTCGAGCACGGCCGCGACGCCGCCATTGGCGCCGAACTGGTGGGCGGTGGCATCGAAATCGCGTCCCTGCCGCACCCGGGTCTCCCATAGCGACCGGTCCATGGAGCGCATCTGCGCGTCGATGCCGACAGCCTGGAACATCGGAATGACCAACTGGAACAGATCGAGGAACACCGCGCGCGCCTGGTCGATCTCGAAGATGACGGTGACGCGGCGGCCCTCATCGTCGAGACGGAAGCCCTGGGCATCGCGCTTCGGGATGATCTCGTCGAGCAGGGCATTGGCCTGGGCCTCGTCATAGGCGGTAAACTGCTTGGCCAGTTGCTCGTTGTAGAGCGGATCACCCTCCTTGATGGAAGGCTGCGCGGGCGCGCCCTGGCCAACCAGAACGACGTCGATCAGCGCCTGTCGATCCAGCGCGGTGGAGAGGGCCGCGCGGAACCGCTTGTCGCGGAAGAGCTTGCGCTTGGTCGCATCGTTATGGTTCAGGTTGAAGATGAAGTTCATCACGTTGGCCTCGGTGGAGGTCAGCGTGTAGAAGTCGTAATCGCCCTGCTGGCGCGCATCATAAAGCACCGCCTTGTTGTTCGGCGTGGCGATATACTGGTCCATCATGTCGATTTCGCCCTGCATCGCCTTCAAGAGCAGGACCTGCGGGTCGGCGACCATCTGGTAGACGATACGGTCCATATAGGGCAGCTGATTGCCCTCGGTATCCACCTTCCAGTAATAGGGATTGCGCTCCGCCACGACCCGCTCGGTGTTTTCGCCGGGCGCGATGGTGAACGCCCAGGCATTCAGGGTCGGCTTCTTCGACGAATTCAGGAAGAAGGTATTGTCTTCCTGGAAACCCGAGGCCGACTGGAACGAGGCAATCCAGCTGTCGAAACCGCGCTGCTTGGCAAGCTCGTCGGCCTTCGGATTGTAGTCGATGTGGAACTGCTCGAGATAATGCTTCGGGCAGCGGGTGGTGTGATCCCAGTTGGACCAGGCCACCTGCAGCGGGAACATACCGTTAGGTTTCTCGAAGATCACCTTGAAGGTCTGTTCGTCCACCACTTCGAGCTTGGCCGGCTTGCCGGCCGTCTTCCAGTGGCCTTGGCTGGTGACGGCGACGCGCTTGTCGGTCAGCACGGTGTCATACCAGAACTTCACGTCGGCGGTGGTATAGGGGTGGCCGTCGGACCACTTCATGCCCTTGCGCAGGCGGATGGTGTAGACGGTCGCGTCGTCGTTGGCATCGAAGGCTTCGGCGATATTGAGCGTCACCCCCGACCAGTCGGGCGTATAACGCAAAAGCGGCTCATAGGCCTGGTAGCGGAACAGCATCGACAGCGACCCACCCCCGACTAGCGCCATCTTCCAGTCGCCGCCATATTTGCCGATGTCTTCGACCGGCTTGATCACCAGGGGGTTTTCCGGCAGCCGCTCCGCGACGGCAGGCAGCACCCCGCTCGCGACCTTTTCCTTCAGGATATCCGCTTCCTTATAGGATGCAGCAACCGCAGGCAGCGCGGGCAATACGAGAACGGCCGAACTGCCGGCCAGAAAGGTACGACGTTTCATCTTGATCATGAGTGTCTCCTCCACACATCCACCCCCTTTGTTCCTCCCCAGGGCTTGGATAACGAGAGGTTTGCAATATAATATCGTTAGGTAAAGTGTTATGTTATATTGCGCTTCATGTTTGTGTTTTGCGGCGCAACAGTGTAGCTGACAAAGCGGGGACAGAGGGCACGGGATGAAGAGCAGGGACAAGGTCAGCCTGGAGACGATCGCACGAGAGGTCGGGCTTTCCAAATACGCGGTGTCGCGCTCGCTTTCGGGCAAGAGCGGCGTCAGCGAGGAGACCCGCGAGCGTATTCGGGAAACTGCCCAGCGGCTCGGCTATATCAGGCCCGTCAACAAGGACGAGCTTCGCGAGATCGCCGTGGTGTTCCACGACCACGACCCCGTCAACAGTGAACTCTACATGCAGATCCAGAACGGCGTGCAGGCCCAGGCCCACCGCATCGGCATGGGGCTCAGGATCCGCTGGACCCATGGCGCCGGGCAGCTCGAGGATCTCGCCAAGACCTGCGCGGGGCTTCTGCTGGTCGGCCCTCATGACAGCGCCGCGGTCGCCGCCGTGACCGCAAGCGGCATTCCGGTGGTGCGCCTCGGCTGGATTGATCCGCTCGAGGATGCCGACCAGGTCTCCGGCACCGACCACGAAGCGGGACAGGCCGTGATGGAATATCTTCTGCGGCTCGGCCATCGCAACATCGCCTATGTCTACGGCGTGCCGGGCTATCGCGGCCGGCGGGAACGCTTCTATGGCGCGCGCGAGGTGGCCGAACGCAATGACGACGTCGCGCTGCATGTGCTGCAATTCGAGGAGCATGGCGGATTTGCGGAAGCCTTTGCCGAGCTCAAGGAGAGCGGCGTACAGCCCACCGCCTTCTTCTGCGCCCATGACGGCCTGGCGCTGACGGTGGTATCGGAACTGCTGGGTCAGGGCTATCGCATTCCCGACGACGTGTCGGTCGTGGGGTTCGGCGATTTCTCGCCGGCGACGCAGATCTCGCCGCCGCTCACCACCGTGCGCATGGAAGGCCAGGAATGCGGCGCTGTCGGGCTGCAACTCTTGATGGAGCGCATCGAACATCCCCGCCAGCGAGGAAATCCGGCAAGACGGATCTACGTCGCTTCACGCATCATCGAACGTCGTTCTACCGGGCCGTGCCGTGCCGCCGTCAAAGTCGAGGGCCGGCCAAAGACATCTTCAAGTCATGGCGGGTGAGCGTACTTGGCTTCGGCACTGAAGAGGGAATGTTTAGCGGTTACACCGTTGGCGCTGGTGCCGATTACGCGTTTACGGGCAACATCTTCGCTCGCGTGGAGTATCGTTACAGCGACTTCGGCTGCAAGACGTTCGATTTCGGTCCTGGGACCATCGATGCGGACCTTAATCAGCACGCTGTTAAAGTCGGCTTGGGTGTGAAGTTCCAATACTCAGGCTTTGCGATAATCGCTGATGTTCTTCACCAGGCTCTGCGTTCGCGACTGGCAATGCGTCCGGAAGATCAAGGGCCGATCACCTGCGGCCTCTTCGCCTACTAAGCCTCTGTGGCTGCTGTCGCCTTGTTGAGGGTTTTGCCTCACCAGCGCGGTGAAGGTGTATTGGTCAATGGACACTCCCATCTTTTCCCCGCTCCCCGCGTAGGTTCGGATGACGCTCCTATAGCAGCCGGCCTTCAGCGCTGCGACTTGAGACGATACGCCTCGAAATGCGGGTTCTTCTCCCGCTCCAGCACGGCGCGCACGGCAGCTCTTTCGAGCATCTGGTCTTTGTGCCGATTAAAATGCGCCAGCGTCTCCATCGGTAGGCCGTTGCTCGTTCCCCAGCCATAGAAGACGAGCGCATAGGGATCGACGACCGTATAGCGGTCACCCATGATCCATTCCTGGTCGCCAATCATCCGGTCGATTTCGACGACGCACTCCCAATATTTTGCAGTCGCCTTCTCCCGGATATCGCCGTGAACCTCTTCCCTGTCTGCGAAATGGTAGGGACGATATTTTGCTTTCTGAAACATGTGGGGGGTGTTTGAGAACCAGGCCATCTGCGCGATGCAACGCGCCTGGTCGAGGAGGCGGGTCGGAAGAAGAGCGGTCTCGGGATTACTAAGAGCGATGTAGGTCAGGATCGCGGTGTTTTCGGTCAGGACCTCGCCGTCCGGGGTCACGAGGGCGGGAACCTTGCCCCTGGGATTAATGGAAAGGTAGTCCTCCGACAGATGCTGTTGTTTCCCAAGCAGCGTCTCGACCGGGCGAAACGGCCTGCCGGTCTCCTCCAGGGCAATATGGGAGGCAAGTGAACAGGCGCCGGGGCTGTAGAAGAGAACCGTTTCTCCCTTCAATCCCGCAAGTCCGCCCGAAATCGACGCAATATTTTCCATGTCCCCGATCCTCTGTATAATGTTCGTGTCAGGCACTCAGGCCTGCAAAGCAGCAGCCATGATGCGCTCGCGTGTCATCGGCATGTGGTGGATGCACATGCCCAAAGCGTGTGCCACGGCATTGCCGATGGCCGCGGCGGCAGGTCCGCCAGCGCATTCTCCTATCCCGAGTGCTTCGTGCTGGCTCGCCTCGATCAGTTCAACCCGGATTTCGGGGATGTCCTTGAATCGGATGACTGGGTAGCTTTGCCAATCGAGCGTGGAAATGCCCTGGGCGTCAAAGCGGACTTCTTCCATCAAGGCCCAGCTGATGGCCTGGACGATATTGCCCTCGATCTGATTTTCGGCGCCGTCCGGATTGATGACGAGACCCGCATCCACGGCGCACCAGACATCGGTGACGCGCACTGCTTCTTCCACCTCGACCGCTGCGACGACTGCGGCATAGGCTGAGGAGTTCTTGTAGCGAGCGATCCCTACCCCCAGGCCGACCCCCGCGCCGCCGGTACCACGAGATGACCAACCTGCCATTGCCGCGACCCGTTCAAGCACCGCTCGGGCGCGCGGGTCTGAAAGGGCCGAAAGGCGGTAGGTGATAGGATCTTCGCCCACGCGAGCCGCAAGCTCATCCATAACAGCTTCGATCGCAAAGACATTCAGAGTGGCGCCAAGCCCGCGTAGGGAAGATGTGCGCACTGGCACGTCGTGGATCAGGTGAAAGCTGATCCGCTTGCCGGAGACGTCATAGAGGGGAATTGCGTTGCGAACAGCGCCGCCGCCTCGCTCAAGTGGAATATCGAACGGCTTCCGTTCAGGAGGCGGCTCATTCATCGCCTCAGCGGCAAGCAGGTACGCCCCGCCGACACCCGGGCGTTGGCCGTGGGTGGCGCTCCACACCTCGGTCGTCCAATCATCGGGACGCCCATTGACATCGAGATTCACATGGACGGCGACAGTCATGGCGGAGGAAAGCGGTTCGTAACCGAACTCCTCCTGGCGCCGCCACATCAGTCGGATCGGCTGATCAGGAAGCACCCGTGCCACAAGAGCAGCATCCAAAGCGGCATCATCAGCGCCATTGTGCCCGTAGCACCCAGCGCCCTGAACGTGGTGGCACGCCACGCTTTCCAAAGGAAGGCCGAGCGTCTTGGCAATGTTCTCCCGCAATGGATGCATGCCCTGGCCATGAGACCAGACGGTCAACGTGCCGTGCTGGTAAAGTGCCAATGCGCATGACGGTGCGAGAGACCCATGAGATAGAAAGGAGCGCGTGAAGCTGAGCGATACCCGATCGTGAACCGCATCTTGAGGCGGATCGCCCATCATCAGGTCCGTCGAGGGCTGCGCCGCCACCCATTCGGCCGTTGCAGCTTCGGGAGAAAGCATCCGCGCATTGTCCCACACCGCATATGTCGCAGCAGCGTCGGCCGCAGCGCGGACGACAGTCTCGCTGGCACCGACGAAGGCCACGAAACTGTCGATACGTATGATACTGATATCGCCACCCGCCCTGCGCTTGATGGCGGCCTCGTCGAGCGTAACCAGCCTTGCGCCGCGACCCGGCTGACGCAGGGTACGCGCATGAAGCATGCCCGGCAGGGTCATGTCATGAATGAATCCGGATCCGGTGAGTTTTTCCGGAAGATCGAGTCGTGGAATGGAGGCTCCGACGATGCGATACTGGTCCGCCGATTTTGGCAAGAACCTGCCGCTCACTTCCACGGAAAGATCGAGATCGTCGGCGATTGCCCAGTAATCGAGCCCACTCGCAACACCATTCTTGAAGAAGGCCCCCTCGACGATTGTCAACTCGTCTGGCGATGCGTTCAGGCGCAACCCTGCATGCATGCGCGCGAGCGCGCGAACCTCGGCTGCGACGAGGCGGATTGCTGACCCTGAATGTTCGATTGACCAGCTGGAGGCGGTATAACCCTCCCCCGGCCCCTGAAGGCTGTTGCCGGACATTATGCTGATCTGATCAACCCTCAGATCCAGCTCTTCTGCAGCGATCTGACTAAGTGCCGTCAGTACCCCCTGCCCGAGTTCGACCTTCCCAGTGCCGATCCGGACCGTGCGGTCGTCCAGGAAGCGAAGCCAAAGGTCGAGACGCGGGTTTTCCTTGAGGCTATGTGAAAGCGCAGCCATCAGACCACCTCCCCTCGCATTGCGGCCGCAGCCCTCAGTACCGCGCGCAGGATCCTGGGATGCGAACCACAGCGACAGAGGTTTGCATCAAGTGCCGCAGCGACCTCGGCCCGCGTCGGATTGGGATTGCGATCCAGAAAAGCCTTCGACGCAATCAGGATTCCGGAGAGGCAATATCCGCATTGCCCTGCCTGCTCATCGAGAAACGCTTGCTGAAGCGGATGCAACTTTCCATCAGAGGCCAGGCCCTCAACGGTGGTGATGCGTTTACCGACAAACGTGCCGACCTCACGACTGCAGGAATATGTCGCCTCTCCATCCACCAGGACCATACAGGCCCCGCATTGCTCGAGGCCGCAGCCATAGCGGCTGCCCTTCAGCCCCAGATGATTGCGCAGCACATCGAGCAGAGGCATGTCGGAGGGAACATCCACACAGTGATCTCGTCCATTTATGTTCAAAGTAAATTGCCCGCTCATGCCACCCTGCCTCGTTCTTGTCTCAATGGAGGACCTTTTGCTGGTGCGCTGCCAGCGCCATAGACCGACGCCCCGTCGTGCGCCAAAGAGGGAATACCGGCGACCGCAATCTCGGTGCGAGCAGGCTCGGCGACCTGTCGTGTCATCTGAAGATCAGGTTTCGTTAGCGCTTTCCGTTGCCACTCCTCGCATGCAGCTTGAGCCCGTCTGTCACACCTATCCTGCCCTCCCGTTTCTTTGAACCCGACACTCACGGCGTTTCGCCGCTCGAAACGGCACGCTCAACTTGCCAATCAGATCGTCTCACGCGACCCGCTAGCGCCAGGGACAATGGCCGCCGCCGCTTCGGCAGGACCGGTGAGAGCAGCCGCGTCGCCGGTCATCTTCTGTCTGCGGATGGATGCGGAGACAGCATTTCTGTCCGCGGAACGCTTCCGGAATTGCTTTGCCCTCGGCTGGCGCAGATGCGAGCGAGGAGACCGTCACCATCATAGCACCGCCTTTGGAAGCACGGAGAAAAGCTTGGCCTATCCTACGATCATCAGTTGCGCCGTCACGGGTAATATCACCAGCGTCGAATCGACCCCCTATCTGCCGGTCACGCCTGAGCAGATCGCTAATTCCTGCCTCGAAGCGGTCAGGGCCGGCGCGGCGATCGTGCATATTCACGTCCGGCATCCTGACGGGCGTCCAAGCATGGAACTGCAACACTATCGCGAAGTCGTGGATCGCCTTCGCGCGGCCGATGAGGATGTCATCATCAATCTTACCACCGGACCTGGAGGAAGGTACGTGCCTGGCGAAAAGGATCCGAGCATTGCCGGGCCCGGAACCACGCTGCTGCCGCCCGAGCGACGCGTCGAGCATATCGCGACACTCCGGCCGGAAATCTGCAGCCTCGATTTCAATACGATGTATTCCGGCACGTCAGTGGTGATCAACACGCCGCGCAACCTCGCCATCATGGCCGACATCATTCGCGAAGCAGGCGTCCTTCCCGAACTGGAAGTTTTCGATACCGGTGATATTCAACTCGCCAACCAGTTCATCGAAGAAGGCCGTCTCGACTCGCCCGCCCTCTTCCAGATCGTGCTCGGCGTCCGTTATGGCGCAATCGCTACACCGGAAACCCTTGCCTATATGAAATCGCTATTGCCCGCCGGCTCCCACTGGGCCGCGTTCGGCATTGGCCGATGGGAGTTTCCCATGTTGGCGCAGGCCTGGCTGCTGGGCGGGCATGTGCGCGTCGGGCTGGAGGACAACATCTACCTTGAAAAGGGCGTGCTGGCCAAAAGCAATGCGGAGCTCGTCCAGAAAGCCGTACGCATCCTGAAGGAACTGGGTGGCTCGATCGCCACGCCTGGAGATGCGCGCGAGATCCTGAGGCTGAAGAAACAGTTGCCCAAGTGAGCGAGGCCGTTGATGCCTGCCGACCAATTCCAAACCGAAGCGGAGGAACCATGTACGACCAGAGTGACCCCAGAGCCAGCCTGATCCAAGCTGCGACGCCAAAGAAGAACCATGTGCACCAGAGCTATTTCGGCTCGCAGCTCAGCCTCTATTACGCGACCGAACCGCAGGTTTCGGACCAGAACGGCAAGACTTGGATCAGCCGTGGCGAGAATTTTGTCATCGCTTACAGTGACGCGCAGCAGAACGGCGTCTTTCCACGCAGCGCCCAACCCGACGAATACGCCCTGATCATCCCTGACCGGGACACCAGCGTCGAAATCACGACAAAGGAGGGCGTCACTATTGTTCCGGGCTACTCCGTCGCCTTTGTGCCGCCAGGTGAAAGCAGCATCCGCATGCTGAGCTCAGGCAACATTGTCCGGCTCTTCACGCCGAAATCGGATGACCTGGCCAGTGCGGCTTCCAATGCGGACGCCTTCAAAGGAGAGCATCCCAACGTTCCACCCTTCGAAGCATGGCCGGAGCCAAAAGACGGACTAAAGCTCAGGTGGTACACGTTGGATGTTCCCGAGGATACATCACGGTTCGGCAGGATTTATCGCTGCACAACCTTCATGATCAACTACCTCACGCCGCGTGTTGGACCCCGGGCACGCGACCAGGTCTCGCCGCATCATCATGACGATTTTGAACAATGCTCGCTGGCGCTGAGCGGTGCGTTCACGCACCATCTGCGTTGGCCGTGGACAACGAACATGAACATCTGGCGGGAAGATGAGCATCTCTACTGCGAGTCACCGTCAGCCTGCGTTATCCCACCCCCATCGATCCACACCACCACAGCAGAATCGGGCGGCGTGAACCAGCTCGTCGACATTTTTGCACCGCCGCGCATGGATTTTTCACTTAAGCCCGGCTGGGTCCTCAACGAGGGTGACTACCCGATGCCAGGAGCCTGACCCGAGAAGCCCCGGATTTCTCCGGGGCTTCTTGTCATCCAGCTTTGGATGTTGATCAGAATCAGGTCGGCTGCACGAGACCAGCGTCTACAAGTGGCCGGATGGATTCGATTTCTTTGTCGATTGCGGCTCGCATTTCGTCCGGAGTATTGGCAATCGGAGTGAGGCCAAGCGATTTCAGCTTTTCCTGTGTCGCCGGCATGTCCGTCCATTCCTTGATAGCGCCATGGAGCGCGTCGACGATTTCGGCAGGCATGCCCTTCGGACCGACGGCACCGAACCACAAAGTCTGGTTGTAATCCTTGAACCCTTGTTCAGCGACCGTGGGCACATCCGGCATCTCACTGGCACGCTTGAGAGATGTCACAGCAAGCCCGCGAATCTTGGCGTCACGGATATGCGGCAGATAGTTCGAGGGGGCATCGAGAGCGAAATGGATATGGCCGCCAAGCAGATCCGTCAGCAGCGGCGGTGACCCCTTATAGGGGATGTGGTTGATTTCGACCCCTGCCATCTGCCCTATGATCGCCGCTGCGATATGTCCCTTCGTACCGGCGCCGGGATTGCCGATATTTACTTTGCCGGGGTTCGCCTTGGCGTAAGCAACGAGCTCCTGAAGCGACTTCGCTGGGGCAGAAGCACTCGCAGTCAGTAGCGCGGGGCTCTCGGCGACGATCGAAATCGGAGTGAAATCCACCTGAGGATCGTAAGCAAGGTTCTTCTGCACGACCTTGTTTGCCGCGATCGGCGCGCTGCCGCTTACCATGATCGTGTAACCGTCAGGCGCCGCGCGAGCGAGCTTGCCGCCGGCTAACGCCCCCGCCGCGCCGGCGTAGTTCTCCACGACGAACTGCTGGCCGAACTTGGCGGTCAAGGCATCCGCCACTAGGCGGGTGATGATGTCACTCGTGCCACCTGGGGGGTACGCCGATATTACCACACCGGATTTACTCGGCCACTTGCTCGCTGACCATGCGGTTCCGCTTGCGGCCAACAAGGATGCAGTGCCGCTGAGCACCATGAATTCGCGTCTCTTCATTGTTCTTCCTCCCACTCTTGAGTGTTAAACTAAAACAACCCGGTCACCTTTCGAACATCTGGCTTCCGTTGTTTCGCTCTATGGAATGGCCCAGACAACCAGGAACCCTTCCTACTCGCCCCCGGCCAACCAAACCTCCTCACTTGCGTGGAAGGCCGCAAGTTCATCCGGCCGGTCGTCGCCAAGCAGGTCGGGATTGACCTTCACTCCCCTTACAGTCTGGATATAGGTGAGGAACTTGTAGGAGGGCCGCATCATGTTGAGCTGCCTCCAGTCGATCGGAAGCGTTTCGGACGGGTTAACCGGCTTCATCACGTCGCGCTCGAAGAAAACGTGGAAGGACAGGAGTTTCCACACACCGCCCTCCCTGATTACGCGGGAGAAGAAGCGGCAGAACACATGAAAATCTACCTCAACATCCCCAAGCCGCGCGCGATTGAAGATCATCGCCGGGCTTTCCACCGTCGCCCGGTCTTCCGCTATTTGGGCAAAGGCCGGAAATACCCAGTGCTTGCTGTTGCCGGTATCACCCATCCATTTCCGCGTCGCCTCCACATAGACATCACCGCCATGGCCGTCATACCAACTCGTGCGGACATAGGCGTCGCGATGAAAACATTCGGCCATCACGTCGAAACGGCGCTGGTCGCGTGCAAAGCGCTCGCGCCTGACAAGGTCAAAGATTTCCTCCCGGTCGAGATGTGCACGCAAGCGAGCGTCGAGGTCTTGTGGCATAGCGTTTCCTGATGTGTTGAATGCCGATCGTGCGAAGGTGCAGGAAGCCGACGACTTTTAGTCTGCCTCCTGCAGCCCTTCCTCGCGTACTTTGCGAAAACGTGGAGATATGATCGATAGAAGCAGCAACGCTGCAACAATGAGGGTCCCAAGGCTGAGCGGACTGGTGAAGAAGACGCTGGCGTCGCCATGCGAGATCAGCAGCGCCCGGCGCAGATATTCCTCGGCCATCGGACCGAGGATCATCGCGAGGATGAGCGGCGCGGGTTCTGCGCCGACCTTCCTGAAGAAATATCCCAGCACCCCGAACAGGGCCATCATGTAAACGTCAAACACGCTGTTGTTGATGCTGTAGACGCCGATCGCCACGAAGACACAAATCATCGGGAACAGGTAGTGATACGGCACCGAAATCAGTTTGGCCCACAAGCCGACGAGCGGGAGATTCAAGAACAGCAACATCAGGTTGCCAAGCCACATGGACACCACGAGGCCCCAGAAGAGTGCCGGTTGCTGTGTCAAGATTTCCGGTCCTGGCTGCACACCCTGCACCACCAAGGCCCCGATCATCAGCGCCATGGTTGCCGTGCCGGGCAGACCGAGCGTCAGCATCGGGATGAAACATGTCTGAGCCGCCGCGTTGTTGGCCGCTTCGGGTGCAGCCACACCTTCGATCGCTCCCTTGCCGAACTCGTCGGGACGACGCGAAACCTTCTTTTCCAGCGCGTAGGCCGAGAAGGACGCAAGGAGAACCCCCGCTCCGGGCAGGACGCCGAGCAGGACGCCAATCCCAGTACCGCGAAGCACCGGCGCTATGATGCGTTTCCAGTCCTCGCGGGTCGGGAAGAGACTGCTGACGGTCGCGACGCTGGCCGGCCGGCTGCGTTCGTCCTCGAGATTAGCAAGGACATCGCCTAGGCCGAAGATGCCCGTCGCGACCACCACGAAGTTCAACCCGTCGAGCAGGTTCGGTGTGCCGAAGGTAAAACGCGCAGCGCCCGAATTAACGTCTGTTCCGATCATCCCCAGCATGACGCCGAACAGGGCCATACCCAAAGCAGTGAGCATCGACCCGCTGGCCAGCACCATCGACGTGATCAACCCAAGCACGATCAAGGAGAAATATTCCGCCGGGCCGAAAGTCAGAGCAAAACTGGCAAGCAACGGCGCCGAGACCACGATGAAAAGCGTGCCCACAGTGCCGGCGAAGAAGCTGCCGATCGCCGCTGCTGCAAGAGCACGGCCCGCCTTGCCCTGTTTGGCCATTGCATGGCCATCAAGCGTGGTTACGACCGAGGAAGCCTCGCCCGGAAGGTTCATCAGGATCGCGGTTGTCGACCCGCCATATTGCGATCCATAGAAAATGCCGGCCAGCATGATCAGTGCAGTATCGACGGGAAGTCCGAAAGTGAAGGGCAGAAGCATGGAGATTGTCGCGACCGGCCCCAGTCCGGGCAACACGCCGACAGTCGTGCCGAGCAAAACCCCAAGGAAGCAATAGAGAAAATTACTAAACGTCGTGGCAGTCGAGAAGCCCAGCAGAAGTCCGTTGAAGATATCCATGTTGGAACCACAAGTCCTATTCGTGTAGCCAGGTGCCGAGCACCGGAATCGGCAACCCGATCAGTTCGATGAAGAGCACGGTACACAGTCCGGTGAAGGCCAGCGCTCCGACTGCCGACTTCAACTCAATGTGAAACTTGACGCTCGTCACGGCGCATAGGACGAGGAGCAGCAGCACGGCTGGCAGGAAGCCAAGCGGCTCGATCGCTAAACCGAAGACAACGATCGCTGCAGGCACCATGATTAGCGCCTTCCAGTTGATCGCAGACAAGACTTCAACTGATCCGGAAACCGACCGGACAAGAACGCCGATACCGGTCGCGACAAGAAGGCCTGATACGATGACGGGAAAAAAGCCTGGCCCCATGCGGCCTGCCGTGCCGAATGGATACTGGACTGCAATCCCCAGCACGACACAGCCGGTCACTGCAAAAAAAAGCCCTAATATACTATCTCGACTGATCTTCATCGGCATCCTCCCCAGAAGACTCGGAGTTTGAGAGCAGTACAGGACCGGGCGCCGGTGGCAACGTAATCTCCTCGGCGTTTCGCCTGACGGCCCTGGCACTGGCTCGAAACGCTCCTTATAGATGCCGGCCTTCATCCACCGGCACAATGATCCCGGTGGAACTCGTCAGGTTAACGATACAGGCAATCACCGCGCGCGCCACGTCGTCGGGTGTCGTCACCCGCCCCAGCGGCAGTTTTTCTGCGACCTTTTCGAGCTGCTCGCGGCTGCGGTTGGGCACGAAATCGGTGTCGACACCTGCAGGCGATACCGAAAACACCCTCACTTTCGGCGCCAGCACCTTGGCAAGCGCAATCGTCAGTGAATCAAGCCCACCCTTTGCCGCAAGATAGGCGAGGCTGCTTCCGATCCCCGTGCGCGCAGCAATCGAGGAAAGATTAACGATGGAAGCGTTGTCGCCCTGTTCCAGCAGCGGCCGAAACGCACGGATCACTGCGAATGGGCCGCGGAGGTTAAGCATAACCGTGCGGTCGAATATGTCGTCTGTAAGACCCTCTAGGTCAGCGGCGGGAACCGGCGTCGTCGCACCACCGCAGTTGACGAGCGTATCGATCTTCCCAAATCGGTCGCCTACGGCAGCAGCAGCGTCGGCGATTGATGCGGGATCATCGATCGAGATGCGCATGGCGATGTGGCCCGTTCCTTTGAGGCTGCCTACCACGTCGTTGGCGGCATCCGCCCGGCTGTTGTAGCCGACGACGACGGTTGAACCCAGCTCCGCCAGGCGGGCTGCTGTAGCCTTGCCGATACCGCTGCTTCCTCCTGTGACAACGGCCACTTCGGGTACCGTGGCCATGGGGATATCGATTGCAGTCACATCTCTCTCCGATCGAATGCTCATTTGTTAAACGCTGAATCAGTCTGAGAAGTCTTTGATCGTCTTGGCCGCGGCGGAGCGGATGAAGCCATGATCGCTTGAGAGCAACAAGGCGCTTGCCCCGAGACCTTTCGCAAATTCAAAATCGTCTCTGGTCGTCGGCAACATCAAGAGCGGAACGCCGGCCTCTCGGGCTGCGGCAGCGACTTTCCTGCTGATCTCCGCAACCTTGCTGCCGGCATCCGGATCGTTCCCGAACGAAGCGGTGAGATCGCCCCGACCGATGAATAGCGCATCCACTCCATCGACTCGGGCGATTGCTTCCGCGTGCTCGATCGCATCCTGATCTTCGATCATGACGATGCAGGCAACCTGCCTGTCCTGCGCCTTCATGTGCTGCGCGCCGGCGACACTGCCCCAGGTGCTGGCGCGCGTCAGGCCGGCAAAGCCCCGAGTGCCCCCCGCATAACGGCAGCTTTGGGCAACAGCCTCAGCTTTTTCGACCGAATTGACATGCGGAACCATGATTCCCATGGCTCCGCAGTCCAGCGCCGAAAGGATGGTCGCGGCACTGAATTCGGCAATGCGGACCAGAGGCGCGATGTTGGATGCGCGGGCCGCAAGGATCATCAGATCGGTGATGCCGCGATCCAGCGGCGCGTGCTCCTGGTCGATGACGACGAAATCGTAGCCAAGCGGCCCGAGCATTTCGACCACCTGGGTCGTCGGCAGCTTCAGGAAGGTTCCCAGCATCCGCTCACGGGCAAGAAGACGCTCACGGAACATGGTGAAGCTCGGTCGTTGATCGGTCATCTTTGTCTCTCGCTTTCTAGAATGGCTGCATTGGTCCGGGCACAGTGGTCGCAATCGCCGGATCGAGGACCAGCACGACTTTGCCGATCTGCCGGTTCTCGTCGAGAATGGCGTGAGCGTCCTCCACCTGATGAAACTGTACAGCCTGGTGAATGTGCGTCTTGATGCGCCCATCCTCAATCAGCGGCCAGACCTGCGCGACAAGCTCGCGCGCCAGCCGACCTTTGTAATCCGCTGTTCGAGGCCTCAGGGTTGAGCCCGCGATAGTCAGGCGGCGGCGAACCAGCGACCTTACATTGACCTCTGCCGTTTCGCCCTCGTGGCTTGCAATGAAGACCAGGCGCCCATCCATCTTGAGCAGGTCAAGCTGCCGCTGAGTCTTCGGACCTGCCTGTCCATCCAGGATGACGTCGACGCCCGCGCCGCCGGTATGTTTGCGAATTTCGTCGTCCCAGGCTCCCCTGTAGTCGACTGCTACTTTTGCACCGACAGACAGACAGACGTCGCGCTTCTCCGGGCTGCCTGCCGTTGCAAAAACTGTCGCTTGCCGCAAATGCCGAGCGATCTGGATTCCGGCCATCCCGACGCCGCTTGCACCTCCCTGGATCAGTAGCGTTTCTCCATCGGCAAGATGCGCCAGCCAGATCAGGTTGTTCCAGGCGGTGAAGAATACCTCCGGAAGCGAAGCACCTTCAATAAAGTTGAGCCCACGCGGAATTGGCATGCATTGGACCGCCGGCGCCAAGCAATATTGCGCATATCCCCCGCCATTGACCAATGCGCAGACTGGAGCCCCGACCCTCAGCGTCTTCACGCCCGCACCAACCTCTTCGACGAAGCCCGCAGCATCGAGACCAGGGATATCGGACGCGCCTGGCGGTGGCGGATAAAGCCCGCGCCGCTGTTGGACATCCGGCCGATTGACGCCTGCCGCGACCACCCGGATCAGCACCTCGCCGGGACCGGGACGGGGCCGTTGCCGTTCGACAATCCGGAGAACCTCCGGACCACCCGGCCTTTCGATCTCAACAACTTTCACCGGCTCGTATCCGCTGTCGTGTCAATCGGACAGGCCGACCAGACGCGCAGGATTGTCGGCCACCATGGTCCGCACCTCGACCTCAGTGAAACCGAGTGCGAGGCAGAGCTTGATGGCCTGCCTCATGCCTTCGACAGGCGTCGGATTGTCCACCTGCCCGAGGTCGGAGCCGATCGAGGAGCGAGCGACGCCGGCAGCCAAGATGTGCTCCTTTAGCTCCTGCGGGCTGTATACGTTGAAGCGGCTGTCGACATACATGCCGGCGGACTGTTCGACCAGTGCGCCCATAGCTGCCAGGTCGCGGATATCGTCATAGGTGAAGTGCAGGCCGTACATCGGGTGATTTATGAGCAGGCGCTTGACTCCTCGCTTCTTCGCCTCCTCAAACAGTCGCCAGATCTCCCAGACATGCAAATGACCGGACGACAGAATGGCATCAAATTCGGCGATCATGTCGAGGATCTGCTTCACCTCGTCCAGGATGTTGCCGTAGCCATCGACCACGCTCAGTGCCGGCGAGCTCCTCAATTCCACGTTTGAAGCCAGCCGAACCTTCCGGTGGGCGCTTCTGATATGATTGGCAGCCTGCGCCGTCGGCATCCAGATGAGCTTTGCGCCCATCTTCAACTGAGCGTCCACGACGAATGGGTTGAAGCCCCCTGTCGAATTGTTGAGCACGAGGCCGCTATACATGGCAAGGCCTCGATCCCCGAGAACTCGCTCCATCAGGGGAATGAAGGGCGCTACGGAGTAATGGTGGTCCTTGAACAGCAGGCCGCGCATTCCGGCTGCCGCCGCTTCTTCGGCCGCTTGCAAGTGATCTAGCTGCCGCGGCATTGTCGAAGGACCCGAATGCACGTGGAGATCCAGTGCGCCGCGTAAGAGGCTGGCCGCCAGCGCCTCGTCAACGCCCGCTATCAGCTTGCGCACTTCCTCGCGATTGCGTTTCGAATCATCTGCTGTCGCCATGAAACCCTCCTCTGCGTATCTAAGGAAGCCTTAAAGCTTGACTTGGTTCACCGACAACCTATCGTCGTCAGCGTTTCGCGAGCCGAAATATACCCGCAGGATGTCTGGGAGGAGGACCCATGACCATTCGAGCCATCGAGCGCGCAATGAACGTGCTCCAGGAATTGAATCAGCAGCCGATCAACACGATCGCGCAGCTCCATGCCCGCACGAAACTGCCCAAGCCGACCCTTGTACGCATCCTTCGAACACTCGAGGAGGCCGGCTATGTCGAGAACGACACGCGTCAGGGTGGTTATCAGGTGAGCGCTCTGGTTACATCGCTGAGCTCCGGCTTCCACAAGGGGCCGCTGGTCGTGGAGGCTGGCCGAGCCTGGGCGATCGCAATCACTCGCAAGCACAAGTGGCCGGTCGCCATCGCCTTGCCTGACTATGACGGAATGATCATCCGCTTCAGCACGGTTCCAGACAGCCTTGTTTCGCCGTTCCACAGCACGGTGAACAAGCGCCTGTGCATGCTCACGCGCGGGTTGGGCCTTGCTTATCTAGCCTTTCTCGATTCTGAAGATCGCGACGTCATGATCGATATTTTGCAGAAGTCGGAGAACCCGGAGAATGCACTAAGCCATCATCGCGATGAACTTCTGCGCGTGCTCAGGCAAGTGCGGAAGAACGGTTATGCGACCCGTTCCTCGACTGTCGAACCACGAAACTCCGATACAATCGCCGTTCCGATCATCGCCAAGGATGGAAGAGTTCTCGCGAGCCTCGGCCTCACCTATTTCAAGTCCGCATTTGATTCGAACCAGGAGCCCCGTGAGCGCTATGTTCCTGTTCTCAGATCGGCAGCAACTGCCATTTCGGAGGACTTGGCCCGGTTGTCGAACAGCATGGCCATCGAAGTGAGTTCGTCGGGCGAGGCCGAAGCACTAGGATGAGCACCGACCGGGATGCCGTGATACGGTCGCGGCGCGGTAGGCGTTAATCCCTGAGGCGGGTTGCGCTTCTCTCTCGTGTTTGCTTGATGAACCCCGTCATGAAGGCTGCTGCCGGCTCGGGGTGAGTTTCGAGGAGAAAGTGTCCGCCGTCGAGGATGTGCGCTTCCATGCGTGGAAGGTCCTGTATCCAGGAGAGCGTTTCGGCGATGTCGAAAAAGGCGTCATGGCGGCCCCAGATCATCAGCGCCGGCGGCTGCCACTGCTTGAGATACGCGCCGATCGCATCGAAGCGGGCGACGTATTTGCCGTAGTCCGCAAGCAGGGTGCGCTGCATCTCCATGCGGCCGGGCAGGTTCAGCACCCTCCAATCCTCGACCCAGGGCTCGCCCTTGATTTTGGCGACGACCTCTGCCGGCACGTCGCGCGTATACTGGTCGCGCGTGCCTTCATAGGTGAGAAACGTGGTCGCCCTGGCCTTGTTTTCCGGGGTTGGATCGGACCAGTACGCGAATGTCGCCTCCCATTGCGGCGCAAATCCGCTCCGGTGCGCATTGGCGTTCTGAATGATGAGGCCTTCCACCAGCTCAGGCGATTGCATGGCGATCGACAATCCGACAGGCGCACCCCAATCATGCAGGTAGATGAAACGCTGCCCCACCGCGAGATGGCGCAACAGCTCGCCGATGGCGTCGCTGAGCGCTGCAAACGACGGCGCGGGAAGCGGATCGGATTCCCCGTATCCGGGCAGATCGGGCGCGATCACATGGGCGGCGCGCGACAGCGGAAGGATCACGTCACGGAACGTGGCCGATGAGCTTGCATAACCGTGCAGCAGCAATAGTCCGGGGTAGGAGGGATCGCCCGCCGTGACGTAGGCGAGCTCGCCTCCCCCGGATAGACCCAATCGGCGCCGGGCAATTTTGTCAGACTGGGTTTGCATGATTCGCTCCTGAGTTTGCCGTTGTCGTTGAAACCTGATAATTTGATTTATACGGTTACGTGGTTGTAACCGTATAACTAGCTTTAAGAGGTTACGTTCCCTGTCGAGCGATCACACGGCCTGGGTGCCGGAGCACTTCATAGGCGGTCACCCCGCTCTGGACCTTTCGAACGCGGTCTATGACCGGCGCGCGCCACCGCCGGACAATGAACTTTTTAAGTCCTGCCGGGACGTCGGGACGTGGCTCCTTGCGGCGGGCCTGGCAGACGAGCGTGGAGCAGCAGCGGTCGCCGAGATATGGGATCGGAATTTCCTCGACAGCGTTCGTGAGATACGGGAATCGTCGTACGAGGTCTTCGACGCGATCACCTCGGATGAGGAGATACCCGCGCAGCCGCTTGGCCTTTTGTTCTCAGGCGCAGCGCAGGGCCTCGGAGCCCAGCCGGTCGGGTGGAAGGCGGAAAGGCCCGCTTTGGCCTCCAATCAATGGCAAGATCCGGCCCTTGTGACCGCATTCCTCGCCTGCCTGTCGATCGAGGCATTCTTTACGCTGCCGCGCACAAGGCTGCATGCATGCCCACGATGTGGATGGCTGTTCATAGACACGTCGCGAGGCGGGAAGCGCCGCTGGTGCAACATGCGGATTTGCGGAAATCGCGAAAAGATATCCCGCCACAGGGGGCATGTGGGATCTTGACCGGCGGCATTCTGTTAAAGCGCAAGGCCCGGATCCAGGTCGCCCGCCGCCAATACCGACATAGCTTATGCACGGCCAAATCATAGCGTGCCAATCGCTCTGAACCGAGGCGGCTCGGGCGCCTCTAAAGACATGGCCTCGCTGAACCGACGCAGCGTGACGGAACGTCGTCATCCCGCCATTCGGACCGCAGCCGCGCCACACCGCCTCCGCACTTGCCCGCGGCCTTCCACAAAACCAACATTATTCGCAGCCAAGTAGTTGATGAAGGACCTCTGGCCGTGGCTTTGGGCTCCGCTATATCACCCGCCGGGAGGGGGCGGTCGTCGTCAGTCACGGAAGTCGTGGCAATTCCATCAGGGAGGAGAGTGCAGATAGGGGGCTCAATGAGCGTAGTGCCCAATAGGCAACCCGTGTCTTTCGGACGCGGCTCACCCGGAAAAGCTTTCGCTTGGCGCGAGCGACGTCGACCGCTTATGGCCGCCTCGCGTAGCTGTCGGCCTGCGGCGGTTCCGGATGAGCCATGCCCGACATTGCATCGAAGGGGCCTGCCATGAGCATCGCTGATCGGTTGGTGACGGGAAGTCTCTGGGTCACCCTCTCGAGGGTCATCGTCAATGGATTGTCGACCCTCAGCACCATTATCCTGGCCTGGTATCTATTGCCTTCGGATTTTGGCGTGGTGGCGCTTGCGACAACCATGCTCGCCATCGTCACGACGGTTACCGAGCTTTCCCTCGGCGAAGCGCTGATCCGGCACGAAGATCCCGGAGAATCCCATTTCAGCGCCGCATGGACATTGGCTGCGACCCGCGGCCTGATATTGTGCCTTCTCTTCGCCGCATTCGCCTATCCGGCCTCCGTCCTTTACGAGGAGCCGCGCCTGTTCGGGGTCCTGCTCGCGCTCAGCCTCAGCCTGCTGATCAACGGGCTTGCCAATCCGCGCAGGATCATGCTCCAGCGGGAGCTGATCTTCTGGCAAGAATTCGTACTGAATGTCGCCCAGAAAGTTGCCGGATTCGTCGCGACCGTCGCCATAGCCGTCATCTACCACAGCTACTGGGCGCTTGTGGTCGGCACTCTGGTCATGCAGGCGACGAACGTCCTGACGTCATACCTTGTGATGCCCTTCCGCCCCCGCCTCACCTTCTCCCATATGCGGGAGTTCTTTTCGTTTTCCCTCTGGATTACCGCCGGGCAGATCGTCAATACGCTCAATTGGCGTTTCGACTACCTGCTCATCGGCAAGCTGCTGGACGGCTCCGCGCTCGGCTATTATTCGCTCGGCGGCCAGCTCGCCATGACGCCGACGCGCGAGGCGACGGCGCCGCTGACGGCGACCATCTATCCCGGTTTCGCCAATGTCCGCCACGACCCCCATCGTCTGGCGGCAGCCTATCAGCGGGCGCAGGCGCTGCTGACGGCCGTTGCCTTGCCTGCCGGCATAGGAATGGCGGTCGTTGCCGACCCCCTCGTCCGGCTCGTTCTCGGAGAAAAGTGGCTTCCTGTCATCTTCATCATCCAAGCGCTCTCGTCCGTTTACGCCCTGCAGACGCTGGGCTCGCTCAACCAGCCGCTCGGCATGGCTCTCGGCCACACCCGCACCCTGTTCATCCGCGATACCCAGATGCTTCTGGTGCGGGTTCCAGTGATCACCGTCGGCCTAGTCTTCTGGGGCCTGCCGGGGCTGATCGTCAGCCGGGTGCTCACCGGTCTCTTCAGCGCTTTCGTCAACATGATCATCGTCAAACGCTTCATCAATGTTCCGGTGACGGCACAACTGTGGGCGAATTTCCGGGCGCTCGCGAGCTCGGCCATCATGGCGGCAGGCGTCTTGCTTGCTCACCGCCAGATGGGGGTTGAGACCACCTCGACGGCGCTGGCTCTGCAGCTCGCCATCCTCATTTGCCTTGGAGGCGTTCTCTATTGCACCTCCAGTATCCTTCTTTGGCTGGTCATGGACCGTCCAAACGGTCCCGAGACCGAAATACGAAGAATCGCCTCCAAGGTGATTTCCAAAGTCAGCCACGCCTGATCAGAGGCCTGTTTAATTACAACTTTCGAAAGAGAGGTACGATGCCCGCGGTACAGCAATCCGAACTCATCACCAGGCTCCAGAACAGAACGCACGATTGCCTGAAGCAATTCGTCAAGCCCGATGAACCTTTGGCGATACTGGATTTTCCCGACATCAAGAACTGCGGAGATTCCGCGATCTGGCTGGGGGAAATGGCTTATTTGAAGGATCGCTACGCAAAGCGGCCCTCCTACGTCTGCACGACCGACGATTTTTCACCGGACGAACTCAAGAGCGCGGCCCCAAGCGGTCCGATCTTCATTCACGGGGGCGGCAATTTCGGCGACGTTTGGGTCTTCCACCAGGATTTCCGGGAGCGGGTGATGGAGCTGTTTCCGAACCGGCAGATCGTCCAGTTTCCGCAGTCGATTCACTACAAGTCTCCGGAACGGCTGGAGCAGAGCAAGCGCGCGATCGGCAGGCACGGCAACTTCGTGCTCTTGGTGCGGGACGAGGAGTCGTTTCAGTTCGCCAAGGAAAATTTCGATTGCCAGGTGCATCTGTGCCCGGACATGGCATTTTGCATCGGCAGTATAGAGCCCGACACGCCGCAATTCCCCGTCCTTGCAATGCTCCGCCAGGATAAGGAACAGGTCGGGACGGTCGATTTTTCCGCCTATCCCGACATCCCGAAGGAAGACTGGATTACCGAGAACCGTTCGAAGGTGCGCGTCGCAAAGGCGCTCGGCGCGGCATCCGCACTGCTGCATCTCAGTCCCTCGGAAGTACGGCTGCGCAAACTGGATGCCGCGGCCAACAACCGCTTCCAGCGCGGTATCCGGCAGATCTCCCGCGGCAAGGCTATCGTGACCGACCGCCTGCACGTGCATATCTGCTCTCTCCTGATCGGACGCCGCCATGCCGTACTCGACAACAATTACGGCAAGATCCGGCGCTTCATGAATGCTTTTTCGGGAGGCACGGATCTCTCTTACAAGGCAACCTCGCTCGACGACGGCATCCGATGGGCAAGGGAACAGGCGGGTGTCGCAGCGTGACCCAGCCCAAAGACAACGACCGGAGGCCGTCATGACCGTAGTAACGTTCATCATCCCCGTGAGGCACCAGAAAAATGCGCGCGACTGGGGCCTGCTGAAGAAAAATCTGACGCAGACCGTCGCCTCGATTTCCAATCAAACCAGCCCTGACTGGCGAGGAGTGATCGTCGCCAACAGAGGCGCTGATCTTCCCGCGCTGCCGGACAAATTCTCGGTGACCTGGGTGGATTTTCCGCCGAACGACATCCATGATCGCGGCAATGCGACCCAGGAAGAATTTCTCGATTCCTTCCGCGCCGACAAGGGCCGGCGCGTGCTTGCAGGCATGCTCGATGCCAGAGACAGCCGTTTCTTCATGATCGTCGACGACGACGATTTTGTAAGCGCCCGGATTGTCGAGTATGTGTCGCAGCATCATAACGAGAACGGCTGGACGATCGACAAGGGCTATATCTGGGACGACGGCGGCAGTCTTTTGTTGGGTCGGGACCAGTTCAGCCACTATTGCGGAACATCGCTGATCATCCGCTCGGATCTCTACGGGCTGCCGCCGAGCGCAGAAGATGCTTCCCTCGAATGGATCAAGGATATGCTCGGCAGCCATGTCCGCATAGCGCCAGCTTTGGCTGCGCGCGGAACACCATTGAAATCACTGCCATTCCCGGGCGCGGTCTATCGCGTCGCGCACAAGGGATCGCACAGCAAGGCGCCCAGTCTTATCGAGATGTATTTCCTGAACAGGAGCGCTCTGAAGCGGCCTGTCAATATTCTGAGGAACCTTGCGCGGCTGCGGCTTCTGTCGGTTGAACACAAAAGAGAGTTCTTCGGGCTTTCGAAATAGGTCATTTGGGGCTGGCGATCCCGAAACGCGGCTTCGCTTTCGGGATCGCCGTGCAATTGACGATCAACGGCGGTACACGGAGGCACACCCGCCGTTCAGGCGGAGAGCCGCGCCTCGGGCGGCGCCTCGTCGTAATGTATGCGCAGACAGCTTCGCACGCCTTCGGGTGCAAATACCGTCTCCACCTCGCCCATTCCTCCCGATAGAGCGGCAGGAATGAGCTTGCTCCCGAACCCCTGGCGCTCGGGCTGGGTGACCGAAGGGCCGTTGCTTTCGGTCCAGTGGATCTCGACGAGCTGCGGCAGCATCTTCCATTCCACGCTGACAATTCCCTCCGGCACCGAGAGAGCGCCGTATTTGGCGGCATTGGTGGCGAGTTCGTGGATGATCAAACCGATCCGCGGCGTAATGGCTTCATGCAGCTGAACGCTCGGTCCGGAGAAGCGAAACCGCTCGGGACCATAGGGCGAGAGCAGAACCCGAAGGAGCGCGTGCAGATCGGGCGGCGCGCCGGCGCTGCCGGAAGAAATGCGATGCGACTGCGACAGCGCCGAGAGGCGGCCTTCGAACAGCGGCATAAAGCGTTCCGGCTCCTTGGTATTGCGCCATGTCAGCTGGGCAATGGACAGAACGAGCTGCATGATGTTCGAAACGCGATGGCGCATTTCGCGCGCCATGATTTCGGCTTCCCTTTCGGCGGCCTGCTGAGCCTGAATAGCCTGCTGAAGCGCGTGGATGATGGTGACCATCAAGCCGCCGAATACGACGAACATGACGGTCGCCGCCATCGTGCCCGCCCAGGCGCCACCGGTGGTAGCGCCGGCCAAAGCGAAAGAAGCGGCCGCGACAATCACCAGGGCGCCGGCCCACGGGCCTCCCCAGGCTGCAGACACCACGATCAGCGGGTAAAAGGTAAGAAATGGCGCACCGGTCAGCCATATCGAAAGAAAAGCGCGAATGGCGAAACCGATGAGCAGGCATGCAAAAGCGACGGCCAGCCCGCGTTTCCATGATGGCGGTTCTTCCGGCAGCAAACGCTTCCATAACTCTCCGCCAGCCCAGACTCGCTTGCGCTCCATCAAATTCCCCTCTGCCGGCCGCATCTGCGACGATAATCCCTGTCCCGAGCAAATCATCGTCAGACAATGCTGACGCAGCATAGACAGAAGTTCTAGATCGCGCATCCCCCGATCCACAAGATCAACAGCAACCAGCCGCTATTCGGTGAACGCTTCCATGGCGTCGAAGCATCGGATAGGGACATTTGTCGCCATTCGATACAGTTGAAGCGCATGTCCGATACAGTCGATGCACGCGGCAAATCCGCGACATATTCGCCAAGAGCAACGGGCTTGTAGGAAATACCGGTCATGTGGCCGACTTCGCGATCTGGTACCACGTCCGGTTGGCGTTGATGACCTGATTGCGCCCCGCTTCCTTCGCCCGATAAAGCGCCGCGTCGGCCTGCGTGAACAGAGCCTGAGCAGTGATGTCGCCCGGCGCCTCCGGTGGCAGCGTGGCCGTTCCGATGCTGACGGTGACGTGGCCGAACGGCGGATTGCCCGTATGCGGCAAGGCCAGCGCACTGACCTGCACGCGAATTCTTTCAGCCACTGTCCACGCCCCGCCGATATCCGCATCCGACAGCAGCACCGCCATTTCTTCGCCGCCGTAACGGGCGGCGATGTCGCCGGGACGCTTGACGCAGTTCCTGACGACAGCGGCAATCTGTGCGAGGCATTCGTCGCCGGCGGCATGACCGTAAATGTCGTTCAACAGCTTGAAGCGGTCGGCATCGATCATCAGCAGGGACAATGGCGTCCTGCCGCGCCGGGCCCGCTTCATTGCCTCTTCAAATCGGACGTTGAAGGACCGGCGGTTGGCGAGCTTCGTCAGATCGTCGGTACTGGCAAGCTGATCCAGTTGATCATGCATGATCTTGTGTGTCGTGACGTCGCGAGTGATCGCAACGACCCTCGTCGCGCTCGCTTTGTTTTGCTCCGGCAATTTGCTCAGGGCCGTCTCGAGCCACACCTCCTCGCCGCTCGGCTTCACATGCTTGATGAGGAATTTCTCGTGGGTCGACCCGTTCTGCAACCGCGCTGCAGCCTCCCGAATGGTTGCCTCGGCTTCTTCCGTCATGCCGGCATAGACGCTTTTTCCGATCAATCTATCCGCCTCGATGCCCAGGATCGCGGCCGAGGATGGAGAGACATATTCCCGGATGCCGTTCTCATCAAAACGGGAGATGACGTCGCTCGATGATTCGGCAAGCAACCTGAATTCGGCTTCGCGCGCCGCAAGCTGGGCCTCGCTTTCCTCGCGCCGCTTGAGCTGCTGGCGCCAATGGGACGCGGCAAGGACCGAAATGGCCATCAAAACCAAGGCATAGATCCAGCGGAGCTTGGCCTGTGTCATCCACTCAAGCAGGATCTGCTGCTTCGCGGCCGCGGCGAGAACGACGATGCCGGTCCGCTCGCTCTGATAGAAGCCGCCGATCCGCTGCTGCTGGTCCACCGGAGATCGGTAATGAAAGGCTCCCGCCGTTCTCGCTCTCAGGTGTCGCGCAAAGAGTTCGTGCGCGGCCATGTTGGTGCCCAGGAAGTTTTCCGCCATCGGACCGCGAGCGAGAATCATGCCGTCGCCGCGCGCCATCAGGAAAGACCCGTCGCTCCCGACCGGGAAATTTCGGAAGAAATTGATGAAATGCTTGACGCGAATGGTGGAGACGACAACGCCTCCGAACGAGCCGTCGGCCCGCAGGACCTTCTGTGAAATCGGCCAGACCCAATCCCCCGACAGGCGGCTCTTGATCGGCTTGCCGAGGACCGGCAACGGGAAGGGCTTGGCCTTGTGGTACTGGAAATATTCCCGGTCCGTATAGAGCACGCCCGCCGGCGGCCGGTCAGCCGATGTCGCGATCATGCGGCCTTCCGCATCGATATAGGAAAGTGTGTCGAGCGTCGGCGACGCCTTCATCTGGCGTGTGATCAGCGATTTGATTTTCGCCGCAATATGGGGATGCCCCTCTTCATCGCCAATCACCGCGATCAGGCTGGCAAGGGGGAGCCGCGAGGTCTCGATGACATCGTCCGCATGCTGGGCAATTGCCTCCGCGGTCTGCTCCAGGCTCATCTCGACCCGTCCGACCTCGGCCCTCCAATTTGAGTACTCCGTCCACCCAAGCAGAGCGGAAAAGGCCAGGAACCCGAGCAAGACGGCAATGGGGGTCGTCTTCGTTGACCGGATCACCAAGGCCTTCATAGAATCACTCCAGAGCCGCCTTCGACTCGAATATTCCAGAATACATTACAAAACGCTAAAGAACTTCGCTTCCGCTAGTCCGGGAAATCATAGGCGAAAAACAGTAGGTGTGGCGATGCCCGGAGCCTTCAAGGCCGTTCCGGCATTTGAGCGGCGCAATTCCCCTCGATTGTAACGGCCGGTGGAACCTTCGGCGCGCTTTTAAACTTTCTAGCGTCAGAACGCAGCTGCAGAGGACACCTGGAACATTGAAAATGGCTTCGCCCCGCGGACGCAACAACATATTCGACCGATTCTCGAGCGCCATTGCCGAATGGTCGGGCAAACCAGTCGCTTTTGTTTCGGCCGTCGTTTTCATCATTATCTGGGCGCTGACCGGGCCTCTCTTCGGCTTCTCCGAAACCTGGCAGCTCGTCGTCAACACCGCCACCACGATCGTCACGTTCCTGATGGTGTTTGTTCTGCAGAACTCGCAGAACCGGGATGGCAGGGCAGTTCAGGCGAAACTCGATGAACTCATCCTTACAAGCAAGGCAGCCAACGGATTTGTCGGCATCGAAAAGCTTGACGAGCGGGAACTCCGCAAACTGAGCGACCGCCTCGAGGAACAGGCCAAAGCGCTCGATGATCAGGCGGACAACATCGAGGAAGCGCAGGAAAGCACTGACCCGCTCTTTTCGGCAATTGGCGCGAAATCTTCAGGACTCCAGGAACCTGATGAAAAAAAACGATGTTCAATGCCCTGAGAAACGGAGTGCGGCAGAATGAAACCCGAGGACGAACCAGGACTGGCGCCGTCAGCCGATAGCCACGGGCAGAAGGTGAAAAAGGCCCGCGCCGGCAAAGGCCTTGTTCTGTTCATCGTCGGCGTCGCGGTCGCGGCGCTGCTGCTATACTTGACCATCGGCATCTATGCCGGGATCAGCAGCGGTTGAGAAACGAATACGAAAAGGGCGGCTCGCGCCGCCCTTTCTTGGATTGAAACCTATTCCGCGGCCTGCCGCGCCATCGGATTGTTGGGATGGGTCGTCCAGTTGGCATAGGTCGGCTCGACCACCTTGCCGGTGCGTTTGTCGAGATCGCCGGCGGCAAGCGGCACCATCGTGATGCAGTTCTGGACCGGACAGACATTGACGCAGAGATTGCACCCGACGCATTCCTCCTCGATCACCTCGAAATGCCGGATACCGTTGACGACGTTGGTGATCGCCTGGTGCGAGGTGTCCTCGCACGCGATGTGACAGCGGCCGCACTTGATGCAGGCATCCTGGTCGATATGCGCCTTGGACACATAGTTGAGGTTCAGATATTGCCAGTCGGAGACGTTCGGGACGGCTCGACCGGTAATGTCGTCGAGCGTCCGGTGGCCCTTGGAGTCCATCCAGTCGGAGAGGCCGGTGATCATCTCCTGGACGATCTTGAACCCGTAGGTCATCGCGGCCGTGCAGACCTGCACGTTGCCGGCGCCGAGTACCAGAAATTCTGCCGCGTCGCGCCAGGTCGTGACGCCGCCGATGCCGGAAATCGGCAGCCCGTAGGTTTCCGGATCGCGAGCGATTTCAGCCACCATGTTCAGCGCGATCGGCTTGACCGCGGGACCGCAATAGCCGCCATGGCTGCCGCGGCCGTCGATCGAAGGTTCAGGCGAGAAGGTGTCGAGATTGACCCCGGTGATCGAGTTGATCGTATTGATCAGCGACACGGCATCCGTGCCGCCGGCTCGTGCCGCCCGCGCCGGCTTGCGGATGTCGGTGATATTGGGCGTCAGCTTGGTGATGACAGGCATGCGGGTGTACTGCTTGCACCAGCGCACCACCATCTCGATATATTCCGGCACCTGACCAACCGCCGAGCCCATGCCGCGCTCGGACATGCCGTGCGGACAGCCGAAGTTGAGTTCGATGCCGTCGGCGCCCGTCTCTTCGACAAGCGGCAGGATCGCCTTCCAGGCATTTTCCTCGCAAGGAACCATGATCGAGGCGATGAGCGCCCGGTCCGGCCAGTTCATCTTCACCTGCTTCATTTCGCGCAGGTTCGTATAGAGGTCGCGGTCTGTGATCAACTCGATGTTGTTGAGCCCGAGAAGCCTCCGGTCGGCGCCCCAGATCGCGCCGTAGCGCGGGCCGTTGACGTTGACGACCGGCGGTCCTTCTTCGCCCAGCGTCTTCCAGACCACGCCGCCCCAGCCCGCCTTGAAAGCGCGCTCGACATTATAGGCCTTGTCGGTCGGCGGCGCGGAAGCCAGCCAGAACGGATTGGGGGATTTGATGCCGACGAAGTTGTTGCGGATATCAGCCATGGTTCGATCTCCCCTCAGGCGACGGCGGTCGCCGGCCGCGCCCCGGCGGCCAGGACACGGTTGATGCTCTCGGCGGCGTCGCGCCCCTGCGCCACGGCCGAAACGGTGAGATCCTCGCCAAGGCCGATGCAGTCGCCGCCGGCCCAGACGCCCTCGATCGAAGTCCTGCCTTCGATGTCGGTCGAGATCTTGCCCCTCTCGATCTGCAGCGCCCCGAGACCGGAGGCAAGGAAGCTCTGGCCGATCGCCTTCATGATCTGGTCGGCGGCAATCACGCCGGTTTCGCCGGTACCGACGAGCTTGCCGTCGCGCATCGCGGTATATTCCACCTCGATACCGGCCACCTTGCCGTCCTGACCGAGAATTACCTTAGGCGCCAGCCAATGGCGGATGATGACGCCGTTGGCGGTCGCCAGATCCTGCTCATAGGCGGACGCATTCATATTCTCCTTGCCGCGCCGATAGCAGATGGTCACTTCTTCGGCGCCGAGCAGCTTTGCCTGGATCGCCGCATCGATCGCGGTCATGCCGCCGCCGAGCACGACGACCCGCCGTCCGATCGGAACGGTGGCCTTGTCGGCTGTCTGGCGGAGAGCCGCGATGAAATCGACGGCATCCTCGACGCCTTCGAGTTCCTCGCCCTCGATGCCGAGCCCATTGACGCCGGCAAGCCCCATGGCGAGGAAGACGGCGTCATAGTTCGCCGTCAGATCCGAAAGCGAGAAGTCGCGGCCGAGCGCCACGCCGTTCCTGATCTCGATACCGCCGATCGCCGTAACGTACTCGACCTCGCGCCGGGCAAAGTCGTCGACCGCCTTGTAAGTGGCGATACCGTATTCGTTGAGCCCGCCCGCTTTTTCGCGGGCCTCCAGCATCACCACCGAATGTCCGTGCATGGCAAGGCGGTGGGCGGCCGCAAGTCCCGCAGGCCCTGCCCCGACGATTGCGACGGTCTTTCCGGTAGATGCTTTTCGGCTATAGAACTGCCGCCCCTGCTCCATGGCGATATCGGTCGCGTAGCGCTGCAGCCTGCCGATCTCCACCGGACGGTCCTCGGCGGTGTTGCGCACGCAGACCTGCTCGCAGAGCGTTTCGGTGGGACAGACGCGGGCGCACATGCCGCCCAGGATATTCTGGTCGAAAATCGTCTTGGCTGATCCGATCGGATTGCCCGTCGATATCTGCCGGATGAACAGCGGGATATCGATGGCGGTGGGACAGGCCGTCATGCACGGCGCGTCGTAGCAGAAATAACAGCGGTCGGCGGCGACCAGCGCCTCGTGACTGTCGAGACGCGGGTGGAGATCGGCGAAATTCGACTCGTATTCCGCCGGCGTGAGGCGTCCGGCCTCAATACCGTTTCCCAGTCGATCCATCTTATGTTCCCTCTTTTATGGATTCATGGACAACTATTGGGAAAAAGGTACCACAGCAAAAAAATTTATCAAACGGTAAATTTTTGCCGAAGCCGACTGGTAAGCCGGCCTTCGATATCATGACTTAATCAATCAACTTTAATCTTTACTCACAAAATCAACTTTACTATGGTGCGCGCCATCGAGGGGTTCCGCCCGCACAGACTCGGCCAAACGGGGAGCGTCATGGCAAAGAAGCAGAAGCGCAAGAACGGCAATAGCGACGCCGAGAAGGCATCCAGAACATCGGCCGCCGCCGGCAACGGCGCGATCGACGTCCGCAGTTTCCTTTATGTCGGCGGCCGCGATTGTCAGGTGGCGCACCTTCGCGAGATTGCCAGCGATTTCGGTGCGGAACTAATTCACCACGACGGGGGTTTGCGTGAAGCAGTTTCGCGCATCGATACGGTGCTGCCCTCGGTGGACTGCGTTTTCTGCCCCATCGACTGTATCAGCCACGATGCATGCCTGAGGGTGAAGACCGGCTGCAAGAAGTTCGGCGTCGCCTTCGTGCCCCTGCGCAACGGATCGAAATCGAGTCTGGAGCGGGCGCTCCAGACGATGAAGGAACGCAATGATGAACGAAGAACGTCGTGACGTGAGCCTCTTTATCGGCCTCCACAAGCTTGCTGAACAAAATGGCGACGGTCTGGTGCCCGAGCTTTATGCGCTGCTGGCAAATCGGGCCAATGCGGCGCCGGACATGACCAATGTGGTGGCGTTGCCGGTCGCCCCGCGCCGACGTGACGAGCCGACCCTTTCCGCTGCGGAGACGGGAGTGGTGTTGGCTTTTGACAGGCATCAATAGTTACAGGGATTTAACTACAACAAGGCGTAGTGCTGGGGCAGATATCGTTGAAACGAACGACGGTGCCTCACATGAAAAACTTCTTTCTCCGCTACGCGACCCCGCTTATCACCGGCCTTTTCCTGGTCTCGCTCATCTCCGGCGTCGCCCTTTTCTTCCATGTCGGTACGGCATGGTTTCACGGAATGCACGAATGGCTGAGCGTGGCGCTTATCTTGCCCTTCGTCCTGCACGTTTGGAAGAACTGGCGGCCGTTTACCAACTATTTCCGGCACCTGCCGATGACCGTGGCGCTGCTCGTCTCCGTATTGGGGAGCGCCTATTTCATCTGGCCGAGCAGCGAACCGCAGGCCGGCGGCCCGCCCCAGTTTGCATTCACGCGCGAAATCATCAAGAATCCATTGTCGCAAGTCGCCCCGTTGCTGGGGGATACGTCGGACAATCTGGTGAAACATCTCAATGAACAGGGTTTCTCCGCGGCCGCGGCCGATCTTGCCCTGATCGATATTGCGACGAAATCCGGCAAAAGCGAGGGTCAGCTCATCCAGGCGATCATACCAGCGAGGCAGTAGAACCTCCTCTGCCGCCATCAGGCAAGGTTCAGGCGCGTCTTACGGTGAGAAACGTGCCTGCCGCCACCGCCAGCCAGCCGAGCATCATCAATGTGCCGCCGGTCGGCGCCGCAAAAGGAAACAGCCGGTCGCCGAGATAGTGCCGTGACACCAGGTCGCCGGCGAAGATGATCGTGCCCAACCCGAGCACCAGAGCGGCAAGCGTTGCCGTTCGAAAATGCAGGTGGCCAAGATAGAGCCCGAGCAGGACCGGCGCATGTGCCAGGCACATGGTCGAGGCCGAGCCCAGGAAAACAGTATCGCCGCCGTGGCTGGCAGCCGCTGCCAGAGCCACCCCCGCAGCGCCCATCAGACCGCTCACAAGCAGGATCAACGGTCGCAGTTTGTCCAGCCCCTTCAACGGCCTATTCCTTGTTCTGCATGTGGAAGGCCAGCCGTTCGACCGGCGCCCAGATGATATCGCGCAGTTTCGGATTCTCGATGGTCTCGTCCATCGCCCGACGGAAACAGAGTATCCATTCGTCCCGCTCCTCGGGGCCGATGGCGGCGCCGAAATGGCGCGAGCGCAGCCTTGGATGACCGTATTTCTCCACATAGACGGGAGGGCCGCCGAGATAGCCGGTCAGATAATCGTACAGTTTGGCTTCGCTGCCTTCGAGGCTCGGCGGATGCACGGCCCGGCAGCGGGCGGCTTCGGGCAGCGTGTCCATCAGCTCGTAGAAGCGCCTGACCAGAGCACGCACCGTCGCGTCTCCGCCGATCGCTTCATAGAGTGTGATTGTTTCGCCTGCCATGCCCACCGCCACATTTGCTGCGTCATGGTGTTAATGGCGTCTCCTCATCAGGGCAAGGGGCACGGCGTCGCACCTAATCCGGTCCGGCGTCGGCTTCCTTTGCATCCGGCTCGGGCAGCGAGCCGGTCCCCGGCGTCTTCTCCTTGTCGGTGAGGTGCGGCTTGGCATGCGGTCCGGCAGCGGGATGTTTTGCCGCGTCTCCCGGTTTCCCGACATGCTCCACCGCTTCTTGAGCTTTCTTGTCTTCTGCCATATCCGATCCCTTGGTTCGTCCTGCCGGGCAAACGTTCTGCAGAAGGAAGGAGTTCCGGTTCTTCGCGCTCTTCCAGTTCTTGCGGTTAGATGCTTTCCTCTTCCATCGGTTCGCTGAGGACGTCGAGCATGGCCCGCAGCGCCCGCGTCGCATGCCGTTCGGCGTGATGGAGCGCAGAAAACTGCCGCACCGGCATTGAAAAATCGGCGACATGCAGTCGGCCGGAAGAAGAATGAGGTTGGGCAGCGCGGCTCGAAATCACGGTCGCGGCAAGGCCTGCCTCGGCTGCGGCCATGGCCGCTTCGTTCGACGGCAGTTCAAGCACGACGGACAGGGATTGCGGCTCGATGCCGAGATTGACGAGCAGCGCTTCGAAGGCCGAACGCGTCCCGGACCCTTTTTCGCGCATGATCCAGTTGGTCTCAAGGAAATCGCCGGACCGTATCTTTCTCCCGTCGGCCCAGGGATGACGGCGGCCGACGACCAGCACCAGCCGGTCTTCTGCCACCTTGCGACGCTTGAGGCCGGGCAGCAGGACTTCGCCTTCCACCACCGCAAGCTCGGCCGCTCCAGCGAGCACTGCTTCCGCAGCGCTCTGCGTATTGCCCACGGTCAGCTGCACGTCGACGCGCGGAAAGCGCTCATGATAACCGACGAGCCGCGCCGGCAGCCAGTAGCTCGCCACCGTCTGGCTGGCGTGAACGCGCAGCACCCCCGAAGCCGAACCTCCGAGATCGGCAAGCATGTGCTCTGCCGTCCGGGCACGCTCCAGCACCGCCCGTGCCTCCGGCACGAAGAGCCGCCCCGCTTCCGTCAACTCGATCCGGCGTCCGACGCGGTTGAACAGGATGACGGAATGCCGCGCTTCCAGCGCCGAGACCGCCGCACTCACGGCGGATTGGGTAAGGTTCAACGCCTCCGCCGCCCGCGTGACGTGTTCGCGCTCTGCTACTTCGAGAAATATCCTGAGCTGTTCAAGGGTCATGCTAGCCAAACCATTCGATTTTTAAGAACGGTATCACAAGACTTATCAATTGGATTTGTGTTTCTTCTCCATGGAGAATGATTTTCCATCATCGCCTCACGCTTTGGAAAAATCATGAAGCAGATCCAACCGGCAGCAGAACACTCCTCCGCCTCTTCGTTCCGCTTCGCCGCTGTCGCCCCTGTTCTTCCCGGCCTCGTTCTGACGGCCGCGATCGCCGCGACGGCGATTGCCATCCGCAATCTGACCGGATGGATGGCGCTGAGCCCGCTTATTCTCTCGATCCTCATCGGCATACTGATCCGCAACGGCGCCACGGTTCCAGCCGCGACGCAAGCCGGAATCACCTTTTCGCTGAAGCGTATTCTGCGCTTCGGCATCATTCTGCTTGGCCTGCAGGTGACTGCAGCACAGATCTTGTCCCTTGGCGGCGGTGGTCTTGCGATGGTCGCGCTGACCCTCGCCGCGACCTTCGTCGCGATCCGCATCGCCGGCCGGATGATGGGTGTCGACCGCTCGCTGACCGATCTGATTGCCGCCGGCACCTCGGTCTGCGGTGCGTCGGCAGTCATCGCGGCCAACACCGTGATTCGCGGAAAGCAGGAACACGTCGCCTATGCGGTTGCCTGCGTCACGCTGTTCGGCTCACTGTCGATGCTTGTTTATCCTCTGCTGGCCGCCCCTCTTGGCCTCGATGCTCGCGGTTTCGGCCTCTGGACGGGCACCACGATCCATGAAGTGGCACAGGTGGTGGCGGCGGCCTTCCAGGGCGGCGATGTCGCTGGCCAGTTCGGGACGATCTCGAAGCTCGCCCGCGTCGTCATGCTGGCGCCGCTGGTCATGACGCTGGCGCTCGCCATGCGCTCCGGTCCGGCGGGCGCCGCAAAGGGTGCCATACCGATGCCATGGTTCGTGCTGGGGTTTGTCGGCATGATGCTGTTCAACAGTGCCGTCCCCATCCCTGCCGGCATCAGCCAGGCGCTCGCGACAGCGACTGCCTTTCTTCTCTCCATGGCCCTCGCTGCCATGGGGCTGCATACGGATATCGGAAACTTGAAAGCGGAGGGCTGGCGCCCCCTCGCGCTCGGCGCCTTCGGATGGCTGTTCATCGCAATCTTCGGATATGCGATGCTCAAGCTATTTGCTTTTTGATAAGTCGGGAGAAAAAGGCAAAGCTCCGCCGGAAAGGCAAAGCCTCTCCATAAGCGCTCAGCAGGGCTTCGGGCGCTCGTTGGTCTTTGAGGTCGAATCCTTGACCGCTTCGTCGTGATACCAGCACGTGTCGACAACGTTGCCGGCGATCTCCAGATCGCTGCTCGGTGCCGTAGCACCGTTATCGAGCCGCCGCCGGGGACGGATGGGGAACTGGTAGATTCTGGCCGTTTCACGATGGATGTCAGTGGTCATCCTATCGTCTCCTAAACCGAATGGTGCATATAGATACACACCAGCACAAATTGCACATTTTTTGTGCTGATTGCACGATTTTATATCACTTCAATCTCGGGCGCTAGGCACTAATTTAGCCGCTTGTGCCTGCCGAAGCTAAATTTGCTCTTTTCGAGCGCCCGCAAGGCAAACGTCTTTCGTCTCCGGCAGTTCCAGACGAGGTGCCGGAGAGGCGCAAAAGCCGCCATTTTCATGAGCGAGCGCTTATTTATGGGACGCAGCCGCCCGGTCGGATAGGCCGGCATCTCTCGCCTTCACACTTTTTTAAGAAAAAATGACACCCGGCCTTCAAACTGGCACGGGATATGCACTCCCCTTGTTCATGCCCGAGGCGCGGCCCATTCAGGCGCCGCTTCCTCAGGATGGCTCAACCATGAACACCACGGCCTGAGAGATAAAAAATGACGAAGTATAAGCTCGAGTACATCTGGCTCGACGGTTACACCCCGACCCCGAACCTGCGTGGCAAGACGCAGATCAAGGAATTCGACAGCTTCCCGACGCTCGAGCAGCTTCCGCTCTGGGGCTTTGACGGTTCGTCGACCATGCAGGCCGAAGGCCGCAGCTCCGATTGCGTGCTGAAGCCCGTCGCGCTTTATCCTGACCCAGCCCGCACCAACGGCGTGCTGGTAATGTGTGAAGTGATGATGCCCGATGGCGTCACGCCGCATCCGTCGAACAGCCGCGCAACCATCCTCGACGACGAGGACGCGTGGTTCGGTTTCGAGCAGGAATATTTCTTCTACGAAAACGGCCGCCCGCTCGGCTTCCCGGAATCCGGCTTCCCGGCTCCCCAGGGTCCGTATTATACCGGCGTCGGCTACAAGAACGTCGGTTCAATCGCCCGCGAAATCGTTGAAGAGCACCTAGACCTCTGCCTCGCTGCCGGCATCAACCACGAAGGCATCAATGCCGAAGTGGCAAAGGGCCAGTGGGAATTCCAGGTTTTCGGCAAGGGCTCCAAGAAGGCCGCCGACCAGATCTGGATGGCGCGCTACCTGCTTCTCCGCCTCTGCGAAAAGTACGGCATCGACATCGAGTTCCACTGCAAGCCGCTCGGCGACACGGACTGGAACGGTTCGGGCATGCACTGCAACTTCTCCACCAAGTTCATGCGCGAAGTCGGCGGCAAGGCCTATTTCGAGGCGTTGATGGCCCAGTTCGAAAAGAATCTCATGGACCACATCAACGTCTATGGCCCGGACAACGACAAGCGCCTGACCGGCAAGCACGAAACGGCTCCGTGGAACAAGTTCTCCTACGGCGTTGCCGACCGCGGCGCTTCGATCCGCGTTCCGCATTCCTTCGTCAAGAACGACTACAGGGGCTATCTGGAAGACCGCCGCCCGAACTCCCAGGGCGACCCCTACCAGATCGCTTCGCAGGTTCTGAAGACGATCTCGGAAGTCCCGACCGCCGGTTTCGCCTCGGCCGCCGCCTGATCCCATACCCCCAAGACTGCAACGCCGGCCCCAGGCCGGCGTTTTTTCTTTTCTGCCGAATATATTGGACAGTCAGTCCGCCCCAACCCGCAGTCCATTCATGTAGAGCTGTTCCAGAAACCGGGCGGCATCTTCGAAACGGCCTTCGCCTGCGGCCTCCTGTCCGAGGACTGCCCGCACCTGGACGTCGAAATCCGCATAATGCTGCGTCGTCGCCCAGATCGAGAAGATCAGGTGATAAGGATCGCATGCGGCAATCTTGCCGGCCCGCGCCCAGGCGCGGATGACCTCCGCCTTCTCGTCTACGAGCTCCTTGAGCGGCCCCTTCAGCTCGTCCTCGATATGCGGTGCTCCCTGCAGGATCTCGTTGGCGAAAAGCCGGCTCTCGCGGGGGAAGTCGCGGGCCATCTCGAGTTTTCGGCGGATGTAGGAGCGGATTTCCGCTTCGGGATCGCCTTCGGCATCGAAGGCACGCAAAGGCTCCAGCCAGGTGAACAGCACCCGGTCGATGAGCTGGCGGTGGATCGCCTCCTTGGTGCGGAAATAATAGAGGAGGTTCGGTTTCGACATGCCGGCCGCATCGGCGATCTGGTCGATAGTCGAGCCACGGAAACCACTGGAGGAAAAAACGTCGAGCGCCGCCTCGAGAATGCGTTCCTCCTTTTCCTCCTGGATGCGCGTGCGCCGCTGCGTCTTTGCAGCCCTCGGAATGGCCATCCTGTTCCCTCCCCTGTCCGCTTCGCTTCGCCGATCACATTTCTCTGGATTTTTGCTGATTTTCGGCTTGAGTGATGCTGCGGAAATTGTAATGTTTTACCAATCGGTCAAATTATCGGCGACAAGCAAAACAAAGGCAATGCCGATCTTCCAACGCCATGCGGATGAAGGACCATTGGGAACAAAAAGCATGCCGCCCGCGGCAAAAGCGGACGCGTGAAAAACAGGTGAGGACAATCTGATGGTGGCAGCACCAGGCGAGAACTTGCGCGTCAACGGCGACCGTCTCTGGGACATGCTGATGGAGATGGCGAAGATTGGCCCCGGTATTGCCGGCGGCAACAATCGCCAGACGCTGACGGATGACGACAAGGAAGGCCGCAATCTCTTCAAGACATGGTGTGATGAAGCAGGGCTGACACTCGGCGTCGACAGGATGGGCACGATGTTTGCCACCCGCGCCGGCACCGATCCCGATGCGCTGCCGGTCTATGTCGGCTCCCACCTCGATACCCAGCCGACCGGCGGCAAGTTTGACGGCGTGCTCGGCGTTCTTGGAGCGCTGGAGGTGGTGCGCACCATGAACGACCTCGGCATCAGGACGAAACATCCGATCGTCGTCACCAACTGGACGAATGAGGAAGGCGCCCGCTTCGCGCCGGCCATGCTTGCGTCGGGCGTCTTCGCCGGCGTGCATTCGATCGACTACGCCTATTCCCGCAAGGATCCGGAAGGAAAGAGTTTCGGCGACGAATTGAAGCGCATCGGTTGGGTGGGCGACGAAGAGGTCGGCGCGAGAAAGATGCACGCCTATTTCGAATACCACATCGAGCAGGGGCCGATCCTGGAGGCCGAAAACAAGCAGATCGGCGTCGTCACCCATTGTCAGGGCCTCTGGTGGCTGGAATTCACACTGACCGGTCGGGAGGCCCATACCGGCTCGACGCCGATGAATATGCGCGTCAATGCGGGGCTCGCCATGGGCCGCATCCTGGAAATGGTGCAGGACGTCGCGATGAGCGAACAGCCGGGTGCCGTCGGCGGCGTCGGCCAGGTCTTTTTCTCGCCGAACTCGCGAAATGTTCTGCCAGGCAAGGTCGTCTTCACCGTCGATATCCGCACCCCCTCACAGGAAAAGCTCGACCGCATGCGGGCGAAGATCGAGGCGGAAGCGGCAAAGATTTGCGAGGCGCTCGGCGTCGGCTGTTCCGTCGAAGCTGTCGGCCATTTCGATCCGGTGACTTTCGACCCAGTTCTGGTCGGGCGCGTGCGCGAGGCCGCGGAAAAACTCGGCTACAGTCACATGAACATCATCTCCGGCGCTGGCCACGACGCGTGCTGGGCGGCCAAAGTCGCGCCCGCGACGATGATCATGTGCCCCTGCGTCGGCGGCCTTTCGCACAACGAAGCAGAAGACATTTCCAAGGAATGGGCGGCTGCGGGAGCGGACGTGCTGTTCCACGCCGTGCTGGAGACGGCGGAGATCGTGGAGTGATGGCAAGCACCGAGGCCTTGGCCCCCTCATCCGCCCGTTGGGCACCTTCTCCCCGATGGGAGAAGGGAGGGCGTGCCGCAGCCTCAACTTTTCCCTTCTCCCCAGCGGGGAGAAGGTGGCCCGAAGGGTCGGATAAGGGGGAGCGGCAGCTGCCCAAGGACGATGTTACCAAGCGCCGTCCGGGAAAAACTTCGCAAGCCCGGCAGCTCCGTCAAAATGAAACGGAAGAGGAATACCATCTCTGGAGCGACCTGCGCGCTCGCAGGCTCAATGGTTACAAGTTCGCACGCCAAGTACCATTAGGTCCCTACATCGTGGATTTCCTTTGCCGCGAGCACAGCCTCGTCGTTGAAGTTGATGGCGCTCAACATGCAGACAACGCTTATGATGGCAGGCGGACCGGCTGGCTGAACGCTCAAGGGTACGCAGTGCTGCGTTTTTGGAATCACGAAGTTTCGCGTGCACGCCCCTCCGTACTCGAGACAATTCTCGCAGCGCTAAGCGGCCACCTTGAGGCAGACCCGGCCTCCGGCTTTTATTCACCGGCCTCATTCAAAAAAGAGAATAAGGAACGAAAACCATGACCACAGTCATCAAGGGTGGAACCATCGTCACCGCCGACCTGACCTACAAGGCGGACGTCAAGATCGACGGCGGCAGGATCATCGAGATCGGACCGAATCTTTCGGGCGACACGACGTTGGACGCTGCAGGCTGTTATGTCATGCCGGGCGGCATCGACCCGCATGTGCATCTGGAAATGCCCTTCATGGGCACCTACTCCTCCGACGATTTCGAGAGCGGAACCCGCGCCGCGCTCGCCGGCGGCACCACCATGGTGGTGGACTTCTGTCTGCCCGAACCGGGTCAGTCTCTGCTCGATGCGCTGAAGCGCTGGGACAACAAGGCGACCCGCGCCAATTGCGATTACTCCTTCCATATGTCAGTCACCTGGTGGGGCGAGCAGGTCTTCAACGAGATGAAGGCCGTCGTGCTGCATCACGGCATCAACACTTTCAAGCACTTCATGGCCTACAAGGGCGCGCTGATGGTGAATGACGACGAGATGTTCGCCTCGTTCCAGCGCTGCGCCGAACTCGGCGCCCTGCCCCTCGTCCATGCCGAAAACGGCGACGTGGTCGCAGCCATGCAGCAGAAGCTCATGGACGAAGGCAATAACGGGCCGGAGGCGCATGCCTATTCCCGACCGGCCTCCGTCGAGGGTGAGGCGACCAACCGCGCCATCATCATCGCCGACATGGCGGGCGTGCCGCTCTATGTCGTCCACACATCCTGCGAACAGGCGCATGAGGCAATCCGCCGTGCCCGCCAGAACGGCATGCGCGTTTATGGCGAACCGCTGATCCAGCACCTGACGCTCGACGAAAGCGAATATTTTAACAAGGACTGGGACCATGCCGCCCGCCGCGTCATGAGCCCGCCCTTCCGCAACAAGCAGCATCAGGACAGTCTCTGGGCGGGCCTTGCATCGGGCTCGCTGCAGGTGGTGGCGACCGATCACTGCGCCTTCACCACAGAACAGAAGCGTACCGGCGCCGGCGATTTCCGGAAAATCCCGAACGGCACCGGCGGCCTCGAAGACCGCATGCCGATGCTCTGGACCTATGGCGTCAATACCGGCCGCATCACCATGAACGAATTCGTGGCCGTCACCTCCACTAATATCGCCAAGATACTCAATATCTATCCGCGAAAGGGCGCCATCCTCGTAGGCGCCGATGCGGATATCGTCGTCTGGGATCCGAAGCGCTCAAAGACGATTTTGGCCGGAAACCAGCAGTCGGCGATCGATTACAACGTCTTCGAAGGTAAGCAGGTGATGGGTCTGCCCCGCTACACGCTCACCCGCGGCGTGGTCGCCATCGAGGAGGCCACCGTCAAGACCCAGGAAGGCCATGGCCAGTTCGTCAAGCGCGAACCGTTCCAGGCGGTCAACAGGGCGCTTTCCACCTGGAAGGAGCTGACCGCGCCGCGCAAGGTGGAACGGACAGGCATTCCGGCAAGCGGGGTGTAATGTGAGGGCGATGCAGCAGGCCGGCAATGAACAGTCAGGCTGGAATCTCCACCAACCCATCCAGCTCCGGCAAAAGCACGACGCTTTCCTGCTCGTTGGGATCGGTGCGGGCGATCACCGCCGTGCAGGGCGTGTTCGACAGATTGGCCGGCAGATGCGGCACTCCGGCAGGAATATACATCAGCTCGCCGGCATGCAGCACGACATAGTTCTCCAGCCGGTCGCCGTACCAGGTGTGGGCCGAACCGGAGAGCATGTAGATCGCCGTTTCGTGCGTTTCATGCAGATGCGCTTTTGCCTTCACGCCCGGCGGGATGGTGAGCAGATGCATGCAGATGCCCCTGGAGCCGACGGTCTCGGCGGCAATGCCTTGAAAGTAGCTCAGTCCCTGCTTCCCGTCATAGGTGGCATCGGGTTTCACGATACGGCAGGTGGGTTTTGAAACAGTGTCCATTGCGTTCTTCCTCCAGACGACGGCATCGTCTTCAAACTTACCATGATCCGATGCCTTTTGGTGATACGCCTTCCCTTCAGAATACGCCCGGCCTCCCGGACGATATCCAGCATGGACTTTATATCCAATGTCAGTGACTTCCCTCTCCGTCGTTTCCGCCAGAAAACTAGGCCTGACCTTTGAAACCGGCGACGGCCCCGTCCATGCGCTCTCGAATGTGGACCTGGAAGTCAGCAAGGGCGATTTCGTCTCCTTCATCGGGCCGTCAGGCTGCGGCAAGACTACATTCCTCAGGGTCATCGCCGATCTGGAAAAAAACACCGATGGCGAGATCACCGTCAACGGCATGACGCCCGAAGAGGCGCGTAAATCCCGCTCCTACGGCTACGTCTTTCAGGCGCCGGCCCTTTATCCGTGGCGGACGATCGAAAAGAACATCGCACTGCCGCTGGAGATCATGGGACATTCGGCAGCCGAACGCGGAAAGCGCATCGAACGCACGCTCGATCTCGTCAACCTGTCGGGCTTCGGCAAGAAATATCCCTGGCAGCTGTCCGGCGGCATGCAGCAGCGTGCCTCGATCGCTCGCGCGCTTGCCTTCGATGCTGATCTTCTGCTGATGGACGAACCCTTCGGCGCGCTGGACGAAATCGTCCGCGACCATCTGAACGAGCAGCTTCTGAAACTCTGGGCGCGAACCGAAAAGACAATCTGTTTCGTGACCCACTCCATTCCGGAAGCCGTCTATCTGTCGACCCGGATCGTCGTCATGTCGCCCCGCCCGGGCCGAGTGACCGATATCATCGAATCGACGCTGCCGAAGGAACGGCCGCTCGAAATCCGCGAAACGCCGGAATTCCTGGAGATTGCCCACCGGGTGCGCGAAGGTTTGAGGGCGGGGCACAGCTATGAGGAATAACGCCTTGTTGCGTGGGTATGCTCCCCTCTGTCCTGCCGGACATCTCCCCCTCAAGGGGGGAGATCGGATAGCAGCATGGCTCAGACCTCAAGTCGGATCCGAGATTGCCGCGCCTACCGCCAAGGCGCTGAATATTTCGCAAAGGTGGTCCGTCTGGCCGATCTCCCCCCTTGAGGGGGAGATGTCCGGCAGGACAGAGGGGGGTGGCCACGATCCGCAGCCTCGGGGAGCCATCGCATGAAGCCCGACTCCCTCAAGAACCGCACCCTCCCCGTCCTCACCATCCTCGTGGTGATCGTCGCCGTCTGGTACGTCGGCGCCTATTTCATGAACGCGCCGTTCCAGCGCGATCTCGATCGGCGGGGCAATGTCACATCGACAGCGATGGAGTTCGTCGGCAAGACCATGGCACAGCCGAAACCGGTGCTGCCGGCGCCGCATCAGGTGGCGCAGAACCTTTTCGAAAACACCTTCCTGCGCCGCGTCACGTCCAACCGCAGCCTCGTCTATCATGCCTGGGTGACACTGTCCTCGACGGTCGCCGGCTTCACAATGGGCACGTTGCTCGGCATACTGATCGCGGTCGGCATCGTGCATGTGAAGGCGCTCGACCGCAGCCTGATGCCCTGGATCATCGCCTCGCAGACGATTCCGATCCTGGCAATCGCCCCGATGGTGATCGTGGTGCTGGCGGCGGTCAACATCACCGGCCTGCTCCCCAAGGCGCTGATCTCCACCTACCTCTCCTTTTTTCCCGTCGCGGTCGGCATGGTGAAAGGCCTGCGCTCGCCGGAACTCATCCAGCTCGATCTGATGCGGACCTATAATGCCAGCGCCACCCAGACATTTTGGAAGCTGCGCGTGCCCGCCTCGATCCCCTTCCTATTCACGTCGATGAAAGTGGCGATCGCCGCAAGCCTGGTCGGCGCGATTGTCGGCGAACTGCCGACGGGTGCCGTCGCCGGCATCGGCTCCAAGCTCCTGGCCGGCGCCTATTACAGCCAGACGATCGACATCTGGGCGGCGTTGATCGCCGGCTCCGTGCTGGCCGCCCTCCTGGTCACGATCGTGGGGATCGTCGCCAGGATCGTCGATCGCTCCATGGGCGGGAGGCCGGCATGAGGCGGTTGAAGCGCAATTGGCAGCCGCTGCTTGCGGGCCTGCTGACGGCTCTGGCCGCAGCCCGGCTGCCGCTCACCCTCCCCGACGCGCCGGCTCCCATAGAGGGCGGCATGACGATAGCTTTGATAATTCTTGCCGCAGCACTCAATGTCGTGCTGACGCTGGGAGATCGCGGGCATGCAATGCGTGCCGGTGTTCTCTTCGTCGGAGCCCATATTCCCGCCGCCATGTTGCTTTCCAGGCTGGACGGAAATGAGGGGCAGATGTCCGCCTCCTTTTTCCTGATGATCGCGGCGAGCTGGCTCCTCGCCTGGGGCACCGTTTCCGAACTCGCGCAGATCGAGCCCCGGTCTTCCACGGCCCGCTCCTTCCTGCGCCTGCTGATCCCGGCGATCTTCGGCATCTGGATCCTGATCCTCTGGGAGGCCGTCACCCGAGGGGCCGGAATCCCCTTCATCCTGCTTCCGCCACCCTCCGCGATCGGCGCCCGCATCGCCGGCTCGGTTTCCGTCCTCTGGGCCGATGTCCAGCAGACCATCTTCAAGGCCGTACTGTTCGGTTATGTGGTCGGTTGCGCATCGGGGTTCGCCGTCGCGATCCTGGCCGACCGCTTCGCTTTCCTGCGCCGCGGCCTTATTCCCATCGGCAACATGGTCTCGGCCCTGCCGATCATCGGCGTGGCGCCGATCATGGTCATGTGGTTCGGCTTCGACTGGCAGTCGAAGGCGGCGGTCGTCATCATCATGACCTTCTTCCCGATGCTGGTGAACACGGTGGCGGGTCTCGGTGTGGCGGGCGCTATGGAACGGGACCTTATGCGCTCCTACGCATCCGACTACTGGCAGACGCTGATAAAGCTGCGCCTGCCCGCCGCCATGCCCTTCATCTTCAACGCACTGAAGATCAACTCGACGCTGGCGCTGATCGGCGCGATCGTCGCCGAGTTCTTCGGCACGCCGATCGTCGGCATGGGCTTTCGCATCTCGACCGAGATCGGCCGCATGAATGTCGATATGGTTTGGGCCGAAATCGCTGTTGCAGCGCTGATCGGTTCGGTTTTTTATGGCGTCGTGGCGCTTGTCGAGAGGGCGACGACGTTCTGGCATCCGTCTAACCGTGGTGGCTAGACGCTGATATCCGGCTCGGGCCAACGGGGCCGGCAAACACAGAGGGAAACGACAATGAAAAAGATCATGATGGCATTGATGGCAGGCGCCATGTCGCTTGCCGCAGCCCAGGCGATCGCCGCCGACAAGGTGACCCTGCAGTTGAAATGGGTGGCGCAGGGCCAGTTCGGCGGCTATTTCGTCGCCAAGGACAAGGGCTATTACGAGGAAGAAGGCCTCGACGTGACGATCAAGCCGGGCGGTCCGGACATCGCTCCGGAACAGGTGATCGCCGGCGGCGGCGCCGACGTCATCGTCGACTGGATGGGCGGCGCGTTGGTTGCCCGCGAAAAAGGCGTGCCGCTGGTCAATATCGCCCAGCCGTTCCAGAAATCCGGCCTGCAGCTGATCTGCCCCAAAGACGGCCCGGTGAAGACCGAAGCCGATTTCAAGGGTCACACGCTCGGCGTCTGGTTCTTCGGCAACGAATATCCCTTCTTTGCCTGGATGAACAAGCTCGGCCTCAAGACGGATGGCGGCAAGGACGGCGTAACGGTTCTGAAGCAAAGCTTCGACGTGCAGCCACTCGTTCAGAAACAGGCAAACTGCATTTCGGTGATGACCTACAACGAATACTGGCAGGCGATCGACGCCGGCTTCAAGCCGGAAGACCTGGTCGTCTTCAACTACACCGCCATGGGCAACGACCTGCTCGAGGACGGCCTCTATGTCACGGAGACCAAGCTCAAGGATCCGAAGTTCAAGGAAAACATGGTCAAGTTCGTCCGCGCCTCCATGAAGGGCTGGAAATACGCGCTTGAAAACCCTGAGGAAGCAGCCGAAATCGTCATGGACAACGGCGGTCAGGACGAGAACCACCAGAAGCGCATGATGGGAGAAGTCGCCAAGCTGATCGGCGACGGCAAGCTGGACATGGCAACCTACGACCGCACGGTGAAGGCATTGCTGGACCAGAAGATCATCAGCAAGAAGCCGGAAGGCGCTTATACGACCGACATCACTGCCGCGGCGCTGAAATAAAAATCGGCTATCGGCCATATCAAGAGAACGCATGAACTATGCTTCATGCGTTCTCCGAAATTTTTTGACGTAAACCATAACCAAAAGTCATCCATTCCATAACGAGCATGGATTGATTTGTGCGACGCAAACACGTAAAAGTTCAGTCCTGATGAATCTTTCGCTGCCGGTCTTGTAACCGCTTTTGGCGTTTACCACCTAGATCCGGGATATCGCGCGCAGAGGGGGCGCAGCGAGACCGGGGAGGTTCCCAGCGAAATATTTGCCCCTTTTTTAATTCAGGTCGGACATAAACACATGTTTCGCAAGTTCTCGAAGTCTGCCGGCATTTCGGCGATCCTCCTCTCGCTTGCCGCGGGTTCCGCCCTGTCACAGGAGGCCCAACCCGCAGCCGCATCGCAGCCGAAGCTGCCTTCCATCGTTGTTACAGAGACCGTAACCAAGCCGCTCGTCGACCGGATCATCGCAACCGGCACGATCAAGCCCGTCCAGGAAGTCTATGTCCAGCCTCTGGTAGAGGGACTGTCGATTAAGATGCTCAACGCCGATATCGGCGACGAGGTGAAGGCCGATAGTGTGCTGGCGACGCTGAACGAAGACGCATTGCTCCTCGAAAAGAGTCAGCTCGAAGCCAACAAGGCAAAGGCCGAGGCAGGTCTTGCCCAATACAAGGCGCAGGTGATCGAAGCCGAAGCCAATCTGGCGGATGCCACACGCCAACGCGATCGCACCAAGCGGCTCAGCCAAAGCGGCACCAGCACGGTTTCGCAGGTCGAACAGGCAGAAGCATTGGTCGAAGTACGGCAGGCACAGTTGAACGCCGCCAAACAGTCCGTTGCCGTGGGTGATTCCGACATCAAGGTCGTAGAGGCCCAGATCGAGGATATCGATCTGAAGCTCGCCCGGACCGGCGTGAAGGCGCCCGTGTCCGGCGTTGTTTCGGCCCGTAGCGCCAAGGTCGGCGCGATTGCCAGCGGCACCGGCGAACCGCTGTTCACGATCATCCGGGATGGCGCGATCGAACTCGTGGCGGATCTCTCCGAGACCGACATCCAGAAGATCAAGGTCGGGCAGAAGGCGCTTGTCTCGGTTGCCGGCGGCAAGACAAAGATCGAGGGCAAGGTGCGCCTGGTCTCCCCGACCGTCGACGCGGCGACAAGGCTTGGTGCCGTTCATATTGTCATCAATGATGAAAGCGGCGCCCGGGCCGGCATGTATGCCAGTGCGGAGATCGTCGTTACCGAGACCAGCGCGCTGGCGCTCCCGCTGTCTGCCGTCATTACTGGCCGCGACGGCTCCAGTGCCCGCAAGGTTGAAGACAATGTGGTCAAACAGGTGAAGATTGAAACCGGCATCCAGGATGGCGGTTTCGTTCAGGTGGTCAGCGGTCTCGAAGCCGGTGATCTGGTTGTTGCCAAGGCTGGTGCTTTCGTGCGGGACGGCGACAAGATCGCCCCGGTCCCGGCCGAGCCCGCGGCTGTTGCGAACTGAGCTGAGGTTGACTCATGAATTTTTCCGCCTGGTCGATCCGTAATCCGATCGCGCCGCTGCTCGGCTTCGCGCTGTTGCTCTATCTGGGGTTCCAGTCGTTCTTCACGCTGCCGATCACCCGTTTCCCGAACATCGACGTCCCGGTTGTTTCGATCACCGTAACCCAGAGCGGGGCTTCGCCTGCCGAACTGGAGATGCAGGTGACCAAGGAGATCGAAGACGCCGTCGCATCGATCAGCGGCATCGACGAGATCCAGTCCACCGTGACGGATGGCCAGTCACAGACGGTGGTGATGTTCCGCATCGAAAAGCCCACCGAAGAAGCGGTGCAGGACACCAAGGATGCCATCGATAAGATCCGCAGCGATCTGCCGGCCGGCATCGAAGAGCCCGTCGTCTCCAAGATCGACGTCGAAGGCCAGGCCATTCAGACCTTTGCCGTTTCTTCGCCCAACATGACGCTCGAAGAGCTGTCGTGGTTCGTGGACGATACCGTGAAGCGCTCGCTGCAGGGCCAGCCGGGCATCGGCCGTATCGACCGTTACGGCGGCGCTGACCGTGAAATCCGCGTGTCGCTGAATGCAGCGAAGCTCGATGCCTATGGCATCACCGCAGCGGATGTGAACCAGCAGCTTCGCGGCACAAACGTGGACCTCGGTTCAGGCCGTGGGCAGGTAGCCGGCAACGAGCAGACCATCCGCACGCTGGGCGACGCCCGCGACGTGGCCCAGCTTTCCGATACGTCGATATCGCTTTCCAACGGTCGTTTCGTGAAGCTGTCGCAGCTCGGCACGATCACCGACACCTATGAAGAGCCGAAATCCTTCGGCCGCTTCAAGGGAACGCCGTCCGTCACCTTCGCGGTCTTCCGCGCCAAGGGCGCAAGCGAGGTCTCGGTTGCGGAAACGGTCGCGGAAAGCCTCAACGAGGTGCGTAAGGCCAATCCTGATGTGACCATCGAGATGGTCGACGACGCCGTCTACTACACCTATGGCAACTACGAGGCGGCTCTCCACACGCTCATCGAAGGTGCGATCCTCGCCGTTATCGTCGTGCTGCTCTTCCTGCGCAACTGGCGTGCGACCCTGATCGCCGCCGTGGCACTGCCGCTGTCGGCGATCCCGACCTTCTGGATCATGGACATCATGGGGTTCTCGCTGAACCTCGTGAGCTTCCTGGCGCTGACGCTCGCCACCGGTATCCTGGTGGATGATGCGATCGTCGAGATCGAGAACATCGCCCGCCATATCAAGATGGGCAAGACGCCCTACCGGGCGGCGCTGGAAGCCGCCGACGAAATCGGTCTTGCGGTTATCGCGACGAGCTTCACGATCATCGCGGTCTTCGTGCCGGTGTCCTTCATGCCGGGCATTCCGGGTCAGTACTTCATCCAGTTCGGCCTGACGGTCGCCTTCTCGGTCTTCTTCTCGCTGATGGTGGCGCGCCTCATCACGCCGCTGATGGCCGCCTATTTCATGCGCGCCGAAGACGCGATGGACGACCACCACGACAACGACAGCCGTCTAATGAAGGCCTATACGCGCCTTATCAGCGGCACGACCCGCAAATGGTACTGGCGTTATACGACGCTGCTTGCGGCAATCGCCTTCCTGGTCGGCTCGGTCATGCTGCTCGCCCAGGTTCCCGGCAGTTTCATACCGCCGGAAGACGCCTCGCGCGTCGTGCTGTCGGTGGAACTGCCACCGAACGCCACGCTCGACGAGACCGACGCGACGACGACGCAGATCTACGAGGCGATCCGCGATATCGAGGGCGTCGAAAGCGTCTTCGTGCTGGGCGGCGCATCGCCCAAGGGCGACCTCGAACTCCGCCGCGCCACCGTACGCGTCATCCTCGGCAATATCGAACATTCGCTCGTCAAGACCCTGGTTAACAAAGGGCTCGGCTCAATCCCGATCCTCGGCGATTACCTGCCGAAGATGGAGGTGAAGGGCCGCGTCAAGCCACAATGGGATATCGAGAAGGAGATCCTCGCGAAGCTGCAATCCATTCCGGATGTTCGCGTCGCCAAGCTCAACGACCGCGCCGAACGCGATCTTTCGTTCAACTTCCTCTCCACCAACGAGGCGGACCTGAACGACGCCGTCAGTCTGCTGGAGTCACGCCTGCGTGCCTCGCCGATCCTTGCCAATGTCAGTTCGGAAGGTGCCCTGCCCCGTCCGGAACTGCAGATCCGGCCGCGCATGGACGAGGCTTCACGGCTCGGCATCACGCCGCAGCAGATTTCGGAAACCGTCCGTGTCGCGACGATCGGCGATGTCGATGCGAATCTGGCGAAGATTTCGCTCGATGACCGGCAGATCCCGATCCGCGTACAGGCTTCGCTTGATGTCCGAAGGGATCTGGCCGCCATCCGCGCTCTGAAGATCAAGACCGCGAGCGGCCAGAGCGTGCCCCTCTACAGTGTCGCCGATATCGACTATTCGGAGGGTCCGAGCTCGATCAAGCGCAACGACCGCAGCCGCGTCGTCTCGATCGGTTCGGATGTGCCCTTCGGCACCGCGCTCGACACGGCAAGTGCCGAATTCAAGCGAATCGTCGAAGAGACCAAGCTTCCCCCGAGCGTACGGCTTGCGGAAAGCGGGGACGCCAAAATCCAGGCCGAGATGACGCAGAGCTTCGGCAACGCGATGCTGCTTGGCCTGATGCTGGTGCTGGTGGTGCTGATCCTCCTCTTCAAGGATGTGATCCAGCCCTTCACCATCCTGTTCTCCCTGCCGCTTGCCATCGGCGGTGTGGCGGTCGCGCTGATCCTGACACAGAATGCCATGTCCATGCCGGTGCTGATCGGCATCCTGATGCTGATGGGCATCGTCACAAAGAACGCCATCCTCTTGGTGGATTTCGCGATCGAAATGCGCCGCCACGGGATGGAGCGCGTTCACGCCATGGTCGAGGCCGGCCGCAAGCGCGCCCGGCCGATCATCATGACCTCGATCGCCATGTCGGCAGGCATGCTGCCTTCGGCGCTCGGCATCGGCGAAGGCGGTTCGTTCCGCGCGCCAATGGCGATTGCGGTGATCGGCGGGATCATCGTCTCGACGGTGCTCTCGTTGGTGGTCGTGCCGTCCTTCTTCCTGATCATGGACGACCTCTCCCTTCTGCTTGGCAAGCTCTTCGGCCGGTTCGTCGGCAAGAAGGAAGCCGAAGATCTCGGTCTTTCACCGGAAGAGCTCACGCAGGAAGCACGCAGGAATGCGCAGTCGATCGCCTCGCTGGAAGAACGCCTCAACCAGATCGAGCGCCAGACCGGCGCCAACGACGACCGGGCCGCACCGGGTGCGCAGGCCGGCAGCAAGGTACTGCGCCTGCCTCCGATGGCCGCCGAATAAGCGCCATTCGCCAATGCTTCAAGAAACGCCGGGCCTTTGGGTCCGGCGTTTTTCGTTGAAGAAGAAATGGCGAGAAAAATACGGCATATTTGATCGGCGTCAAAAACCGCTTTCATGAAACTGTTATTTTGGTGCCATCGTGAGTGCGCAGCGGCCGACGTCATGGAACAGACGATGGAAATGATCAACACCAATATCAAGCTCAACAGCCGAGACCGGGCGGTGCTGATGAGGGCGCCCTTCTTGAGCGGCCTGAGCGGCAATTCGCTTGCGCGGATGCTCGGCAGCATGGCGGTGCTGAGCCTGCCTGCACGTAAATCCGTCTTCCGCGAAGGGGAAGATGCCGGCGCCTTCTACTGCGTGCTCAGCGGTTATGTCAGGCTCTACCGGTTGAATCGGGAGGGGCGCGAAGCGGATATCCGCATCTGCGCACCGGGTGACACCTTCGCCGAGTGCCTTCTCTATGGCGACAAGAAATACCCGTTTCATGCACAGACCGCCGAAGCCGCGACGCTCGCCCGTTTCGATGCGCAGACCGTCCGGGAACTTGCCGAACAGGAAAGCGATGTCGCCAAGGCGGTGATGATCTCCCTGTCCCAACACCTTCTGACGGCCATGGACTGCGTCGCCAACGACCGGCTGCATACGGCGCCGCAACGGGTGGCGAATTACATCCTGACGCGCTGTCCGGTGGATGGTGGCCCGGCCTCCATTCGCCTCCCTTTCCAGAAGAGCCTGCTGGCGGGTATGCTGGGCCTCGCCCCGGAAGCCCTTTCCCGCGCATTTTCCACCTTGCGGAAGACCGGCGTCACCGTGCGAGGCCGTGTGATCCAGGTGGGCGATGTGCAAGCGCTTCGGGAAATGAACGTTCATCACGGTTGACGCGAGGGAGGTCCCGCCTGGCAAGGCCGGCTTCCCGAAAGCATGCCGTACACGGGCGGTGGCGGCGGCATGCGATAGGCTGGTGGCTTTCGAGGCCGCCGCCTTCTTTTTCCAAGGCAGCGCTTACAGCCCGCCCTGCTCCTTCAGGAACCGGACCACGTGGTCCACTCCTTCGCCGCGTTTCAGATCGGTGAAGAGATGCGGTTTCGCCTCGCGCATGCGATGGGCGTCGCGGTCCATCACATCGAGATCGACGCCGACATAGGGTGCCAGATCCTTTTTGTTGATGACGAGCAGGTCGGAGCGGGTGATTCCCGGGCCGCCCTTGCGGGGTATTTCTTCGCCCTGGCAGGTTGAGATGACATAGATGGTGATGTCGGCAAGATCCGGGGAAAAGGTCGCCGCAAGATTGTCGCCGCCGGATTCGATGAAGACCACGTCAAGATCGGGGATGCGCTCGTTGAGACCCGCAATCGCCTGGAGATTGATCGTCGCATCCTCGCGGATCGCGGTATGCGGACAACCGCCGGTCTCGACGCCGACGATCCGGTCGGAGGAAAGCGCCTGCATCCTGACGAGCGCCTCGGCGTCTTCCTTCGTATAGATGTCGTTGGTGACAACAGCGACGGAATAACTCTCCCGCATCGCCTTGCAGAGTTTTTCCGTCAAAGCCGTCTTGCCGGAGCCGACAGGGCCGCCGATGCCGACGCGCAAGGGGCCGTTCGTCGATTTCATGTGACTTCCTTTCATAAATCCCAAGTCAGCTTAAGCCGCCCTCACGAGCGGAAAAGCCGTGAATTTTGTGTTTCGTGCCGGAGCGAGGCGATTTCCGCCTGCACCGCCGCGCTGCCGAGATCATCGAGGGTGGCCCGCACCGCGCACTGTGAAATCTCTTCAATCAGCACCTCGAGGGAGGCCAGGACCTTCACCCCTTCCGACTGTCCGCAGACACCAAGCCTGATGGCCGCCGAGACCGATTGGGAGACGGCGGCATGCAGATAGGCGGCCAGCGCCTTGCCGGCAGGAATGTGATGCGCTGCCGAGACTGCTCCGACTGCGACGGGAAAAGGCACATCGCGCGGCAGGCGATCCAGCACCGGATTTGGCCAGGCAGAAGCCGCCACGACGAATGCCTTCCCGAGCGACAACGCCTCCATGAACCGCTCGGCAGAGCCGCTCAGGGCGAGGCTCAGTTCCGCGACCTCACTCAGTTCCGCCTCGTTCTCCACCTGCCGCCAGGCTTCGGAAAACAGAACCGCGTCGTTCCAGAGACTGCCACGCCGGAGCAGCGTCGATATCCACTCCTCAAGGCCTGCGGCGTCCGTCACCAGACCATCAAAAACTGCCCGCTCAAGACCGCCGGAATAGGCAAAGCCGCCAATCGGAAAGGCGGGAGACAGCCAGGCCATCAACCTCAGAAGCGCCTGCGTATCGAGGGCCTGGCTCATGCAGGCTCAATCATGATGGTGATGATGGTCATGGTTATCATGTCCATGCGCATGGCTGCCATGCGAATGCCCCCCATGTGAATGATAGGCACCGCGCGCCGGCTGGAACGGCTCCTCGATCTCCGCGACCGTGGCGCCAAGCCCTTCGAGCATGGCGCGGATCACGTGGTCGCGCAGGATCAGGATGCGGCCTTCTTCGATCTGCGCCGAAAGATGCCGGTTGCCGAGATGCCAGGCAAGCTCGATCAGATGCAGTGTGTCACGCGCCCTGACCTCGAAAAGCTTCTCCGGCGCCGCACGCACCTCGACGGTATCGCCGCTGTCGAGCACCAGCCGGTCACCGTGATGGAAGAGCACCGCTTCCTTAAGGTCGAGCATCACCATGTCGCCATTCGAAAGATGCAGCAGCTTGCGGCGCAGATGACGCAGGTCATGCGGCAACGTGACGATATCGACCGGCGGATCGGTGATGACGCCGGCGGGGCGGTAGGAATGGATATGCTGCATGGAACCACTCGTCTGTCTGCGAAAACCGCATCATTGCGGAGCTTGCCTCAACGAGCAAGGCCTTTGAACAATCAACAAAAAACCCGGACTGGCGTCCGGGTTCCGGATGGCGCGGAATGCACCAAATCAAGCCGCGATCTTGGCCGACTTCAGATTCTCCAGGATATTCTGCGGAGAAGAAACGCCATAGGGGTCGGAGTCGCAGTTGTCGGAATAACCTTCCTCTTCAAACCACTGCTCGACGATGCCGTCATTGATGATGGCGGCATAACGCCAGGAGCGCATCCCGAAGCCGAGATTGTCCTTGGCGACCAGCATGCCCATCTTGCGGGTGAATTCACCCGAACCATCCGGAATGAGCTTGACGTTCTCAAGGTTCTGGCTTTTGCCCCAGGCGTTCATGACAAAAGCATCGTTGACGGAAATGCAATAGATTTCGTCGATGCCCTGTGCCTTGAACTCACCGGTAAGCTTTTCGAAATCCGGCAGCTGATAAGTCGAGCAGGTTGGCGTGAAGGCACCAGGTAGCGAAAAGAGGACGACACGCTTGCCGGAAAAATAGTCCCTGGTCGTCTTGTCTTCCCAGCGGAAGGGATTCGGGCCGCCGATCGACTCGTCGCGTACGCGGGTCCGGAACGTCACATCGGGAATACGTTTTCCAATAAGCATGGTTTCAACTCTCCTGAAATCGCGGAAAATCGACGGCTTGGGCGACCGCCTGAATGAGATGACGAAAACTAACGTAAAATATCTTGCAGTGCAGCATCAAAGGTCTGCGGCATAACAGCCATGCGCTCTACGCATACATGGGTAACGCGCCGATCGGCGGCCGCCTGATTGCCGCTTACCTCCGGATTTGGGTGTCAGAACAGAAAATAACGCTGCGCCATCGGCAGCACCGTCGCCGGCTCGCAAGTGAGCAGCTCGCCGTCGGCACGCACCTCGTAGGTTTCCGGATCGACCTCCACATGCGGCGTTGCCGAATTATGGATCATCGAGGCTTTCGAAATGCCGCCGCGGACGTTCCTGACCGCCAGCAGCTTCTTGGCGACGCCGAGCTTGTGGGCGAGACCCGCATCGAGCGAGGCCTGGGATACGAACGTGACGGAGGAATTGGTCCGAAGCTTGCCGTAGGCCGCAAACATTGGCCGGTAATGCATCGGCTGCGGGGTGGGTATCGAGGCGTTCGGGTCGCCCATCGGCGCGGCTGCGATCGAGCCGCCGAGCAGCACCATGTCCGGCTTCACGCCGAAGAAGGCCGGATTCCAGAGTACGAGGTCGGCCCGCTTGCCGACTTCCACCGAACCGATTTCATGGGAAACGCCATGGGCGATCGCCGGGTTGATTGTATATTTGGCGATATAGCGCTTGACGCGGAAATTGTCGTTATCGCCGGTTTCTTCCTTCAGCTGACCGCGCTGACGCTTCATCTTGTCGGCCGTCTGCCAGGTGCGGATCGCCACCTCACCGACGCGGCCCATGGCTTGGCTATCGGAAGAAATGATCGAGAAGGCGCCGATATCGTGGAGAATATCTTCCGCCGCGATGGTTTCCTTGCGGATGCGGCTTTCGGCAAAGGCGATGTCTTCCGGGATCGACGGCGACAGGTGATGGCAGACCATCAGCATGTCGAGGTGTTCCGCGAGCGTGTTGACCGTATAAGGCCGCGTCGGGTTGGTCGAGGACGGGATGACGTTCGGATTGCCGCAGACCTTGATGATGTCGGGCGCGTGCCCGCCGCCAGCCCCTTCCGTGTGGAAGGCATGGATGGTGCGGCCCCGGATGGCCGCGACCGTATCCTCCACGAAACCACTTTCGTTCAGCGTATCGGTGTGGATCATCACCTGCACGTCGAACTGGTCCGCAACCGTCAGGCAATTGTCGATGGCCGCTGGCGTCGTGCCCCAGTCCTCATGCAGCTTGAGCGATGAGGCGCCGGCAAGAATCATTTCCTCCAGCGGCGCCGGCAGCGAGGCATTGCCCTTGCCGGCAAGCGCGAGGTTCATCGGGAACGCATCGAAGCTTTCGATCATCCGTTCGATATGCCAGGCACCGGTGCAGGTGGTGGCGAGCGTGCCATGCGCCGGCCCAGTGCCGCCGCCCAGCATGCAGGTGACGCCCGACATCAGCGCTTCCTCGATCTGCTGCGGGCAGATGTAGTGGATATGCGCGTCCATGCCGCCGGCGGTCAGGATCTTGCCCTCGCCTGCAATCGCCTCGGTCGACGGGCCGACGATGATCGTGACACCTGGCTGCGTATCCGGATTTCCGGCCTTGCCAATTGCATGGATGCGTCCGTCCTTCAGGCCGACATCCGCCTTGTAGATGCCAGAATGGTCGACGATCAGCGCATTGGTGATGACAGTGTCGACCGCGCCCTCCGCCCGCGTCGCCTGGCTCTGGCCCATGCCGTCGCGGATGACCTTGCCGCCGCCGAATTTCACCTCTTCGCCATAGACGGTGAAATCCTTCTCCACCTCGATGAAGAGCTCCGTATCCGCAAGCCGCACCTTGTCGCCCACGGTCGGACCGAACATCGAGGCATAGGCGGCGCGGGACATCTTGTGTGGCATGGACGGTCTACCTCTGGAATTCGAGTAATTTGGGAATGGAATTTTGACCGATAGGGAACTCAGTTCCCCATGATCTCGGTCAGCTCTTTCAGTTCGGCCGTCCGCTTGCGGGTGAGGTCTGCCTGGCAACCGTAGATGAGCTGGGGCTCCATCGAGCCGCCGCGGGCCTGATAACCGTAGGAGGCGCATTGAGCATCGCGATAGGCGACCCAAGCGCGCTGCGCCTTGACGAGCGCATCTTCGGCCCCTTTCAGATTGGCCTCCGCGTCGGCATCCCATGTCTTCATGGCCTTGCGGGCCTTCTGGTACTCCACGTTGAGGATCTTGTCGGCAGCGTTCAATTCCTGCTCTTCACAATAGGTCATTTCCATCTGCGTGATGGGGTTCTTGCAGTTGGGCTTCGGCTCCTGCGCAAGCGCAGGCAGGGCGAAAACCAACAGAACGGCGGCGGCTATCGTCAATTTCACAGGGCACCCATGATCTTTTGCTGGAAACCGTAGACTTCCCGTTTGCCCGAAAGCGGGATTAGCGTGACTTGCCGGGTCTGCCCGGGCTCGAAGCGCACTGCCGTGCCGGCCGGGATATCGAGCCGCATGCCGCGGGCTTTCTCGCGGTCGAACGAAAGGCCGTTGTTGGTCTCGAAGAAATGATAATGGCTGCCCACCTGCACTGGCCGGTCGCCGGTGTTGGAGACCTCCACCGTCACCGTCGGAGCGCCGGAGTTGAGCTCGATTTCGCCTGCAGCGGCAATGACTTCGCCAGGAATCATGACTCTCCTCCTCAAGCAGCCTTGGGCGCACAGCCCTCGGCCTTCAAAACGCGTTTCGTGGATGCGGGGTACTTGGCGAGCTTCCCCGCCGGGCGCACCGGGCGGCGCACCAGTTCGCCGCCGCAATTCGGACAAGTGCCGGCCAGGATGGCGGTCGCACAGTCGGCGCAGAATGTGCATTCGAAGGTGCAGATCATCGCCTCCCGGCTTTCGGGCGGCAGGTCCTTGTCGCAGCATTCGCAATTGGGGCGTAGCTCCAGCATGGCGCCCTCCTCACCTTATGGGTTCGTGCACAGTGACGAGCTTGGTGCCGTCGGGAAAGGTCGCCTCCACCTGCACATCGTGAATCATTTCGGCAATGCCTTCCATTACCTGGTCGCGGCTGACGACATGCGCACCCGCTTCCATGAGATCGGCGACGGAACGACCGTCACGGGCACCCTCGACGACGAAATCGGTAATCAGCGCGATAGCTTCCGGATAATTCAGCTTGACGCCCCGCTCGAGCCGGCGGCGCGCAACGATCGCCGCCATTGATATCAGCAGCTTGTCTTTTTCTCTGGGCGTCAGGTTCATGGGAATCCCGTGATAAAAATCAGATGTTCCAGACTTTCGGCACTGGCGCGCCGTTACGCAATACGGAAATTGCCGGTGTCAGGATTTTTCTCATCTCGAAACCGGTCGGCGCCGCAAGCCGCGCAATCAGCTTGCCGTTCCAGTGGCTGGCTCCGCCAGTCCACGGGCTGGCTCCGCCGGCGGTATCGTCAAGACAGGCGCGGAGCTTGGAAAAAAGCACCTCGGCAAGCGGCCCGGTATAAAACAGGGTGGCGAAGGCGACCTGACCGGAGAGGACCCCTGCCGACTGCGTCATCCGCTCGATCGCGCCGTCGAACCGCAGCTCTTCGGCATGAATGAGCCTGCCGGAGCGGCGCACCCGCCACCGGTCGCGAAAAAAGCCCTCGGCAACGGCCTCGCCCATCGCCTTCCGCCCGAGCAGCACCGCCTCGACCGCTAGAAATTCGGCAGTTTCGGCAAGGTCGACATCAAGCCGGCGGGTCAACGAGGCCTGGTCGAACAGAATGGTTTCCTGGGGAAGCCAGTGGACGGAGGCGTCCTTGCCGACAGTTATGTGGGTGGAAACGGAAGCCGTGTCGGCGGCGGCTTTATAAATCTTCTCGTTTGCCTGGGTGGTAACCGAAAGTCTGGTGGAATCAGCAGCGGCGACGGACCATTCGATCATGTCGCCGCCGGTCAGTCCCCCTGACGTATTGATGAGGATCGCCTCCATTTCAGGCGAAAATGTTTCCGGAAGACGAATTTTTGCGCAGCCTTCCTGGTAGAACTCGGCGAGCCGGGTGCGCCCGCCGGAAGCCTTGGTTACAAGGCGTCCTGCACCCCTTGCCCGCTGCGGCGCATATTGATCGGCTGGGTGCTGCTGCACGTCGTCCCCTGAAGATCGGTATCGGTCGCGCAATCCGATGCAACGCCCGTGCCAGATTTCCCCTTTGCGGGCGCGGCGGTGGCGATCACATCGGTGCTGTCGGCCTTGCCGAAAAACTCCCACATCCGCGATGCCGGATCAATATTCGCATCGAAAGCCGGCTTGGCGTCGGCAACGGTGGCGACCTTGGTGACGCCTGCAGCGCCATCCTTGGCAGCGGCAATGACCGCTTCCGTCGCCGGTGCCGGTTTCGGCCAGGCATGGGTGCCATTGGCAAAGACGTAGGATGCGACACGGGCACCGTTCTTGCAGGTGCCGTAGAGGCTGAAGGTCACGTCGTCGACGGTCTTCGGATCGCCGTTGCCCTTGCAGCCGTCGAGCTCGGTCCATCTCTGTATCGCGGTCTTGAAGCCGTATTGCCAGTAGGCCTTGCCGCCGCCGGCATAGGGATTGGCGTCGTCCTTCTCGCCGGCAAAGGCCATGATGGAGATCGGCCTTGCTGGCGAGCAGTTTTCCGCATCGGGCCTCCACTTGCCGTCGATCTCGACCGGTCGGCCGGCGCGCAGCGAATGCACGAAGCCTGCGGCCGCGAAATCGTCGTGCCCAGCGCAAAGATAGGCCGAAAGCATACGCCCGCCGCCGGAATAACCGGAGGCGTAGATGCGTGCCGGATCGGTGCAGAAGGTCTCCTTCACCGTCTCGAGCGCCTGCGTGATATAGGCAACTTCATTGAGGCCGCCGGGTTGGGTCGTTACGTAAGGCACATTCCAGGCATAGGTGCCGGCCGAACTGCCGGGCAGGCTCCCCTGCAGCGCCATGACGATGAAGCCGTTCTTTTCGGCAACTTTGTCCCAGGAACTCCTGTTCAGCTGACCTTGAGGATTGCTGTGGCTGCCATGAAAGTCGAAAACGACCGGGACTTTCTGGCTGCCGGTATAGGAAGAGGGAATGAAGTAGACGGCCGAACGCGAAACCCCTTCGCTTTCGATGGTGATGGGATGACGGCCCGGTTCCAGGGGCTGGCCGCAGCCGGCATAGGCACCGCTCGCAGCCAAGAAAAAAGCCCCTACTGCGGTCGCGCGAGTAAGAGCGGGGTTGGAAAAGGTACCGGCAACGCGAGCAAAATCCATCAGCGCCTCATCATGGGTGCGGGAAGTGGTGTCAACAATGTGCAAGGTCCGCCTCAGAGTGTTCCAAGCTTACATGGAACGCTCCCTACGCCGCCTAGGTAACACATATCCGCTGATGACGAAACGCACGAAGTGCTGCGACGCGATACAAACATTCACCATGGAAATACTAGGACTACACAGTCAGGTGCCGCCTCGCTTCTGCCGTATCCAATGTTTCGGCCGCACCCTCATGCACAATTTCGCCACGATCCATGATGTAAACCTGATCGGCAAGCTCTCGGCAGAAATCCAGATACTGTTCGACCAGCAGGATGGCCATGCCGGTCGAGTCGCGGAGATAGCGGATCGCCCGGCCGATATCCTTGATGATCGAAGGCTGAATGCCTTCGGTGGGTTCGTCGAGCACGAGAATCTTCGGACGGGTGACCATGGCGCGGCCGATCGCCAGCTGCTGCTGCTGGCCACCGGACAGGTCGCCACCGCGTCGTCCGAGCATGGTTTTCAAAACCGGAAACAACGAAAAGATTTCATCCGGAATGGAGCGATCCTTCCGGGCGAGCGGCGCATAACCGCTTTCAAGGTTTTCCTGCACGGTGAGCAGCGGGAAGATTTCGCGCCCCTGTGGCACGTAGCCGATGCCGTGCTTGGCGCGGGCATAGGGTTGCAGGCCGTTCAGCACTTCGTTTTGGAAGCTGATCGTACCGGCGCTGACCGCGTGCTGGCCGGTAACGGCTCGGAGAAGAGAGCTCTTCCCCACGCCGTTGCGCCCCAGCACGCAGGTGATCTTGCCCATTTCGGCGGTGATCGAGACGCCACGCAACGCCTGTGCCGCGCCGTAGTGAAGATTGATGTTGTTGACCGTCAGCATAATCACCGCCCCAGATAGTTCTCGATCACCTTCGGATCGTTGGACACGAAATCGATCGAGCCCTCGGCGAGCACGGAGCCTTCCGCCAGGCACGTCACCTTGACGCCGAGCTCGCGGATGAAGCCCATGTCGTGTTCGACCACGACGACTGATCGCGTCTTGGCGATTTCCTTGAGGAGTTCGGCGGTTTCGGCCGTTTCCGCGTCCGTCATGCCGGCGACAGGTTCGTCGACGAGCAGGAGTTTGGGCTCCTGGGCAAGCAGCATGCCGATCTCCAGCCATTGCTTCTGGCCGTGCGAAAGATTGGCTGCGAGCTCGTCCTTGCGATGGGTCAGGCGGATGGTCGAAAGGATTTCCTCGATGCGCGCCTCGTCTTCGGTCGACAGCGTGTAGAAGAGCGTGGCAAACACCCCGCGGTCGCGGTTGAGCGCCAGTTCCAGATTGTCCCAGACGGTGTGGCTTTCGAAGACAGTCGGCTTCTGGAATTTGCGGCCGATGCCGAGCTGGGCGATATCGGCCTCGTCCTTTTTCGTCAGATCGATCGCATCCTCGAACAACACCGTGCCGGTGTCCGGCCTCGTCTTGCCGGTGATGATATCCATCATCGTCGTCTTACCGGCGCCATTCGGACCGATGATGGCGCGCAGCTCGCCGGGTTCGACCACGAAGGACAGCGAGTTCAGCGCCTTGAAACCGTCGAAGGAGACGGAGACGTTTTCGAGATAGAGCAGGCTTTTTTGTCTTGTTTCGGCAATCATATTCATCGTTTTCACTCCGCCGCCTGCGCCTGCGTGACGGGCACTGCCTCGTCCCTGCCCTTTTCCGCCTCCGCGGCAGCCTTCATCGCCTTGCGCGAATTCCAACCCTGCTGAACCGTGCCCACGATGCCCTTCGGCAGGAAGAGCGTCACGGCGATAAAGAGGCCGCCGAGCGCATAGAGCCAGATTTCCGGGAAGGCGCCGGTGAAGAAGCTTTTGCCAGCATTAACGAGCACCGCGCCGATGACCGGCCCGATCAGCGTGCCGCGCCCACCGACCGCCGTCCAGACGACCACCTCGATGGAGTTGGCAGGCGCGAATTCGCCCGGATTGATGATGCCGACCTGCGGTACGAAAAGCGCACCTGCAATGCCCGCCATCATCGCCGAGACGACGAAGGTGAAGAGCTTGATGTTCTCCACCCGGAAGCCGAGGAAACGCACCCGGCTTTCCGCATCGCGCACGCCGACCAGAACCTTGCCGAACTTCGATCGGACGATGGCCGACGCAACGAGGAGGCAGAGCGCCAGCATGATTGCCGACATGGCGAAGAGAACCGCACGCGTGCCGTCCGCCTGGACCGGGAAGCCCAGGATATCCTTGAAGTCGGTCAGGCCGTTATTGCCGCCGAAGCCCATGTCGTTGCGGAAGAAGGCGAGCATCAGCGCATAGGTCATCGCCTGGGTGATGATCGACAGATAGACGCCGTTGACGCGGGAGCGGAAGGCGAACCAGCCGAAGACGAAGGCAAGCAGGCCGGGCACGACCAGCACCATCGCCATGGCGAAGACGAACCAGTCGAAACCATGCCAGAACCAGGGAAGCTCCTTCCAGTTGAGGAACACCATGAAGTCCGGCAGGATCGGGTTGCCGTATACGCCTCTACTGCCGATCTGGCGCATCAGATACATGCCCATCGCATAACCGCCGAGTGCGAAGAAGGCACCGTGGCCGAGCGAGAGAATGCCGCAGTAACCCCAGACGAGATCGAGCGCGAGCGCCAGCAGCGCATAGCAGAGATATTTGCCGAAGAGCGACACGGCATAGGTCGGAATATGCAGCGCGCTGTCCGGCGGGGTCATCAGGTTGAGCGCCGGCACGAGCAGGGCGACGCCAAGCAAAATGGCGACGGCAACGACAATCCTGCCGTCGAGAGCCCGAAAGACAAAGCCGGAAATCATGCTTCCACCGCCCTTCCCTTGAGCGCGAAGAGACCGCGCGGACGTTTCTGGATGAAGAGGATGATCAGCACCAGAACCAGGATCTTGCCGAGCACGGCACCGACCGAAGGTTCGAGGAACTTGTTCAGCACGCCGAGCGACAGTGCGCCGACCAGCGTCCCCCAGAGATTGCCGACGCCACCGAAGACCACGACCATGAAGCTGTCGATGATGTAGCTCTGGCCGAGATTCGGCGAGACGTTGTCGATCTGGGAAAGCGCGACACCCGCGATACCGGCAATGCCCGAGCCCAGCGCGAAGGTGAAGGCATCGACCCACGGCGTCTTGATGCCCATAGACGACGCCATGCGGCGGTTCTGGGTGACGGCCCGCATATTGAGGCCGAAGGCCGATTTCTTCAGCACCACCAGCAGCGCCACGAAGATCGACATGGAGAAAAGGATGATCCACATGCGGTTCCAGGTGATCGTCATGCCGCCCACGGGGAACGAACCCGACATCCAGGACGGGTTGCCGACTTCCTGGTTTGTCGGCCCGAAGATCGAGCGGATCGTCTGCTGCAGGATGAGCGAGACGCCCCAGGTGGCGAGCAGTGTTTCAAGCGGGCGACCGTAAAGAAAACGAATGACGCCGCGCTCGATCACCAGACCGACGGCACCGGTGACGAGGAAGGCGACGGGCAGCGCGATCGCCAGAGACCAGTCGAACAGGTTTGGTGCATTGTCGCGAATCACCTCCTGCACCACGAAGGTGGAATAGGCGCCGAGCATGACCATTTCGCCATGCGCCATGTTGATGATTCCCATGACGCCGAATGTGATCGCAAGGCCGATTGCGGCGAGCAGCAGCACGGAGCCGAGCGACAGGCCATACCAGACGTTCTGCGCCATGTCCCAGAGCTGCTGTTCGCTCTCGATCGAAGCGATGGCCGCATCCAAGTCACCCTTGAGCCCGACTTCGATCGAACCGGAAACGGAATTCAGGATGCCGAGCGAATTGCGGCCTCCGAGATTCTTGATGGTTTCGATTGCGGAGCGCTTTTCATCGATGGAGCGGTCGGAGGAGAGGACCGAAACCGCCCGCGCTTCCTCCATGCGCGCCTTGACCTCCCCATCGGTCTCCTTGGCAAGGGCTGCCTCGACCAGATCGAGGTTTTCCGGGCTTGGCGAGCGCAGCACCGCCTCGGCGGCCTGCAGCCGCACGGCGCGATCCGGGCTCAAAAGCGTGAGGCCGCCCATGGCGGAGCGGATGACGCGGCGCAGATTGTTGTTGACCTTGATCTTGGTGACGGCGTTCTTCGCCGCCTGCCCGGCCGCGGCACCTGTCAACGGATCGATCAACTCGAAACCGGAACCGGCGGCCTTAGCGATGAAAACGAGATTGTCGGATTTGCGGAAATAGAGATCGCCCTCGGCAAAGGCATTAAGCGCCGGCACGACGCGGGCATCGCCGGTTGCGGCGATCTGGCCGAGCAGTTTTTCGGCCTCGTTGAAATCAGCTTTGGCCAATGCATCGATCAAAGGTTTGGGGTCGCTCTGCGCGAAAGACGGCGCGGCGAAGGAAAGGATCAGACAGGCAAGCAAAGCCTGGAGAAAAGATTTCAAGGTCATGATATCGCCCCTGTCGGCCGGCCGGAACGCCCCTCGCCTGAAACCCTGAGGCCGAAGGAACAACTGGCGGCGACGCCGCAATTCCCTCTCCCCGACCTGGTTCAGGTCGGGGAGAGGGTCTGACCGGGGGCTCACCCCCCAGCCCTCAGGTTTCACCAGTTAGAATCAGCTGCCCTTGCCGCCGCACTTGCCGGAAGCAACGTTGAAGTTGCCGCAGGACATCGGCTTGCGCCAATCGGAGATCAGGTTCTTGGAGTCCGGCAGATAATCGGACCATTCGTCACCAACGACGGCAGGTGTTTCCTGGACGATTTCGAACTGGCCGTCCGCCTGGATTTCACCGATCAGCACCGGCTTGGTGATGTGATGGTTCGGCATGACGGTGGATGTGCCGCCCGAAAGGTTCGGAACGGAAACGCCGATGATCGAGTCCAGAACCTTGTCGGTATCGGTGGTGCCAGCGGCTTCGACGGCCTTTACCCAGGCGTTGAAGCCGATATAGGCGGCTTCCATCGGGTCGTTGGTGACGCGCTTGTCGTTCTTGGTGAAGGCCTTCCATTCCTTGATGAAATCGGCATTGACCTCGGCGTCGACGGACTGGAAGTAGTTCCAGGCGGCGAGATGGCCGACGAGCGGCTTGGTGTCGAGACCGGCAAGCTCTTCTTCACCGACCGAGAAGGCCACGACCGGAATGTCTTCGGCCTTGATGCCCTGGTTGCCGAGTTCCTTGTAGAAGGGAACGTTGGCATCGCCGTTGATGGTGGAGACGACGGCGGTCTTCTTGCCGGCGGAGCCGAACTTCTTGATGTCGGAGACGATGGTCTGCCAGTCGGAGTGACCGAATGGCGTATAGTTCACCATGATGTCGGATTCGGCAACGCCCTTCGACATCAGATAGGCCTTGAGGATCTTGTTGGTGGTCTGCGGATAGACATAATCGGTGCCGGCCAGAACCCAGCGCTGCACGCCTTCGCTTTCAGCCAGGTAGTCGACAGCCGGGATGGCCTGCTGGTTAGGCGCGGCACCCGTGTAGAAGATGTTGCGCGAGGATTCTTCACCCTCGTACTGGACCGGGTAGAAGAGGATCGAATTGAGCTCCTCGAAGACCGGTAGGACGGACTTGCGCGAAGACGAAGTCCAGCAGCCGAAGACGGCAGCCACCTTGTCCTGGGAGATGAGCTGGCGGGCCTTTTCGGCAAACAGCGGCCAGTCGGATGCCGGGTCGACAACGACGGCTTCGAGCTTCTTGCCCAGCACGCCGCCCTTCTTGTTCTGCTCCTCGACGAGCATCAGCATGACATCCTTGAGGGTGGTCTCGGAGATGGCCATGGTGCCCGAAAGCGAGTGCAGAACGCCGATCTTGATGGTGTCGTCTGCGGCGAAGGCGCCGGAAAGCGCCGTCGTCGACATGACGGTGGCGAGCAATGCGCCAGCAAACTTTGCTTTGAAAGTCATTGGTTCGAACCCCTCTTCTCGTTCGTCCGCAACGAAAACCTTAACCGTTGCTTAAGCGACTATCGGGCGCTGCATCGCAAAACCACATACGTAAAATGACGTACCGCAGGGGGAGAAGCGGGAAGGGTGTGAGCCACCGTTATGACCTCGGAGGTAATCGACCTGCCGTTCCTGCAAGGCTATTCCGGTCGTAGAAAAAAGAAAGGATCAGCCATGCCTGTCACCTATGTCATCCGTTTCGATATTCTTCCGGGCGAGCGCGAGCGCTTCATGACGCTGCTCGACGGCGTGCTGGACGCGATGCGGCACGAGCCGATGTTTCACCAGGCGGTGCTGCATGCCGATCCAGAAAACGAAAACCGGATGATGCTTTACGAGACATGGGAGGATCATCAGGACGTATTGGACGTGCAATTGCAGCGCCCCTATCGGGAGGCATGGCACGCGGCCCTTCCCGAACTCCTCGCCGGTCCTCGCGATATTTCGATCTGGCATCCGATCCGCAGCGACCGCGCGGGGTGAATTCACTCCGCAGTACGAGTTTGCGATCCCTCATCCGCCGTATGGATATCTTGATGGCGGCTGTCTCCAGGCTCATTGTCCGGTGACCATCCGTGCTTCGGGAGCATCGAAATGAAGCGCGCCTTCTTTCTTGGCATAGTTGCCGCCGCCGGTGTGCTCGTCGGCACCGCAGGCTTCATCGCCAGCCAGACCAAAGTCCCGCCGGAAGCGATCCAATCCTCGGTCATCCGTGTTCCGGAACTGATCGAGACCGCCTGGAAGCTGCCTGTGGCGGCAACATTTGATCGGAATATCGCCTGGCAAACAAATGCATCGCGGTGCGGGCCGGCGAGCATCGCCAACACGTTCCGTTCCGTCGGCGAAGAGGAAAAGACCGAGGCCGAGGTTCTGGATGGAACCGGCCTGTGCTGGACCGGGCTTTGCATAATGGGGCTGACGCTGGATGAGCTCGCTGGTCTTGCGAAGATGAAAACACAGCGGAAGGTCACGGTTCTGCGCAACCTGACGGCCGACGAGTTTCGCGAGCATATGAAGCGGGCAAACGACCCCGCCCGCCGCTACATCGTCAACTTCACGCGAGAGAAAATCTTCGGCGCAGGTGCCGGCCATCATTCTCCGGTTGGAGGATATCTTGAGGCGCAAGACATGGTGTTCGTTCTCGATGTCAACGAGAACTACAAGCCTTGGCTGGTCGAGACGGAACGTCTGTTTTCGGCGATGAACACGTTTGACGGCGACAGCAAGCGGGGCCTACTTTTGATCGAATAGGCGCGTTCGATCCCCCAGCGATTGAGAGGACGGGGCCATAAGGCCCGCTTTCATGCGGCATTGGTCCTACGCCTGGAACAATTCCCGCGCTGAGCAATTGCCCTCCCCGAACCAGCCCATTCGAGGAGCGCACCGTGATCAACGATCTCTGGTACAAGAACGCCGTCATCTATTGCCTTTCCGTTGAGACCTTCATGGACGCCAATGGCGACGGTGTTGGGGACTTCGAGGGGCTGGAGCGGCGCCTCGACTACCTTGCCGGCCTCGGCGTCAATGCCATCTGGCTGATGCCGTTCCAGACCTCGCCTGGACTGGATGATGGCTACGACGTCTCGGACTACTACAACGTCGACCCCCGCTACGGCACGCTCGGTGACTTCGTTGAATTCACCCACGGCGCCAAGCAGCGCGGCATCCGGGTGCTGATCGACCTCGTCGTCAACCACACATCGGACCAGCATCCCTGGTTCCAGCAGGCGCGAAGCAGCCCGGACTCGCCTTTCCGCGACTGGTATATCTGGTCGAACAAAAAGCCGGGCAATGCCGACGAGGGCATGGTCTTTCCGGGCGTGCAGGAAACCACCTGGACCTATGACGAGAAGGCGAAGCAATATTATTTCCATCGCTTCTACCATTTTCAGCCCGACCTCAACACGTCCAATCCGGAGGTTCAGGCGGAAATCCTGAAGATCATGGGCTTCTGGATTCAGCTTGGCGTCTCCGGTTTCCGGGTCGATGCCGTGCCCTTCGTGATCGCCCAGAAGGGAGCGGAGGTGAAGCGGCCTCAGCCGCAATACGAGATGCTGCGCGGCTTCCGCGAATTCCTGCAGTGGCGGCTTGGGGATTCGATTTTCCTGGCGGAAGCGAATGTCGTGCCGAAGACCAATCTCCAGTATTTCGGCCACGACAGCGACCGCATGCAGATGATGTTCAACTTTCACGTCAACCAGGCGCTGTTTTATGCCATGGCCAGTGGAGACTCGCGCCCGCTTGCCAAGGCGTTGGATGCGACGCGTGAGAAACCCGCCACAGCCCAATGGGGCATCTTCCTGCGCAATCACGACGAACTCGATCTGGGCAGGCTGACGGAGAAGCAGCGGGAAAAGGTCTTTGAGGAATTCGGACCCGAGAAGGAGATGCAGCTTTATCACCGGGGCATAAGACGCCGGCTCGCGCCGATGCTGGAGGGCGATCGCCGCCGGCTCGAACTCGCCTACAGCCTGATGTTCTCACTTCCGGCCACGCCGGTCATCCGTTACGGCGACGAGATCGGCATGGGAGACGACCTTAGCCTGCCCGAGCGCAACTGCGCCCGCACGCCGATGCAATGGTCCCCGGAACCGCACGGAGGCTTCACCAAGAGCGACAAACCGATACTGCCCGTCATCAAGGAAGGTCCCTTCGGATACTGCTATGTCAACGTCGCCGATCAGAAGCGGGAGGCCGAGTCCATGCTCAACTGGACCGAGCGGCTGATCCGCATGCGCAAGGAGACGCCCGAAATCGGCTGGGGCGAATGCACGGTGGTGGATACCGGCGACGACGGCGTGCTGGCGCTCCGATTTGACTGGCGCAACAACTCGGTTCTGACGGTGCATAACCTCTTGTCGAGGCCAGCAGAAATTCACTTCGACGCGGGCATCGGAGCGGAAGGGCATCTGCTGATCGACATCGCCGATGGCGGCAACAGCCGCGCCGACGGGAAAGGCCGCCACCGCCTTCTGCTCGATGCCTATGACTACCGCTGGTTCCGGTTGGGCGGCCTGGACTATCTGCTGAAGCGCGAGGAAATCTGACGAACCGTCACTCGGCCATTCGCAGTTCACGCACTCCGCGACCGAGTTTCTGGCGCAGCAGCGCCCGAAGCGTCACGCCGTCGGCGTAACCCACCAGTGGAGCGATCTCATCCGGGCTCTTGCCGCTGGTTTTCAGGAGATGCACGGCGCGTTCGACACGCAGGTCCTGGAAATAGGAGAGCGGCGTTTTGCCGAGCACCTGCTCCAGGCGGCGGGCGAGCGTGCGCTTGCTGGCGCCGACGGCATCGGCCGCCTGGTCAAGCGAAAAGCCTTCCGAAAGCCGGGCGCGAGCCCAGCGCTCGAACTTCTCCACCAACGGGTCGGCATGCGCTAGATGGTCGGAAATGACATAGGTCGACTGCGCCGGCCGGTTGTCGACGATGAGGTAGCGGGCAACCAGGCCCGCAAGCTCGGGGCTCGCCTGCCGTACCAACCAGAGCGCCATGTCCAGATGGCCGAGCGCGGCACCTGCCGTCACGAGCGGACCGGACTTAACCAGCATGCTTCCGTCTTCCAGATTTACGGCGGGGTAACGCTGGCGAAAGAGCGGCGCGAGCCACCAGGTGGTCGTTGCCTTCTGTCCGTCAAGCAGCCCGGATTCGGCAAGCACGAACGTACCGATACAGGCGCCGGCAATGTTTACGCCACCGTCCCTCGCCTCGCGGAGCGCTGCGGTCGCATCCCGAACGTCCGGCCGCTCCAGCGCAGGCAGCAGCAGATCGGGCACCTTGTAACCGAGCGCAGGCACAACGAGCCACCCGCCTGCGGCTGTACAGACCGGATCGGAAATCGGCACGACGAAACCCTGCGAGGTCTGAACCTTCTTCCGCATCCCGACGACGGAGACCTCGAACGGCGGCACGTTCAGAGACAGCATCGCGGCAAGTTCGTTGGCGGTCGTGAAGACGTCGAGGATGGCCGAGAGCCCGGTATCGAAAACACCGTCCAAAGCAAGCACCTGCAGCTTCATGGCAAGATCCATATCCAGAATGTCAATATTGACAATAGCAGGAGATACCGCGTTCCGCCATGATGGCACAAAGGCATGGGGCACCGGCATGAGCATAGACGTCACCACGATCGGTTTCACCAAGACGACGGCCGAGGATTTTTTTGGCCGGATCAAAAGCGCCGGGGTAGAAAGAATGATCGACGTACGGCTTCACAACACCTCGCAACTTGCCGGTTTTGCCAAATCCGATGACCTCGCCTTCTTCCTGAGGACGATCTGCGGTGCGGCCTACAGGCACGAGCCCCTGCTTGCGCCGACCGAAGAGCTCATGACTTTCTTCAAGAAAGAGAAGGGTGACTGGAACATCTTCCAGAACGATTTCATGAGCTTGATGGCGGAACGCAAGGTGGAAAGTCACTTGAAGCCGGATGAGTTGGAAGGCTCCTGTCTGCTCTGTTCGGAGGACAAGCCGCATCACTGCCATCGGCGGCTCGTCTGCGACTACCTGAACGGCAAATGGGGCGGCAGGCTGAGCATCCGGCACCTCTGATCCGACCGATCTGCAATCCGAACCTTTGAACACCGCAGGGAGGCCCTCTCCCGCGACGGGAGCATTTTGCCATGACCTATGAGACCATGCTCGCAATCGGACTTTTCTCGCTTGTCGGCTCGGTGACGCCTGGACCGAGCAATTTCATGCTGCTCGCTTCAGGCACGAATTTCGGCTTCTGGCGAACGGTGCCGCAGATCCTCGGCATCACCATCGGCTTTTCCTCGGTATTGCTGGCGGTCGGTTTCGGACTGGGAGCGCTGATGACAGCCTATCCGCCGCTCGGCCTGGGGCTGAAGATAGCAGGGGGCGCCTACCTGCTCTATCTCGCTTGGCGCATCGGCATGTCGCGGGCCGTCTCAAACGGCAATGCGGAAGCCGCCCGGCCGCTCACGTTCCTGGAATCTGCCGCCTTCCAATGGGTGAACCCAAAGGCCTGGATCGCAGCGCTGACGGCCATGGCGGCCTACGCGAATGCGGCAAACCCGTTTCTCTCGGTGACGCTGGTTACGCTCGTGGTCGCGGTCGTCAACCTGCCGACCGTGTCCATCTGGGCGGGTTTCGGTGTGATGCTGCGACGCTTCCTGTCCGATCCCCAAAAACTCAAATGGTTCAACATCACGATGGGCCTGCTGCTCGCCGCGCCGCTCTGGCCGCTGATGCGCTAGGTGGCAATGCCGCATGGACTACATACGGCATTGCCGAGATTCACGCGAGCTCGCTCAGTCTTTCGCGTCGGGGCGATTGCGCCATGCTTCCGCCTGGGCGTAGAACTTCTTTTCCCATTCCTTGTGGTTATCGAGGCCCTCCCTGATGAAGGGCGTGAAGATCGCCATGTGCATCAGCAGCCAGTTCACCAGCCGGGCAGGGAATTTCAGCGGCTTGACGAAGTCCACGAACAGCACCACCCGCGTCTTGTCCGTATGGTTCCACGCCTCATGTTCATAGGCGTCGTCAAAGATCAGCGCCTTGCCCTCTTCCCAATGGCAGACCTGGTCCTTGACGCGGATCGCCAGCTTGTCGCGCGGCTCGGGAACGATCAGGCCGAGATGCAGCCGCAGAACGCCGTTATACGGGCCGCGGTGCGGCGGCAGGTGCTTGCCCGGCTCGAAGATCGAGAACATCACGGTCGTCAGTCCGGGGATATTCTGCATCGCCTTCCAGGTTTCAGGGCAGGCCCGGATGTTCTGTTCGGATTTCACGCCGAAACCGAGCAGGAAGAAGGTCTTCCAGCCTCTGTCGGTGGAGATCGTCTTCACGTCGGTGGAAATGTCCTGGAAGGTCGGCAATTCGTCCTTGCGAACAAGGATCTGGTCGAGCTCGGCGCGGATCGCCGGCGCCGCCTTTTCGATTTCTGCAGCCCAGGGAAACGTGGCGTTGTCGTAAACCGGCGGATTGCCCAGTTTTGCGTACTTGAAATTCAATCGTTCCGCCCAGGCGACGATCGACATGAAGAAACGGGTGACCGGGCTCGGACGCTCCATCGGCGCAATGCCGGAGGTACCGAAACTCTGTTCAGGTTCAGGGATGGTGGTGGATGACGGTTTCACGGAAATGCGCCTGACAATTTGGTTGATGTAAAGCGTTAAAGGCACTTGCCGCCATACCTCTTCCGCCTGGGTTAACGTTTGTTGACATGGGATGTCATGTTCCAGCTTGCAAGCGTCTGTGTCGCAGTTGTGGCGGCCTGGAACATTATAGCTACGGCTGTGGCAGAAGGTCCGCAGTTCTCCTCACAATCAATAAACAAGTATCAGCACGTCCGAAAACAGCCGGTGGAAGTGAACCTAAGCTTCGCAAATGCGAAAGCCTGCTTGCAAAACGTTGCGCCACAGCTGAAAGTGCCTAATAGACAGTCTTCTCCCTCAAGGTGCTAGAAATTAGGCATGGCAGCGCGGCAACGCATCATCCCGGTCCGACGGGAATACAATCGTTGGGTCGCCAACCAGACGCTGGAAGACTATGCGCTGCGTTTCACCGCCAAAAGCGCCCGCCGCTTTTCCTCCAGCCGTATTTCGCAGACGGCGATCGGGGCGATTTCCTTTCTGGCGCTCGAGGCGATCGGCGGAGCGATCACCCTCTCCTACGGCACCACGAACGCCTTCTTCGCAATCGTCGCTGCCGCCATCGCCATGCTCGTCATCGGCCTTCCAATCAGCCGCTACGCGATCCGCCACGGGGTCGACATCGATCTTCTGACCCGCGGCGCGAGCTTCGGTTACATCGGCTCGACCATCACCTCGCTGATCTATGCGAGCTTCACCTTCATGCTGTTTGCGATCGAAGCCTCGATCATGACCGGCGCGCTCGATCTTGCCTTCGGCATTCCGCCCTGGATCGGCTACATGATCAGCGCCGCCGTGGTGATCCCGCTCGTCATCTACGGCGTGCAGCTGATCTCCCGCTTCCAGCTGCTGACGCAGCCCTTCTGGATCGTGCTGAACGTCCTGCCTTTCGTGTTCATCGCCTTTCTGGACTGGGAAAAGTTCGACCTCTGGCGCGCCTTTGCCGGAATTAATCATTCGAATGCCGAAGTTGGCGGGGCGGCGCCCTTCGACCTCCTCGAATTCGGAGCCGCCTCGGCCGTCATCCTCGCGCTGATGCCGCAGATCGGCGAGCAGGTCGACTTCCTCCGCTTCCTGCCCCCGGAAGGCTTGCGGAAATGGCGCCATCGGCTCGCTGTTTTCCTTGCAGGTTCCGGCTGGGTGGTCGTCGGGGTGCCGAAGCTCCTGGCGGGTTCCTTCCTGGCCGTCCTGACGCTCTCGACAGGCGTGCCGATCGGCGAGGCCGCCGACCCGGCCCATATGTATCTGGCGGCGTTCGGCTACATGATCCCGAACGAAACCGCGGCGCTGCTTTTGATGGCCGCCTTCGTGGTCGTCTCGCAGCTCAAGATCAACGTGATGAACGCCTATGCGGGCTCGCTCGCCTGGTCGAATTTCTTCTCGCGGCTGACCCACAGCCATCCGGGCCGCGTCGTCTGGCTTGTCTTCAACGTGCTGATCGCATTGTTGCTGATGGAGCTCGGCATCTACCGGCTGCTGGAAGCCACACTTGGCGTCTTTTCGATCGTCGCCATGGCCTGGCTCTGCACCATTTCGGCAGACCTCTTCATCAACAAGCCACTTGGTCTTGCGCCTCCGGGCATCGAGTTCAAGCGCGCCCATCTCTACGACGTCAATCCCGTCGGGCTCGGCGCAATGTTCGGCTCCGCCGGCGTGGCGCTGGCCGCCCATTTCGGCCTGTTCGGCGCGTTGATGGCCTCGCTCGCCACCTATGTGACGCTCATCGCATTCGTCATCTCTCCGGCAATCGCCTTCGCCACCCGCGGCAAGTTCTACCTCGCGAGAAAACCGCGGCAGAGCTGGAAAGCCATGGGCTCGATCACCTGCTCCATATGCGAGCATCCGTTCGAGCACGAGGATATGGCCTGGTGTCCGGCTTATGCGGCACCGATCTGCTCGCTCTGCTGCTCGCTCGACAGCCGCTGCCACGACATGTGCAAGCCGCGCGCCCGGCTCAATACCCAGATCGGCAGCGTCGCCCGCACGGTCCTGCCGGAAAGCGTCATCGCCCGGCTCACCACCCGCCTCGGGCGTTACGCAACCACCGCTGTGCTGTCCGTCTCTGCGATTGGCGCGATCCTGGCGATGATCGCCCACCAGGTCGGCCGGGCCACACCCGCCAATGCCGAGGTTATTTATGGGACGGTGACGATCGTCTTCTTCGTCTTCGCGATCATCGCCGGCATCGTTTCGTGGTTCTACGTGCTCGCCCATGACAGCCGGGTGGTGGCCGAGGAGGAATCCTCCCGTCAGAACACCTTGCTCCTCAAGGAAATCGCCGCCCACAAGAAGACGGACGCGGCACTTCAGGACGCCAAGGAGACGGCCGAGGCCGCCAACCGCGCCAAGAGCCGCTATGTCGTCGGTCTGTCCCACGAGTTGCGCACGCCGCTCAACGCCGTGCTGGGATATGCGCAGATCCTCGAACGCGACGAAACAATCCCCCCGCCGCGGCAATCGGCGATCAAGGTCATCAAGCGCTCCGCCGATCACCTTTCCGGCCTGATCGACGGGCTGCTCGACATATCCAAGATCGAGGCCGGCCGGCTGCAGGTCTATTCCAACGAGATCAATATCCAGGACTTTCTGGACCAGATCGTCGAGATGTTCGGGCTGCAGGCGCAGGCCAAGGGGCTGGAGTTCGAGCACGAGCGGGCGCGCTCCCTGCCGCAATATGTACGCACCGACGAAAAGCGGCTGAGGCAGATCCTGGTCAACCTGCTTTCCAATGCGATCAAGTTCACCGACGAAGGCAAGGTGAGATTCGAGGTCGCCTACCGCAGCCAGGTCGCGACCTTCACCGTTTCCGATACCGGCCGCGGCATAGCCGAGAAGGATCTCTCCCGCATCTACGAACCCTTCCAGCGCGGCGAGGCCGAAAGCATCCGCCCGATGCCGGGGCTTGGCCTCGGGCTTACGATCACCCAGCTCCTCACCAACACGCTGGGCGGCGAAATCGCCGTCGCCAGCACCAAGGGAGAAGGGTCTATCTTCAAGGTGAGGCTGATGCTGTCGGCGGTCGAGCGGCCCAACACGGCGCCGGCCGCGGAAAAGAAGATCGTCTCCTATACCGGCCCGCGGCGCACCATCATGGTCGTCGACGACAACGAAGATCACCGCGACCTTATGCGCGAACTGCTCGTGCCGATGGATTTCGTGGTGCTGACGGCCAACAGCGGGCCGGATTGCCTGACGCTGATCGAGGGCGTGACGCCGGACCTCTTCCTGGTCGACATCTCCATGCCAGGCATGAGCGGCTGGCAGCTCGTCGGTCGGCTCCGCGAGATCGGCCAGACAGCTCCGATCGTCATGCTTTCGGCAAATATCGGCGACAGTTCCGGCGCAAGCTCCGGCGACGAAGGCCATAACGATGCGATCGCCAAGCCCGTCGACATCCGCCGTCTCGCAGACAAGCTGGCTGCCCATCTCGGCCTTGTCTGGGTTTATGAGAGCGATACTTCGCTTGCCGTTCCGACAAGCCTCAGGAAGCCGATCAAAAGTCCGGGGACGAACCATATCGAGGACCTTTTGCGGCTCGGCGAAATCGGCTACGTCCGCGGTATCGAAGCGAAGCTCGCCGATCTCGCCAAGCAGGAGGAACACAAATCCTTCGCGGAAGAACTCGGCACCTACGTGCAGGCCTTCGATCTTGCCGGCTACATGAATTTCCTGACACGCCTTGCCCCAGAAAGGACGAGTGATGGCTGAGACTGCCCTGCCGCGCGACATCGTCCTCCTGGTGGACGACAGCCCCGAAGCGCTCGGCTTCCTCACCGAAGCGCTGGAAAAGTCCGGCTTTTCGGTGCTGATCGCCACCTCCGGCCAGGCGGCGCTGAACATCGTCGAGCGCATCACGCCGGACCTGATCCTGCTCGATGCTGTCATGCCCGGCATGGATGGCTTCGAAACCTGCCGCAGGCTCAAGATCAACGGCGCCGTGGCTCAGGTGCCGGTCATCTTCATGACCGGCCTGACCGAAACCGAACATGTGGTCAACGCGCTCGATTCCGGCGGCGTGGATTACCTGACGAAGCCGATCAACATCGACGAACTGCGCGCCCGCATTCGCGTGCATCTGTCCAATGCCCGCTCGGCGCAGAGCGCCCGCGTGGCGCTCGACGCCGCCGGCCGCCACCTGCTCGCGGTCAAGGCCAATGGTGCCATCCATTGGTCGACGCCGCAGGCGACGCGGCTGATCAACGCCGCGACCGGCAGCGACGACGGCCTCGACATCGTTGCCCAGCGGATCAGCGCCTGGATGGCGGAACGGGACAGGCCGAGTTTTGCCCGCGATGCCGCTTTCTCCCTCATGGAGGACGGCCAGGCGAGCCTGCATTTCTCCTTCCTCGGCGCAATCGGAGCGGACGAACACCTCTTCCGTCTGACGGCCACCAACAAACGACCCGACGACGAAGTGCTGCGCCGGCATTTTCCGCTGACCCAGCGCGAGTCCGAAGTGCTGCTCTGGATCGCCAAGGGCAAGTCGAACCGGGACATCGGCGATATCCTCGGTCTTTCGTCCCGCACGGTGAACAAGCATCTGGAACAGATCTATGTGAAGCTCGGCGTCGAAAACCGCGCGTCGGCCGCGGTCAAGGCCGCGCATGTGCTGCACGGCGAGTAGGGCTTCGGCTCAAGGCAAGACAGAAAAAGGCAGCGTCCTGATAACGGCCGCCAACACGTTTAGCCACGCCGGCGGCGCCGGCATGGTTGGGAACGGGGCAGGCAGGAGTATGTGGGGTGTTAGGTAGATTTGGTCTGCCTGCCCCGGCCGCTTCGGTGATCGTTGGAGGATTTCCCAGCCCTCGTCAGACCACTTCATCGACCATCACCGGAACCGAGCCGAAAACCCGAGGAGAAGGAGGCCGGTTCGCGAACCCGGTTCCCATCCGATGACGGGACGATTGTCCCGCAAACGAAGGATGCGGGGACGAAAAGGGGCCATGACCTCTCTCATCGCATTGGAATACCTGCCGAAAAAATCTTCTGCAGACATGGATCGTCCCCGGAGCAGACGAAAGACCGGCCCATTGCCGGTTGCCGCAATCACCGGCCAAACGCAAGGAAGCCCGGCTTTTGGCCGGGCTTCCCCTGAAAATGCGGTTTGGCCGATAAGGGCTTAGCTGCCCTGCTGGAAGTAGCTGTACTTGCCGTCCGGACCCTTCTTCCACTCGTACATGACGTAGCCGGGAAGCTTCGGGTCGCCCTTTTCGTCGAAGGCGAGATCGCCGAGAACGGTCTTAAACGGACCCTTTTCGTGCAGCGTCTTGGCAACGGCTTCGGCGTCATCGGCCGAACCGGTGGCCTTGATGCCTTCAGCGATGACCTGAACGGCAGCGTAGGAGTAGAGCGTGTATGCTTCCGGGTTGAAGCCGGCAGCCTTGAACTTGGCAACCAGGTCCTTGTTTTCAGGGCGCAGCGTCGGATCCGGGCCGAAGGTGTTCAGCGTGCCTTCGACGGCGTCGCCGGCGATCGAGGCAAGTTCGTTCGAGACGATGCCGTCACCCGAAACGAGCGTTGCCTTGAGGCCGGCGTCCTTGGCCTGACGAATGATCAGGCCGGCTTCGGTGTGGAGACCGCCCCAGTAGATGATCGAAACGCCGGCTTCCTTCATCTTGGAAATGAGGGCCGAGAAGTCCTTGTCGCCGACATTGACGCCTTCGCGGATGACTTCCTTGACGCCCTTGGCGTTCATCGCCTTCTTGGTTTCTTCGGCAAGGCCCTGACCGTAAGGCGTCTTGTCGTCGATGATGGCGATCTTGGCAGTCTTGAACTTGTCGGCGAGGTATGCGCCGGCAACGCCGCCCTGCTGGTCGTCGCGGCCGCAGGTGCGGAAGACGTTCCACAGGCCGCGCTCGGTAAAGACCGGGTTGGTTGCAGCCGGGGTGATTTCCAGCATGCCGTTTTCGGCATAGACTTCCTGGGAAGCCGGGATCGATACACCCGAGTTGAAGTGGCCGACCACATACTTCACGCCGTCGGACGCGAACTTGTTGGCAACCGAGATACCCTGCTTCGGATCCGAAACGTCGTCACCGAGAACGATCTTGATCTTTTCGCCGTTGATGCCGCCGGCGGCATTGATGTCGGCTGCTGCCTGTTCGGCGCCCTTCTGGAGCTGCGCACCAAAGGCGGCGTTCGGGCCCGTGAGCGGACCGCCGACGCCGATAATGATGTCGGCCCATGCGCTACCGCTGAAGGCGACCATGGCCGTCAGCGCAACCGCAGAAAGAAGAGACTTCTTCATCGAGTTACTCCCAATTTTTAGGTGAGCAGGTTTTTCGAAACCGGGCGCAATACCCACCATCACTGCGCCGGAATTGTTCCACTCTAGGTTACTTATTGTTTCAACCCGGGGCTAATCTGAGGACAGAAAAGAGCGGCTGTCAATCTTTCTTCTTGAAGGAGAAAGCCGAAGTCGGCTCATAGAGCCAATAGTAATTCTGCACCATCTGACGCGTCCGGCGAATGCGGTATCCGGCGCTCGAAAAGACGAGCAGGATGACCACGTCGAGGATGTAATAGAAGGCGTCGATGAATGGCCCCTGGAACAGCGCGAAATGCAGAAAACGCATCACCACGCCGAGCAGAAGCGTATAGACCACCACCGTCAGATAGTTGTTCCAGCCCTCGGCGGCCGCCTTCCCGGCCCGCCAGGCGGTCCAGAAGCCGATGACCAGCACGAGGAAACGCAAAAGGTACCGGACGCCGGTATCGCTTTCGAAAAACAGTCCCTGCATCTTAAATTCCCCCGGCTGTCGAAATAACAACCTCTGCGATCAATGCCGTCCGCCTTCAAGATAGGCGGCGCGCACTTCCGGATTGGCAAGAAGTTCCTTGCCGGAACCGCTCATCGTCACCTTGCCGTTGACCATCACATAGGCGCGGTCTGAAAGTTTGAGCGCTGCGAAAGCGTTCTGTTCGACGAGGAAGACGGTGAGCCCCTCTTCCTGGTTTAACTTCTTGATCGCCTCGAAAATGCCCTTGACGATCAAGGGCGCCAGGCCGAGCGACGGTTCGTCGAGCAAAAGCAGCTTCGGCCGTGCCATCAGCGCACGCCCGATCGACAGCATCTGCTGTTCGCCGCCCGAAAGCGTGCCGCCGCGCTGCGTCTGGCGTTCCTTCAGCCGCGGGAAGAGCGTGAAGATCTTCTCGACATCCTCATTGAAATATTTGAGGTTGTCGAGACCTGCCCCCATCTGGAGGTTTTCGTAGACGGTCATGCGCGGAAAGATGCGGCGGCCTTCGGGAGACTGGGCGATGCGGCGGCGTGCGATCAGATGCGTCGGCAGGCGGGTGATATCCTCGCCGTCGAAGATCACCTGTCCGCTGCGAGCCTGCGGACTGCCGCAGATGGTCATCATCAGCGTGGATTTACCGGCGCCGTTGGCACCGATCAGGCTGACGATCTCGCCCTTGTTGACTTCGACATCGACGCCTGCGAGCGCGCGGATATTGCCGTAATAGGTCTCGACAGCCTGGACCTTCAGAAGGGATTCAGCTGCCATCAGCGCGTGCCCCCATCGAGTTCTTCCGCAATCACTTCTTCCACCTCGTCATCCTCGACGCCGAGATAAGCGGCGATCACTCGTGGGTCGTTCTTTACATGGTCCGGCGAACCGTCGGAAATTTTCTGGCCGTATTCGAGCACCACGACATGGTCGGAAATCTCCATGACCACCGACATGTCGTGCTCGATCAGCAGGATCGACACGCCTTCGTCGCGGATCTGGTGCAGCAGCGTGTTGAGCGCCGCCGATTCGCGCGGGTTGAGGCCGGCGGCGGGTTCGTCGAGGCACAGCAGTTCCGGATTGGTGCACATTGCGCGGGCGATTTCGAGCCGCCGTTGTGCGCCATAGGGAAGATCGCCGGCAGGATCGTCGGCGCGATCGGTCAGATCGGCCTTGTCGAGCCAGTATTTCGCCTTCTCGATCGAGGCATCGACCGCCTTGCGATAAGCCGGCAGGCCAAGAAGACCGAGGATCGTATAGCCCGACGCCTTCATCAGCGCGTTGTGCTGTGCCACGAGCAGGTTCTCGAGAACCGTCAGCCCCGAGAACAGCCGGATGTTCTGGAAGGTGCGGGCGACGCCCGCCACTTTGGTGATCTCGAAGTCCCGCAGGCGTTCCAGCAGGTATTCCTTGCCGTCCTTGCGCTGCAGGGTGAGCATGCCCATTGTCGGCTTGTAAAAGCCGGTGATGCAGTTGAACACCGTGGTCTTGCCGGCGCCGTTCGGGCCGATCAGCGCGGTGATCTCGCCGCGCCGGGCCTCCAGCGACAGGTCGTTGATCGCCATCAGGCCGCCGAACTTCATCGACAGGTGTTCGACCTTGAGGATCGTGTCATTCGTCATTGTCGTCGTTCCGAGAGCCATCAGCCGTGGCCCTCCTTGGTGAAGCTACCCGAGACGGCTCTGCGCTCCTTGAGGAAGGCGGTCGGTTCTCGAGATCCGACGAAGCCGCGCGGCTTGAACAGCATGACGATGATCATCGCCAGACCGAACAGCAGCATGCGGTAGAGTTCCGGCGTGAAGTCAGGCCCGAACACAACCTTGAGGAAGGACATTTCGCGCAGCACTTCGGTGCCCCCCACCATCACCACCGCGGCGATTGCGATGCCGGTGAGCGAACCCATGCCGCCGAGAACGACAATTGCCAGAATGACCGCCGATTCCAGGAAGACGAAGCTTTCCGGTGATACGAAACCCTGGCGGGTGGCGAAGAAGGAGCCCGCGAAACCACCGAACATCGCGCCGGTCGCAAAGGCGGTCAGCTTGGTCGTGACCGTGTTGATGCCGAGCGAGCGGCAGGCGATCTCGTCTTCACGCAGGGCTTCCCAGGCCCGGCCGATCGGCATGCGCCGAAGCCGGATCGTGACATAGGCGGTCAGCATGCAGAGCGCCAGGATCACGTAGAACAGGAAGATCTTGTAATAGACCGAGGATGCCGACAGGCCCCACGCCTTAACGAAACTGTTGGCGCTGCCAGTATCAAACGACCAGATGCCGAAGAACGACGCTTTGGCGATGCCCGAGATCCCGAAGGTTCCCTTGGTCACGTCCGTCCAGTTGATCAGCACAAGGCGGATGATTTCCCCGAAGGCGAGCGTCACGATGGCGAGATAGTCTCCCCTTAGACGCAGAACCGGGAAGCCCAGGATGATGCCCCAGAGCGCGGCCAGAATGCCCGACATGGGCAAGAGCAGCCAGAAGGAGAAGCCGAAATAGGAGGACAGCAACGCGTAGGAATAGGCGCCGACCGCATAGAAGGCGACATAGCCGAGATCGAGCAGACCGGCGAGGCCGACGACGATATTAAGGCCCCAGGCGAGCATCACGTAGATGAGGATCTGGATGCCGAAATTGTCGACATATTTGAGGGATCCCTGCTTGCCGACGATCAGCAGCGACAGGAAGGGATAGACCAGCAGGAAGACCAGCGCGATCTTGAGAAAATGGCGGTGGAAGAAGCTCTTCTGCTCGGAGATTTCGAGAACGCCGCTCTTTGCCTTGGCGAGCTTGCGGCGATCGATATGCGGCTTGATGAAGCCGACGCTCAAGAAACGGCTGACCGCCGCCACCAGCACGAAGATGGCCAGAAGACCCCAGCGAGTGCGCCAGACCAGCGCGTTGTTGATGTCCTGATAGGTCTCGATGCCGACGAACAGCAGGAACATGAGGAAGGCGACGACGCCCGCGAACACGCCTTCCCGGACGGCCTTGCCAAGCACGTTCGGATGACCGGTTTCGGTGGAAGCTGCCATGTTACACCTTCTCCACTTCCGGCCGGCCGAGAATGCCGGTCGGCTTGAAGATCAGCACGAAAGCGAGGATCGCAAACGTGGCGACATCTTTGTAGGCGATGGAGAAATAGGCCGACCACAGCGATTCGATGAGGCCGATCAGCAGCCCGCCGAGAACCGCACCGGGCAGCGAGCCGATGCCGCCGAGAACGGCCGCGGTGAAGGCCTTGACGCCCGGAATGAAGCCGTCGTTGAACGAGGCGACGCCGTAATACATCAGATACATGGCACCGGCGACGGCTGCGAGAGCGGCCCCCATGATAAAGGTGATCGAAATCGTCCGGTCGACGTCGACGCCGAGCAGCGCCGCCATCTTGCGATCCTGTTCGGTCGCCCGCTGGGCGCGACCGAGCGGCGTCTTGTTGACGATGTACCAGAAGGCGAACAGCAGCACCGCCGTGATGACGACGATGAGGATCTGTTTTAATGAGACAGTAATGCCGCCGACGTGGAAAACATCGGTCACCAGCGGCGGGATCGGCTTGTTGCGCGGCCCCTGCGTCACCTGGATGAAGTTCGACAGGACGATCGACATGCCGATCGCTGTGATCAGCGGCGCGAGCCGGAATGAGCCGCGCAGCGGCCGGTAGGCCACGCGCTCGATCGTCCAGTTCCACAACCCCGTCATCAGCATGCCGATGACGAGCATCAGCAGCAGAAGCAACGCCACCGGAATGCCGGCGAAGAAGGACGTGAGGATCAGGAAAACGATGAGGGCAGCAAAGCCGCCGAGCATGAAAATATCGCCATGGGCGAAGTTGATCATGCCGATGATGCCATAAACCATCGTATAGCCGATTGCCACAAGGCCATAGATGGATCCAAGAGTCAGCCCGTTTATGAGCTGCTGGATAAAATACTCCATATACTTTCCCCCGGATGCGATCTTTAGACGGCCGCATCTCTTGTATTACGCCCCTTGCGGGTTCTTACGTTCTTGACCGCATTCCATACCGGTTTCGCAAGAAATGTGAAGACAAAAAGCCGTGGGCCGGTCAAAAACGCGGCACTTCTCAACAATTTGGCGCGGCAAAGACCAGATATTCCAAAAAACCGGCAGCTTCTGTCAAAAAATTAGCCAAACCCGACGCTTACCGCAATTTAACATCGTGATGCCGTTAACGTTAAAGCCGAAATCCTGCTCTCTCGATCCGGCATCTCTCCGGCGAGCCCGCATCTGCTTAGAAGCCTCCATTTAGGCCAGCCCGAAAAAGGCGCGGTCGGATGTGCGTCCGTGTGCCACTCAGTTGAAGAGAATGTCTGCCTCAAATCCAGGGACGACAGGAGAAATCTCTTGGGGACTCTCTTTTACACCTCCGAAGCTCCACGACGCGATGATGCTGCTAGTTCCAGGCAAGGATGACATGCAATCAGAGAGGGAAACAATGAGAAGAGGCACTCATGACGACGATCGGGTCAACATCCTATTATGGCTTAACGCTCAAGACCTATATCGAAGGTCTGCGGTCCGAGAGTAGCGATAAGGCTGCTGGCGGGGTGGCAAAAGATGTGGGGAGCCCGGCCGCCTCATCTGCTGTCGGAAACCTCAGCGTTTCGGAAGTTGAAGCGGTTTCCCAGGCCTTGGCTGCGGGGGATCATGATGACACCGACAGTTTTATCTACAACCGGGCAGGTAAATTGGCCGAACCGTCGACGGAGAAGCCTGGACCGACAGGCGCTCAGTTCAAAAGCGTCCATGAGGAAAACCAGTTTTGGCTTAATGCCACGCCAGAAGAACTCGCTGAAGTCTATGCTCCTGATACCGTGGCCTCCATCTTGCGCCAGAGAGAAACGCGAGATGAGGCGGCCGAAGTGACCCGCCAGATGATGGCGAGGATGAAACGGGAAAATCCCGAATTCGTCGCGAACTCCTTCAAGGGGCAGGCTCAGGATATCGTCGGGAGGATCAAGCAGACGGTCGAGCAGCTGAACATGTATCAGGAACGCGTGAACAGCACGCACGACAAGCCGGCTTGGCTTCAGGCTCTTAACGAGAGCTGGGTGGAGCGCTTCAAGGGCAACCTGCTCGACCTATCCGAAGGCCTGAACAGCATCGTTTCGGTGTCGGGAGATCTCGTAAAGCAGCGGGATGACGGGACGTATGCCTTGTCGAACTTCTCGCTCAGCTATGACGGCGTGGTCTTCTTGCAGCATCAGGAGTAGTGCACCCGGCGCCAGTTGCCTCGCGCCGGCTGATGCCGGATCGGCAAAAGAAATGAGGCACAACCGGCGATCGGGATCGAGCCTTATCAAGGCCTTGGGCCAATCCATCTCCCCACCCTCCCCCTAAAGCTTAAGCTCCGTTTCGAACGAGAACGGAGAGAGATTATGGCCGATACCACCGCCAACCTGGAAATGCCCTTCATCCTGCCTTCGCAGGCGCAGAAACACGTCACCCATAACGAAGCGCTGCTGAAACTGGACGCGCTCGTGCACCTGGCGATTGTCGCCGAACAGGCGATGCCGCCCGGTTCTCCGGCGGAAGGCGATTGTTATCTTGTCGCGGCCGCCCCGACCGGTGCCTGGACCGGCAGGCAGGCGCAGATCGCATCATGGCAGGACGGCTACTGGGCTTTCTCTCAACCGAAAATCGGATGGCGGGCATGGTTCGCCGTGAACTCGAGACTGAAGGTCTTCACCGGCGTCGAGTGGCAGGACATTCCTCTGCCGGCGAGCGGCAGCCTTGAGCAACTCGGCATCAGCACCACCCCGGACGGCACGAACAGGCTCGCTGTCTCTTCTCCGGCGAGCCTCTTCAACCATGCCGGCTCCGGCCATCAGATCAAGATCAACAAGGCCGCGGCGACCGATACCGCCTCGCTGCTCTTCCAGACCAACTGGGTTGGCCATGCCGAAATGGGCCTGGCCGGCAACGACGGCTTCTCGGTGAAGGTAAGTGACGGCAGCACCTGGAACACCGGCCTCACCATTTCCGCAGCCGGGCATGTCGCAAAGCCCAATCAGCCCGCTGCCCGAGCCCACCGCACCGGCACCAGCTTCTCTCCCTCCTCCGGGCAGCAGAGCGGATTCACGACTTTGGCGCTTGCGCAGGGCGGAGTAGCGCTCGGCGCCGCAGTGTCCGCCGGCGGCAACCGTGTGCTGGTCCCTGCCGCCGGCCTTTACCTGGTCGGTGTGAATATCGCAGTGCAGACCTCTTCGGGCCATACAACCAGCCTGATGCTCAACGGTTCACAGACCCTTATTTCCATTGCCGGTCTCGCGGGCGGAGCCCAAATGCAGTCTGCCTGTGGAGTTTTCTCCCTGTCGGCAGGCGATTATCTCACGCTCGGCCACGAGGGAAATGCAGAACTCGCGTTGGGGCCAGGAAAAACCGAGTTGTTTTTGACAATGCTTTGACACTGGAAAGCGAGAAAGGTTCTATTCATCGTTAACCAGATATTAACTTGGCGGATGACTCGCGCAGGAAGGTGTAATATTTAGAAACCCTAGTAACCGGCAGGGGGCTGCGGGGGTGAATATGCGGGCGAAGGGGTTGCGTGTTCCTGATCTGCATGGAGAAACCGCTTATGTGGGGGTAAGAGACCACGATGCGGGGAAGCTAGCGTCCGATCTTGGGACGGCCTCGTCTCCTCATGGACGGAATGCCGCCTTGCGACCCCAATTGGCAGTCAAGCGCGGGTTGGACATCGCCGTCTCTCTGACCTCCCTTGTCACGCTTCTGCCGCTCATGCTGATGGTGGCGCTCCTGATCCGGCTCGACAGCCCGGGCCCGGCACTGGTCACCCAGGTCCGCTGGGGCAAGGACCGTCGCAGGATCGGCGTCTACGAGTTTCGCTCGACGCGCACCGGTCTCGCCGACGCGACTGGCGTTGCCAAGACGGTCGGGGGCGATCCCCACGTCAGCCGGATAGGTTCAATCATCCGCAAGACCAATATCAATGAGCTGCCGCAGCTCCTCAACGTCCTGAAAGGCGAGATGTCCCTGGTTGGTCCTGGCTGCCACGCCATCGCCATGCTGGCGGCCGGCATTCCCTATGAGGAGCTGGTTTCGGACTACCACCGTCGCCACCTGGTCAAGCCCGGCATGACCGGTTTGGCACAGATGCGCGGCCTTCGCGGGCCAGCGGACAGTCCCGGGAAAGCCCGCGCCCGCATTGTCTGCGATCTCCATTATATTGATAATTTTTCGCTGCTGCTCGACCTGCGCATCATCTTCGGCACCATCCTCGCCGAGGTCCGCGGCGGCAAAGCATGTTGATTTTGCTCATCCTTTTTCTCCGCCCGCGAGGTGGTAACGGCGCTTGACGCGCGCTCCTTTCCGGCGCCTGACAGATCCAGCCGCGCCGGAAAATGCGCGCCAGCACGCCTTTTGACGTCTAGGAACAAATGCGCGCGGCTGTTTAGTCAAATGTTAAAACTGCGGCGCTAGGCTCTCCGACGTGGTCTTGTGTTGTGTAGAGAGTCCAATGACCGAAATGATCCGTCCCCGAGTAAAATATGTCATCGGCCCCGATGGCAGCCCGCTTACGATTGCGGACCTTCCGCCGGCCAATACGCGCCGCTGGGTGATCCGTCGCAAGGCTGAGGTTGTCGCGGCGGTTCGCGGTGGCCTGTTGAGCTTGGAAGAAGCCTGCGAGCGTTACACCCTGACCGTCGAGGAATTTTTGTCCTGGCAGTCTTCCATCAATGATCATGGCTTGGCGGGCCTGCGGACGACCCGCATCCAGCAATACCGCCACTAGAAGAATTCGTTTTACCGCGCCGAAAACAAGGTGCCGCTGCAAGAGATGCAACGGCACCTTTCAGTTTGTTCGGCGCGCGACGCTTTTCTTGCCGGTCCCGGCCAAAGTGGGCAGCAGACCGGCAATGACGGCGGAAGCTGCGTAGAACCACAGGCCGGGTTGGGAAACCGCCGTTGCCAGACCACTGCTTTTCGCCGCGAAAACGACGATCGCCACCAGCATCACATCCATCATGGACCACTTGGAGAGATGCGGCATCGCGCGGCGGAAAAGCCCGGCCTCCCCGGCCCGGCTCAAAAGCTGCACTGCGAGACCGATCAGCTTCACGATCGGGAAAACGATCGAAAACAGGCCGACCACCAGAAACAGCACAATATCTCCCTCTCGAAAAAGCGCCGCCACCAGCTCGATCAGCGAAGGTGCCTCGCTGAAGAAGTAGAGCTTATCGAAACGGATGATCGGCAGAAAAAGGCCGAGCGCCAGAAAGCTGGCCGCCAGGATTAGAAGAAGCGACCGCAGCCAAATCATCCCATGCTCCGGTTGACGGTGCGTCTCCCTTTCGGAGCGCGAACCGCTGTTTCCCTCTCATCTCCTGCGTATTACATCATGCGTTGCAAGGAAAAAACGGAGCCAGCATGAATATCGCACATGAGGAAACACGATCGGGCGGGCGTTACATCGCCGAACTCGGCGGCCATTACGCCGAAATGAGCTATTCCCGTGCCTCGCCCCAACTGATCATCATCGATCACACCGGCGTACCCGATAAGTTACGAGGCAAGGGTGTCGGGCAGGCCCTGGCGCTGCATGCGGTCGAAGAGGCCCGCAAGGGCGGATGGAAAATCATTCCGCTCTGCCCGTTTTTCAAGAGCCAGGTGGAGCGCCATCCGGATTGGCAGGATATCCTGCGATAGGCCCTGCAGTGCGGGGACCGTCTCTGAACGAGATTACAAACGGAAATGGGGCACAGGCGCCAAGGCGCCGCCCCTTTTACAAACTCCGCGACGGGACGCCCGGCTGATCAGGCCCGGGCGCGCATGCCGCCATCGCGCTCTTCAAGCGCCGAGGCCTTGGCGAGTTCTGCTTCCGCCTCCTCGAGCGCCAGTTCGGCAGCTTCCTGCTGAACCTTCAACTCGCGAATCGAAACCTGAAGATTGTCCGCACGCTGGCGGGCGGCCTTCGCGAAGGTTGGATAGGCGAAGTGATTCGGGTCGGCGATCCCGGATTTTTTCTCTTCGACCGTGATCTGATGCTCGAGCTCTTTAGACATTCGCTCGAATTCGGCCATCATCATCTGCAATTGCTGCAGCTGACGACGTTTTTCGTTAACCTGAAATCCTTTCAGGCGAACCAGACTGTCACGCGACTTCATACGCAATACTCCGTGGATAGCGAGACCCAGGCCCGTGTATCCGCTCTGTTACACTCCGGACCAAAAAATTTCCGCGGCGTTAATAAATTCGCCGCCGCGTTAACCTTTCGTTTACGGGCATCATTAATGATAATCCCGATCGTTTAAGGGTCGGTAAATGCCAGGGCCTGATTTGGCCGCGACGATGTAAGAGTCGTATGAATCACTTAGCGGAATTTCCTCATCCGTTGATTCAAGTTTGGTGATGGCCAATCCATAAGGGAAAACAGGCTGCTACTAATTTTGCTTAACGAATTGATGTACCTTGCCATAGGGAATCATAATTTGTTAACCATTTAGTGGCAGCTTCCAAATCAGGCTCAGTCTGGATCCGTAACGAGTAAGGGGGCAATCAGGTACCTTACGCGGCGGTAAAGGGGAAAAATATGCGGGTTCTACTCATCGAAGATGACAGCGCGACGGCCCAGTCCATCGAGCTGATGCTGAAATCGGAAAGCTTCAACGTTTACACCACCGATCTCGGTGAAGAGGGTGTCGACCTCGGCAAACTCTACGACTACGACATCATCCTTCTCGACCTCAATCTCCCCGACATGTCGGGTTACGAAGTGCTCCGCACTTTGAGGCTTTCAAAGGTCAAGACTCCCATCCTCATCCTGTCCGGCATGGCCGGAATCGAGGACAAGGTCCGCGGGCTGGGCTTCGGCGCCGATGACTACATGACCAAGCCGTTCCACAAGGACGAACTGGTCGCTCGTATCCACGCCATCGTCCGCCGCTCCAAGGGCCATGCTCAATCGATCATCGTCACCGGCGAACTGATCGTGAACCTCGACGCCAAGACCGTCGAAGTCGGCGGCCAGCGTGTCCACCTGACGGGCAAGGAATACCAGATGCTGGAGCTTCTCTCGCTCCGCAAGGGCACCACCCTCACCAAGGAAATGTTCCTGAACCACCTCTACGGCGGCATGGACGAGCCGGAACTGAAGATCATCGACGTCTTCATCTGCAAGCTGCGCAAGAAGCTCGCCAATGCCGCAGGCGGCGCCAACTACATCGAAACCGTCTGGGGCCGAGGCTATGTGCTGCGCGAGCCGGACAGCACCGAATACGCCGAGACCGCCTGACAGACTGACCTTCCCCTTTTCGAGAACGCCCGCCGGCCCGTCCGGCGGGCGCTTTTTTATGCCGCTGACGTCAACGAACGGGAGCCAGCTCTGCGAAAAATCAGAACGGTCACAAAAGGCGGATTTGGGATCAGGCGGCCTGGGCGAAGCCGGAGAAGACCGAGGTCAATATCTTGCGGTCGAACGGCTTCAGGAGGAAGTCATCCGCACCGGCGCGCTTGCCTGCCATCATCCTCTTGAGGTCCGCTTCGATGACGCAATAGAAGATGCGCACGCTCTTCCCGTTCGGCATTGCCCTGACGGAAGCGATCAAGCCAAGCGCATCATCGAGTGTCGCGTCGACGATGAGGAAATTCGGCAAATCGGTCTGGCAGCGAAGCACCGCTTCGCGAGCGCTGCCAGCTTCGGCGACGAGAAAACCCAATTCCGAAAGGATCCGTTTGCCGACTTTGCGGACGACGTCCGACGAATCAGCAATCATCAAACGCTGCATCGTGCTTCCCTTGATGCTGCAGCCTCGCTGGGCTGTGAGCAATTATCATTACGGGCACGGCGCTAACGAATGGTTACCTGGAACAGCGATTTTTGGGGGATCGTCTCAGGCCGCCACAGCTTCGGCGATGAAGACGATTTTGTCTTCCGATACCACATGCTTCAGATCCATACCGCATTCTTCGGCAAGCAGGACCGTGTAGTAGGGCTGGACCGTATGGGCGTCGATCGGCTCTTCCAGAGTACCGTTGGCGATCTCGACGAACTTTGCCGGCACGCGCATCATGCGGCCCTTAATCGTGATGACGAACTTTGCATCATATTCCGGGTTTTCCAGCGTAACATCGACCGAACCGCCGCGCGGAATGCCTGCATAGGCGACGAGGAAGAGGTTGAGCAGCAGCTTGACCCGGTTCTTGGCGATGATCGCCCTGGGGCCATTCCAGGAGACTTCGGTCTTCTTTTCGGCGATGGCAAAATCCTTTGCCGCCTTCTCCGCCTCACCGGTATCGATGGACGCTCCCACCGAACCGGAGGCGCCGAAGGCAAGGCGCGCAAACTTGAGGCGGACGGAAGCGTTGACGGCAGAGGTACGGATGAGATCGAGCGCATCGCTGTCGCCGGCGCCCTCGTCCAGCAATTCGAGACCGTTGTTGATGGCGCCGACCGGTGAGATGACGTCGTGGCAGACACGGCTGCACAGAAGCGCCGCCAGATCTGGCCCACTCAGGGTGAGATTCGGATTCTTCGGCATGGGAGTCTCCTGATTTGCGATCTGCGCCGAGGTTGCTCTGCCACGCCAAGATTGCGCGGAGATGGTGCTATGATGGCGGCCATAATGACACCATATTTGGTAAACCGATTATTAAGACCATGCCTCCAAAATAGCCAAGCCTTAAGCATGATGTAAAAGGCCCGACCCCGTACGATACAATCGATGGATCTGACTATGCGCATCCGCACATCCTCCGCCTTCGCACAGTTTGCCGCGACGCTGTTTGCGATGATCGCAGCCGTGCTCTTCTCAACCTGCACCGCGTCCGCCCAGCAGGGTTCGAACCAGTATACGGCGCAGGAGATCATCGATGCCGGCCATGGCTTCTTCGGCTCCGCCAGCGGCGGGCTTGCCAAAGTCGTCGAAAACGCCTTCCAGAAATACGGCCTTCCGAACGGCTATATCCTGGGCCAGGAAGGTTCGGGCGCCTTCATCGCCGGCCTGACTTACGGAGAGGGCGAGCTCTACACGAAGAATGCCGGCCAGCACCCGGCCTTCTGGCAAGGCCCTTCGCTCGGCATCGACTACGGCGGACAGGGGACGCGGGCGATGATGCTCGTCTACGACCTCCCCTCGGTGGACGCGCTCTATGCCCGCTTCGGCGGCGTTTCGGGCTCGGCCTTCGTGGTGGCTGGCGTCGGCATGACCGTTCTGCGCAACAACAACGTGATCCTGGTGCCGATCCGCACCGGGCTCGGCGCCCGCCTCGGCATCAATGTCGGGTATTTGAAGCTTACGCGCGCACCCACCTGGAACCCATTCTGAGGCCGGGCATTCTTCCCTCCGGAGATCGGAGGGACTTTCATGGAATCGACCAGAGCGACCGATGGATCGGGCAATCGCCCAAAGGGTGCTTGCCGGTTGCATCCGTGCATGCTTAAACATCGTCATTCCCGTCCAGCCTGCGAAACGGCCTCGTCGTGATCGAATTTGCTCTCCTGTTCGGCTTGGGTTTTCTGAGCGCCGCACTTCTCGCAATGCTCGTCGCGCCGGCGATCCATGGGCGGATCGTGCGCTATACGGAAAACCGCATCAAGGCGACACTGCCGATCAGCCCGCAGGAAGTGCGCGCCCAGCGCGACATGGCACGCGCCGTCTATGCGGCCGAAAACGCACGGACACAGCAGGAGCTGGTTCATGAGCGAGAGAAGGCGATTTCGCTGCAGCTTCGGAACGACTCCCTGTCAGAAGAGGTGAAACGCCTGCAGGGCGAGGCAATCGAACTGCGCATCCAGATCGAGAACCTGGACGTCGAGGCAGCCGAGGCGCGCTCCCGTCTTCGCCAGGAAGACAGCTATATCCAGCAGCTGAAGGCGGCAATGGAGGCGGCAGAAGAAAAGATCGCGGCCAGGGATCTGGAAATCGACAATCTTCAGCAGCGCCAACTGCTGCAGATCGCCGAAGCCGACAATTTCCGGATTGACCTGTCGACCCGGGATACGGAAGTGGAGAACCTTAAATTCCGGATCACCGCATTGCGAGACGAGCGCGATACGCTGCGCAACGATCTGAAAGCGCAGGCGGCCCGAGCCAGGGACGCCGAAAACCGGCTGGGCCAGGAAGAGCATCGCGTCCAGCGGCTGGAAGAAAAGCTGGCGCGCGAGATCGCCGACCGCGCCGACAAGGAAAATGCGCTCGAACGGCGGCTCGCCGAAATCAGCCGCCTGCGGGAAAAACTGAAAGCTGCAAATGCGGAGGCTCGAGGCGCAAGCCGGGCGCTTCGCGATGCAGCCCTGACCCAATCAGAGATGAAACCACCCGTTCCCAAGAAGAAGATAACGGCGCAGGACGTCGTTCTGCGCGAACTGCCCCACGCACCGATGCCGGGACAATCCCTGCTCGCGCAGGACGCGGACGCCGACCCGATGATCGCAGATATGGCCGAAGACGTACGCAATCACGCAACGGCCTTGTCGGAGCGGCTTCAGAGCGACAAAGGCGGCAGCGATCAGGCCATTCGCGACGAGCTTGCCTCGATCGCCGCCGATATGGTGGCGCTGACGGCACTGAGCGAAGGTTCGTCGTCGCCCATCCACAAGATCCTCTCCGGCAAGTCGGGCAACGGCAACCGGGAGAGCCTCGCGGCAAAATCGAAGAAGAGATTGGCGGCCGCGCAGGACGCGGCCGGCTAGCCGGAGCAAAACGTCTATAGCCGGCCTTGCGCCATGGCGATCTCGTAGAGCGCGATGCCGGTCGCCGTCGCCGCGTTCAGACTGTCGAGGCCCGGCGTTTGGGCAATCCTTGCGGTATGGATGCGCGAGAGCACATCCGCCGGCAGGCCCTCACCTTCCGTGCCCGTAATCAGGGCCATGCGATCGGAAGCCGGAACAGACCGCATTTCCACGGCACCGGCCGGGGAAAGCCCCCACACGGCGCAACCGTTTTCCATGAGGGCTGCCAGGACTTCGGCCATGCTGCCGCTGCGGGCATAGGGCACGGAGAGCACGGAGCCGACCGAGACCCTGAGCGCCTTGCGGTAAAGCGGATCGCAGCAGCTTTGGTCGAGGAGCACCGCGTCCGCACCGAAAGCAGCGGCATTGCGGAAGATGGAGCCGATATTGTCGTGGTTGGAAATGCCGAATGCCGCGACCACCAGCGCCTTTTCCGGCAGGGCGGCCATCAACTCTGCTGCGGAGGGATCGCGCTGCCGCCTGCCGAGCGCCAGCACCCCGCGATGCAGATGGAAGCCTGCGATCTCGTCAAGCACGGTGCCGGACGCGACATAGACGGGAATGTCCCGGGGAAAAGCGGAAAGGATGTCGGCGAGCCCCGCCACCCGGTTTTCCAGCAGCAGGATCTTTTCGGCAACGAACGCCCCTCCTTGGCGGTGGGCGGCTGCGAGCATCCTGAGGACCACCGTCCCCTCCGCAATGAACCGCCCCTCCCGGCCCGTCAGGTCGCGATCACGGATAAACCGGAACTCGGCGATCCGCGGATCGTCCGCATCGCCGATTCGGATCGGCGCCACTATCGGGGGACGCCGACCGCCACGTCGGCAACGATGCGGCCGGCCGAGAGATCGAAGATGAATATCTTCTGGTCGCCGTCGAGAAGACCGTAGAACAGGATCTGGCCGCCGGAAAGCGATACCGACTGAATGTTGAAACCCGCCGGCAGTTCGGCCGTCGCTGCAAGCGGCTGGCCCGCGGGAACGGCAAAGCCGCCTGCCGAGGTCGCCGGCGCCGGGGTATCGGGCCGTTGCGCTACCTTGTAGACAACCGCTGCAAGGACGGCCATAAAGCAGACGAACAAGATCCCGCCCGAAACGAGTTGCAGAAGCACCATCTTCCGGCGGATTCTCTCCATTGCCGGATCAAGCGGCTCTTCCTGTTCCTCGATATCGGGCTGGGGCATGGGGAGTTCCTTGCGTCGGATTGCTACCGGAAAGATTAAATGAACGATCCCTTTAACGAGATAGAGCGCCCGAGGAAAGTCCTCACTGCCGGAGATGAGGCCGAAGGGCGGCTCGACGCCTGGTTGACCACCGTCCTGGAAGGTGAGTTTTCACGAAGCCGCATCAAGGCGCTGATCGAACAGGGCGCTGTGCTTCTGAACGGCAAACCGGTGACGGAGCCGAAGAAGAAGATCCATATGGGGGACACGGTGGAAATCACGCTTCCCGAGCCGGAGGATCCCGAACCCAAGGGCGAGGACATTCCGCTTGAGGTCCTCTACGAGGATGACGACCTGATCGTCATCGCCAAGCCCGCCGGTCTGGTCGTGCATCCCGGCGCCGGCAACTGGACCGGCACCCTGGTGAATGCACTGATCCATCATTGCGGCGACAGCCTCTCCGGCATCGGCGGCGTCCGCCGTCCCGGCATCGTCCATCGTCTCGACAAGGATACCAGCGGTGTGATGGTCGTCGCCAAGAACGACATCGCCCACCGCCATCTTGCCGAGCAGTTCGCCGACCATGGCCGCTCCGGTCCGCTGGAGCGCGCCTATCAGGCCGTGGTCTGGGGCCGCCCCGCCATGCTGCGGGGCACGATCGATGCTCCGCTCGGCCGCTCCGGTGCCGATCGCACCAAGCGGGCGGTGAAGCGCGAGGACAGCGACGACGCCCGCGAGGCAGTTACCCATTACGAGGTGATCGAGCGCTTCCACGAAAAACCGGACGCCACGGCGCTGGCATCCCTGATCGAATGCCGGCTGGAAACCGGCCGGACCCACCAGATCCGCGTCCACATGGCGCATGTCGGCAACCCGCTGATCGGCGACCCGGATTATTCCGCGGGTTTCAGGACCAAGGCGAACCTTTTGCCCGAAGCGGCAAAGACCGTCGTCAACAGTTTCCCGCGCCAGGCGCTGCACGCCTATCTGCTGGTCTTCGAACATCCCCGCACCGGCGAGGTGATGGAATTCGAGGCGGCGATGCCGGAGGACATGCAGGAACTGGTCGAGGCGCTGCGGGCTTAAGGGCCGACTTCGATCCCGACTTGACGCCGACGCAGATCCCACAGCACGTGGAAGAGGACCCCCGCCATGACGATGCTGCCGCCGATCACGGTTGCCTCGTCCAGGCTTTCGCCGAGAAACAGCCAGACCCAGAGGGGTGCGAGCGGCGCGTCGAGTGCGCCGATCAGCGCCGTCTCGACGGGTGGCAGAAGACGGGATCCATGAAGCAGCAGGCCGATGCCGAGCGCGAACCCCAGGATGCCGAAGAAGGCGACGATCGCGATATCTCCCAGCGAAGCTGAGAACGGCGATGCAAATGACAATGCGGCGAGCGCACTGAGGAAGGCTGCGAGCCCGGCAGAGGGAAGAACCGGTTGAGCCGGGTAACGGCGCATCAGTACGGTCATCAGGGCCACGCAAACGGTCATCCCCAGAGCCAGGAAATCTCCGAAAAGGCTGCCGGCCTCCCCTGTCCCGACCATCACGACAACCCCGCCCACGGCCGCCACGCTGGCCGCCACCGCGCTCCGCCCCGGCCGTTCCCCGAGTAGGAGGAAACCGAGGCCAGCCGAGACGAACGGGCATGTCGCGAAAATGATCGAGACATGCGCAACGCTCGTCTCAAGCAGCGCCGCAATGAACAGAACCATGCCGGCCGCGGAGACGACGGCAATCGCGATCCCCGGCCAGCCCAGGCGACCAAGTCCATGAAGCTTGCGCTGCGGCGACGTGATCAGGAAGAACAGGAATAGGGCTGCGCCCCCGGCAAGACCACGCCAGACGAGGATCGTCGCACTGTCCAGCGATACCAGTCGCGCCATCAGTCCCGCCGTGCTGAGGGCGATGGTGGAAAACAGGATGATGACAAGGCCGGCGACATAGGGCGAAGATTTCATTGGCTGTCCCGAAGGCTGGGTGCGATTGAAGCCGGACTAACAGATTGGTGCTGACAGCAGCCTGTCAGCAGTGTTCAATCGCCTGAGATCACCTTGGAGTGCAATGATGGCGCGTTCGAGCCGCATGTTCGAGATCATCCAGATGTTGCGCGCCTCCCGATCGCCGCTGACGGCCGAAGCGATTGCCTCCCGTCTGGAGGTGACGAAACGGACGGTCTATCGGGATATTGCGGCACTGCAGGCGACCCGCGTGCCGATCGAGGGTGCCGCCGGCATCGGTTATGTGATGCGGCGCGGCTTCGATCTCCCTCCCCTGATGTTCACTCCGGAGGAGATGGAAGCGATAACCGTCGGCCTGTCGCTCATCGGGCGCACCGGCGATCGCAGCCTGGAAGATGCGGGCAGCGCCGCGATGGCCAAGATCAATTCGGTCCTGCCTTCCTCCCAGCCGCCGATCGGCGAAACCCATCTTCTGGTCTCCTCCTGGCATGCGATACCGGATTCGACGGTCGACATGCGCCTGTTGCGTCGTGCCATCCGCGAAGAACGCAAGCTGAGCTTCTGTTACCGCGATGGAACCGGTCATGAGACAAAGAGGACGGTCTGCCCTCTTGCCGTCGTCTACTATATCGACGGCGTGCTGCTTGCCGGGTTTTGCGAACTGCGCCAGGATTTTCGCCACTTCCGCCACGACCGTATTTCCAAATGCGAAACTCTCGATGCGGAGTTCAGGGGCCGAAGTGCCGCCTTGCGCCGGATGTGGCGCAGCTCGCATGAGCTTTTCCATTACGAGGACGGAGAAAACTCGCCCTAAGACGCGGCAGCCGCCTCCTGCGCAGGTGTCGAAACGGGTGGCTGTCGGGGCCGTCAAGGCTTATATTGCGTTCAACAGATGAGAGGCACATGAGCCAGTTCGCCGTCAAAAAACTGCTCGATACCGGCCTGATCACGGTCCGCGACGTCATGTGCAATGGCGAGTGCCGTCACCGCAGCGGCGAGGAGTGCTCGCATGCGACAAGCCTCGTCTTTCCCTATCGCGGCGTGTTCATGCGCCACGTCGGCCGCGACGACACGGTGGCCGAAGCCAATCAGGTGCTCTTCTTCAACTGCGACGAGGGCTATCAGATCAGCCATCCGGTCGAAGGCGGCGATGCCTGTCTCAGCATGGATGTTCCCGAATCCATGCTGGAAGAACTGGTCCCCAGCGAACATCGGAATCCGAAAGGCTCCCGCTTCGTCTTCAACAAGCAGCGCCTCCGGATAGACGCCCGCGCCCAGGCGCTTGTGGCGCTGCTGCGCCACAGCCTGCTTCGCGGCACTGCCGAGACGCTGGAGGCGGAAACGCTGGGCTTGACGCTGGTGCGCCGGGCGGTAGGCGAACGAACCGCCCATGCCGCGAGCGCAAGCGCGGGACGGCAGAAGCTGGTGGACCGCGCCAAGCTTGCCCTTTCCGCAGATCTGACCCGCCGCTGGACGCTGGCAGAAATAGCGAGGGAGGCGGGCGTTTCGCCCGTTTACCTCACTCAAGTCTTCCAGCAGGTCGAGGGCACCCCGCTCTACCGTTACCAGCTTCGCCTCCGGCTCGCCCGCGCGCTCGATCTGCTCGGCAGTTATGACGACCTGACCCAGCTCGGGCTGGAACTGGGCTTCTCAAGCCATAGCCATTTCTCGTCCGCCTTCCGTCAGGCCTATGGCCGCACACCCGCCGAATTCCAGCGCTTTGCGGGATTGCGGTAGAGCACCCTTTCCGAAAGTCGCTAAAGATTCTGACAGCGGCCGGTCGGCCGACATGGTTTCCTTCTCCCGTAAAAAGCCAACATCGGGAGATGACACCATGAAAGAGAACACCTGCGCCGCCTGCGATTGCGAACTCGATTCAACGCGCATTGCCGTGAAGATCGGCGGCAAGACGGTCGAGGTCTGCTGCGAGGAATGTGCCGAAGCCCTTCGCGAGGCCGAAGCGGCAGCACGCACCGCGCAAGCCGGCGCCAAGTAGCCGGTCGGACCGCGAGGCGGATGATAGCCCGCCTCGCATCCTGCCGGGCACCGGCAGACAATTACAAGGAGAACAGCAATGAAGAACGAGAACCGGGCGGTCTTCGACCGCATGCCGGAGCCATGCGACTTTGCCTTTCAACTGCCGCACCGGGACGACGGCAAGCCTCTGGAGGATACAGACAACGCCTCAACACATCGTCTCGGATTGATGCTTTCACGGCTCATCATGCTGGTCGTCAGAAAATTCCGTGAGCATCGAAACCGGATGGCACTCCTGGAGTTGACGGATGATCAACTGAAGGATGTCGGCCTTTCGAGGAGCCAGGCCTATGGCGACTACAGCCGATATCGCCGGAGCGGTTCGCACCCTCTAGAACGAAAATGCCTGTAGGCATTATGCGAGACGAGGTCCAGACGTCGCCAATATAGTTCGAGCTGGAAGTGAGCATTGCGCATAGATCAATCGGATTAGGCTCTCGTCAAATTTTTGCTCCATTTGTCTTACTTGTTGCAATGCAAAATATCGTCCGGCGAAATTCAACCAGGGCGGGAGATGTACATCGCGTGATCTCAAAACGTCGGCTCGACAACTACAGACCGAGGAACGAGCAAGGCATGAACTCAACCCTCCGGAAGTTCATTTTCCACGACCTTCAGACAGTCGAGGGATATATCGACCCGCCGGACGCGCTGGTCTTCCTCTCGCTTCTGCAGGCCCAGAAGCGAGAGGGGATGGAGGGAGGACTTGCCGAGATCGGGGTGTTTTACGGGCGTTCTTATTTTCTGCTGAAGAAGATCTGCGAAGACGGGGACAAAGTTCTCGGGATCGATCTTTTCGATATCGGCCAGGTAGCGGACGGCTCTGCCACGCAATACCGACGCTTCATCGAAAACGGTCAGCGGCTCGGCGTTCCCGTCGATGAGGACCTGATCATCAAGGCAGACAGCACCGGGTTGCAGGCGGAAGACATCATCGCCAGGATCGGCCGGCCGCGCTTCTTCAGCATCGACGGCGGCCACATGCTCGATCACATCACCGCAGACAGCACGCTCGCGATGGATACGCTCGCCGACCACGGCGTCATTGCCTTCGACGACACGTTCAATCCGGCCTGGCCGGAGGTGACGGTCGGCGTCGCCGATTTCCTGCGGCAGCAGAAGAGCGCGTTCTCGACCTTCTGCATGACAAAATACAAGACCTATGTGTGCCGCAGGCAGTTCCATGAATTCTACTACAATGCGATCACCGAGGCTTCGGATCTGCTCGCCTTCCGTCACGTGGAGACTGAATTCCTCGGCTCGAAGGTGGCAAGACTGCACAATCCCATGAGCCGCCGGATGGTATATGAATTGATGATCCGGTCCGGAATGCGGAAGTTTTCCGAGCGCGTATATCGCTGAGAAGCCCGGGAACATTACCACATTGTAATGATATAACGCCGCCGTGATCACTTGAACCACGGTTCTGCCGTACTTATTTGTTACGTGGGTTGGTGCGGGGTCGGAAATGACCCGTGCGGCCTTGGCTCGCCTCAGCATGCATTAACACCTTGAAGATTGCCACACGTAAGAGGGAGCCGACAACGATCGGAAAGGGGTGCTTTATGGCCCGCAATACTCTGCCTTCAATTACCGCCGGCGAAGCCGGTCTCAACCGTTATCTCGATGAAATTCGCAAGTTTCCGATGCTGGAGCCCCAGCAGGAATACATGCTGGCGAAACGTTACGCCGAACATGGCGACCGCAATGCCGCCCATAAGCTTGTGACGAGCCATCTGCGCCTCGTCGCAAAGATTGCCATGGGCTATCGCGGTTATGGTCTGCCGATCGGCGAAGTCGTGTCCGAGGGCAATGTCGGCCTCATGCAGGCCGTCAAGAAGTTCGACCCGGAACGCGGTTTCCGCCTGGCAACCTATGCCATGTGGTGGATCAAGGCCTCGATCCAGGAATATATCCTGCGCTCCTGGTCGCTCGTTAAAATGGGCACCACCGCCAACCAGAAGCGGCTTTTCTTCAACCTGCGCCGGCTCAAAGGTCGGATCCAGGCGATCGACGAAGGCGATCTGAAGCCGGATCAGGTTGCTGAAATCGCCACCAAGCTCAATGTGTCCGAGGAGGAAGTGGTTTCCATGAACCGCCGCCTGTCCGGCGACGCTTCGCTAAATGCGCCGATCCGCGCCAGCGAAGGTGAAGCGGGACAGTGGCAGGATTGGCTGGTGGACGACCGCGACAGCCAGGAAGAAGTGCTGATCGAGCAGGACGAACTGGATACGCGCCGCCGGATGCTCTCCAAGGCCCTGAGCGTACTGAACGACCGCGAACGCCGCATCTTCGAAGCACGCCGCCTCGCCGACGAGCCGGTCACCCTGGAAGAGCTGTCGTCGGAGTTCGACATCAGCCGCGAACGCGTGCGCCAGATCGAGGTCCGCGCCTTCGAGAAGGTGCAGGAGGCCGTCCAGAAGGAAGCGCTTGCCCAGGCAAACGCCCTGCGCGTGGTCGACGCTTAACAGCAGCCGGACCGGCGCCACCGAAATAAATACAAAAAAGGCCCGGCGTCGTTGCCGGGCCTTTTCGTTTTAAGCCGAAAATCCTTACTGCCCGGTGGCGGGTGCCCCGAGCGTGGCCCATTCCCTGATAGCTTCGGCGAAGATCCGCTCGCCTTCCGGCCCCTTCTGGAGGGTGAAAAGCGCGCGGCGGCCGTTGCGATAGGCAACGGGAATGTCGATCCAGTTGCGACTGCGCAAGAGCTCCAGATTGGTGGTGCGGGCGTCGGGGAAATCGTTGAGCGCGATCATGTGGAAGTCATCGGTGATCTTGGCCGGCACGGCGATGAGCGCATTGCCGCGATCCTGTTCCGTCTGCTTCATGGCGATGCGCTGCACGCTGTCGATCGCGCCGCCTTCGAAATCCGGCGGCACCGCGAAGACGATCTCCACGAGATGGCTGGCTGGCAGCGATGGATCGCCGTTGCGTTTGACGGTGACGAGCGCCGTCAGGCCGCGGCCCGGAATGTTGATCCGTCCCTGGATAACCGGCTCCGGTCGGCCGTTCGCGCCCGGCTCGCGCTGGAGCGACCATGAGACCGCGCCTTCGATCGCCGTGGGCGCCGTCTGGCCGATCCGCTCCTCGTAGAGGAACATCTTTTCCCCGGCGAGCGCCGGGGCGTCGGATGGATTGGCGGACGGTGCGGCAGCACCCTGATCCGGCGTAGCCTGCGGGGTTTCGGTTGGTCCGGCACCCGGAGCAGGTGCGGCACCTGCGGGTGCGCCGGGCTCGGGCGTCGCGGCCTGAGCGGCCGGCGGCGTATTGAGCTGAGCGACCGACTGCCCCTCTGCATTCTGCGCAAGACCGCCCGTGCCGCCCGGCCCATCGTCGACTTCGCTGCCGTCTGCCATCAGGCGCTGGGTAAATTTCGTCGTCGTGGTGGATCCGTCCGCCGGAGCGGGAGTGGCGGGAGTGGCTGGCGTCGCGGGAGTGGCGGGCGCTGCGGCATTGGTCTGCGGTGCCGGCGGAGGCGTTTGGCTCGGTGCCGGGGTCGCGGGTGCGGGAGCCGGCGTCTGCTCTGCGGTCTGCGTCGTCGGCGCGCTCGACTGGAACAGCCCATCCACCATATCGTTCAGCGAATCTCGGTTCAGCCAGATCGCGTAACCGCCGGCACCCACGAGAGCCAGGCCGACGATGGCAAGGATGATGCCCGCATAATTCCGCTTGCGCACCGGGGTCACCCGATAGGGCCGGGCCGGCGCAGGCATCAGATCGTCCGCATCCGCCTCGCTGTGCAGAGTGCTGCTGCGGGAGGTGCCTCCCGGTAGAGGAGCGTCCTTGTTGAAGCCGATCAGTTCTTCCAGATCGGCCCAGGGATCGCTTTCCGCGGTCTTCTCTCCCGGCTTCGACTGCGGATCGAGATAGTCTGCGATCGGGTCCTTGGCTGCCGCTGCGACCGCCGCATTCGCCACGGGGAGGTCGGAGACCGGAGGCATCCGGACCGTATCGGCCGAAACGTGGGTTTCCGAATCGAAATGCGCCTCGACCGGTGTAGCCGTCAATTCGTGGCCGGCAGGACCGGCTGGCACGAGTTCGGGAACTTCATTCCATACGGCAGCGACATTCGCGGCGGCACCGGCGGCCGGCGCAGCCTCAGGCTGGGACGGTGCCCATCCCCAATCTTCTTCAGCCTTCGGAGGTTCTTCCGCGGCCTGCTCCGGTTCCAGGGGATGCGGCTCGCCGGCCCATTCCTGAGCGAATTCAGGCTCGTTCGGACGCTGGTCTTCTCCGCTCCGGGTGGGATATGGAAAATCGTCTTCGGCGGCGACGGGCTCGGCGGCCGCCGGCTCCGACAGGGGCTCAGGCTCCAGTGGAGGCGGCTCGTCAGGCCAGACAGCGGGCTGCACCGCCTCAGTCGCCGGCTCGTCGTAATCGAAAACCGTCGGGGCTGAAGGAGCCCCTTCCGGTGGCATGTCGTCGCGCCAATCGCCGTATTGGTGGCCTGCGGCCGGCTCGTCAGCTGGTGCAGCCGCGACTTCCTGCTCTTCATGGAAGCTGGGCTGCTCGACAACCGGCGCCGTCTCTTCCACGGCCTGCTGTTCTGTCTCGGCTGGTGCCGGCTCCTCTACGACGGTAACCGTTTCGGGCGCCTGGTAGTCGTCCTCCCGGAAAACCGGTGCCGATTCGTATTCGGCCGGTGCCGGTGCAGGCTCGGCGGCCTCCTCCACAGCGATCTGCTGTTCTTGCGCATATTGTTCGGGAGAGACAGCCTCTCCTTCGACAGTCTCGGCAACTTGCGCAGCAGGTTCTTCGCCGGCTTCGGCCACCGGCTCGGCGGCGACCGGTTCGACAACGGCTTCTTCGGCTGGATGCCCCGCCGGGGCCTCGTCGACGACGGGCGCCAGCGCTTCGGCATGCTCACTCTCGACATCGACGATCGCGGCCTCGAGCTTCTCCATCTGCCGGCGCAGCATGTCTTCCGGTGGGCGCGGCTTCATGTTCTCGAGCTGCCGCTGCACGGCGCCACGAGCCTTATCATACACCTTCGCGCGCATCTCCGGCGTATTGCTCGCCAGTCCGTCAACCGCGCGGCGGATAACCGCAACAAAATCAGCCATCAGCACTTTCTCATGATCGCCAATCCGAAGATCAGCCGAATGGTAACCAATTTTTGACTTTAATCTTCAAATGGGTCGGTCACAAGTATGGTGTCTTCCCGCTCAGGACTGGTGGAAAGTAGCGCGACGGGCGCGCCAATCAATTCCTCCACCTGGCGGACATACTTGATGGCCTGGGCCGGGAGATCGGCCCATTTGCGGGCGCCGACCGTCGATTCCTTCCAGCCTTCCAGCGTGACGTAAACCGGCTCGACACGAGCCTGCGCGCCCTGGCTTGCCGGGAGATGATCGATCTGAACGCCGTCGAGCTTGTAGCCAACGCAGATCTTTAATTCGTCCAGGCCGTCGAGCACATCGAGCTTGGTCAGCGCAATTCCGGTGATCCCGTTGGTCGCGACCGACTGGCGCACAAGCGCGGCATCGAACCAGCCGCAGCGGCGCTTACGGCCGGTAACCGTTCCAAATTCATGGCCTTTTTCCCCAAGAAATTGACCGATCTCATCCTTGAGTTCGGTCGGAAACGGGCCTTCGCCGACGCGAGTCGTGTAAGCCTTGGTGATCCCGAGGATATAGCCGAGCGTACCCGGCCCCATGCCGGAGCCGGCCGAAGCCTGGCCGGCGACGGTGTTGGATGAGGTCACGAAGGGATAGGTGCCGTGGTCGATATCGAGCAGCGACCCTTGAGCGCCTTCGAAGAGGATGCGGGCGCCCTTGCGACGTTCCTTGTCGAGCAGTTCCCAGACGGTTTCCCGGAAAGGCAGTACGCGCGCGGCGACCGAGGTGAGTTCCTGCATGATCGCCTCGTGCGAGATCTCCTTTTCGCCGAGGCCGCGCCGAAGCGCATTGTGGTGGGTGAGGATACGGTCGACCTTGCCGGGCAGCGTGTCCATGTCGGCCAGGTCCATGACACGGATGGCACGGCGGCCTACCTTGTCCTCATAGGCAGGACCGATGCCGCGGCGGGTGGTGCCGATCTTGGTGCCGCTGTTGGAGGCGGCATCTTCGCGAAGACCGTCGAGTTCGCGGTGCAGGGAGAGAATGAGCGTCGCATTGTCGGCGATGCGGAGATTTTCCGGCGTGACCTTCACACCCTGTCCGGCGAGTTTGTCGATCTCGGCAACCAGAGCATGCGGATCAAGAACGACGCCGTTGCCGATCACGGAGATCTTGCCGCCCCGCACGATCCCGGACGGGAGAAGCGAAAGCTTGTAACTGACGCCATCGATAACGAGCGTATGGCCGGCATTGTGACCGCCTTGGAAGCGCACGACGATATCGGCGCGTTCGGAAAGCCAGTCGACAATCTTGCCCTTGCCTTCGTCACCCCATTGCGAACCAACCACGACTACGTTCGTCATCTCTGCTTCCTGTACTGCGGGCAAAGCCCCACACGACCATACGCGCACCTACCGTAGATCGTTTTTGACCTACGGGTCGATGCGCCACTTAGATTTAGGCTCCGTTTCCGGATAAGGATATCCGCGAACAGTGCAAACGCGCGCATCTATAATGCCTTGGCCGAAGGAAAGCGACCTGTTTGTGACTCGCTCGCGGTTTTTACGTGACAAATGCGTGAGCGGCGGGCTATTTCCCGGCCCCGACTGTTGATACCGGCGCCCTACGGCCGGTGCCGGAGAATTGTTTTGCACAAAAAGGCCTATCTTTCCCTCGTCATTGCCACCTTGTGCTGGGGCGGCAATGCGGTGGCCGGCAAGCTCGCCGTCGGCCATGTCAGCCCGATGATGCTGACCTTCTGGCGCTGGTTCGCCGCCGTTGCAATCATTTTCGCGATCTCGGTGCCGCAACTGGTGAAGGACTGGCCGATCGTCAGGAAGAACCTGCCGATTCTCATCTTCCTGGGCGTCATAGGTTATGTCGTTTTCAACGCCGCGCTCTATACCGCCGTCAACTACACGACGGCGATCAACGTAACGGTTGAGCAGGCTGTCATCCCCATGCTGATCTTCGTCATCAACTTCCTGCTGTTCCGCATGAAGGTTTCCTGGGCACAGATCCTCGGCTTCACCCTCACCTTGTTCGGAGGCGTGATTACCGCCGTCCACGGAGATCTCGGCACGCTGGTGACGCTCACCGTCAATTTCGGCGACGCAATCATGATGATCGCCGTCATGGCTTACGCCATCTACACCGTTGCGCTCAGATGGCGGCCGCAGGTCAATTGGCGCACCCTGATGGCATTCCCCGCCCTCTTTGCGCTCATCTTCACGACACCGCTCGTCTTCTGGGAATATTCCGCCGACCGGCTGATCTGGCCCGATACGAGGGGCTGGCTGATCGTGCTCTATACGGGCATCTTCGCCTCGCTGATCGCACAGGTTCTCTATATCGTCGGCGTCCAGAAGATCGGCGCCAACAGGGCCGGCCTGTTCATCAATCTCGTTCCCGTCTTCGGGACGCTGCTCTCGGTCGCCATTCTCGGCGAAGCCCTGCAGGTCTTCCACATCGTCGCGCTGGCGCTCGCCCTCGGCGGGATCGCAATCGCCGAATGGGGAAAACCCGTCTCCGCATAATGGTGGAGACGGGCAAGTCGGTTGCCGGTAGTTGAGGCTGTCGAAATCAGATGTTGTGGTAAACTGCGGGAGGCAGTTGGCCTTGCGCGGCCCGGCTGTCCGACGGATCGAAGATCAATGCCTCGTCCACCATACGCTCCTCAGTTCCCATCGACCGGCTTTCGACAGCCGGAACCTGAACGACAGGCACGGAAGAGAGCGCCCGGGCAAAACCACCCGCACCGGCGGCTTTGGCTTCCTTGCCGGAAATGAGGGCCGTCAGAACGACCGCGGAAATAATGAGCTTCTTGATCATTGCGCTGCACCCCGTTTGTCGAGCGGCTTGGTCGCCGTCTTGTCTCTTATGGCACAACCATATGCGGCAGGGCTCTCGGCGCGATTAAGCGGATAGATGCAATTTTATTGAAATCCGCCTTTTTCTTGCCATGGCACAGCCGGCCTCCCTGTCTGCGCTCAAAAAGGCAACGCGCTGGGCGGAAATTGATGCTTTTCGAGACGTGCCCGATCTCCTAACCCTGTCACAAACATCAGGAAAGGCAGGGGCAGCATGGGCAAGCCGTTTTACTGGAACGAACTCAATACCCTCGATTTCGCGCAGCTTTCGCCCGAAAAAACCATCGCCATTCTGCCGATCGCCTCGACCGAGCAGCACGGTCCGCACCTTCCGATCGCCACCGACGTGGTGATCGCCAACGGTATGCTTGCGGAACTGAAGGCGCAGCGGCCGGAGGATCTCGATTTCCTGATCCTGCCCACCCAGGAAATCGGCAAGGCCAACGAACACGTCTATGGTCCAGGCACCCTCTCCTTCGGTGCCGAACTCCTCATTCCGATGTGGACGGCCATCGGCGCCAAGGTAGCAGAAGCCGGCGTGAAGAAGCTCGTCATCGTCAATTCCCATGGCGGCAATGTCGATATCATGAGCATTGTCGGTCGCGAGTTGCGCGTCCGCTACCAGATGGCGGTGATCGGCACGCAGTGGGGCCGCTTCGGCAATCCGGAAGGGCTGATCGGCGAGCATGAGCAGAAATTTGGCATCCATGGCGGCGAAGTCGAAACCTCGCTGATGCTGCATTTCCGCCCGGATCTGGTGCGGATGGACAAGGCTCAGAATTTCGTTTCCAAGGCGGAATGGATGAAGTCTCAATCGAAATTCATCCAGCCGACGCCCCCGCATGCGCTCGCATGGCTTGCCCATGACCTCAATCCGAACGGCGTGGTGGGCGACGCATCGAAAGGCACGGCCGAAAAGGGCGCTTCGATCTGCCGCCATCAGGTTGCCCGTTTTATCGAGATGCTGCGCGATTTCGCAGCATATTCGCTCGACAATCTCTACTCGCGCTGATCCTGCTCCCGCTGGACATCCCTCGCCTGTGGCTGAGGCGGCACATGCCCCTTCGCCTGCAGCTCTCCGACGAGGCCTGAGAGTTCCGACAAGAGAAATTCGACGAATAGGCTGGTGGCGGTATCGAGCGTGGCGCGCGAGCGGGCAAAGAGCTTCATCGGCTGATGACGTGCATGCGGATTGGCGAGCGGCCGGAAAACCAGTTCGCCGCGCCGGCATTCCTGAAGCACGTCGAGTGGATTGAGGAGCGTCAACCCGGTGCCTGCCTTCACGAGCTGCTTCAGCATTTCCGAGGCATTGGTTTCCACGATCGGCTCGACCGGAATCGAGAAGGGCGAAAGCGCCAGATTGATGACGTTGCGCAGGCTCGTGCCCGGCTGCGAAAGCACCAGCGGCTCCTGCACCACCTCGGCCAGATCGACCGCGCCCTCGCCCGCCAGCCTGTGTCCCGGCGGCATAACCACCCCGATCGGAATATCGAAATTGGCGAGCGTCCGGATGCCGGGCGTCGCCGGGATGTTGAAACCAATACCGATGTCGACCTCGCCGTTTACCACCGGCTGAATGGTGTTCGAAGGGCCGTCGTTCCTCAAGTGTATGCGCACACGCGGGTGCTCGGCGACGAACCGCGCGATGATATCAGGCAATGGTCCCGCCGCCAGTCCCACCGTCGCCACCAGCGCCACCTTGCCGGCCTGCGGCATCTTGAGACCGCGGATGCGCGATTCCATCCGCTCATAGGTTTTGAGAACTTCGCGGATGTGTTCAATGCACAATTCTCCGGCAGCGGTGAGCTTCAGCCCGCGAGGCATGCGCTCGAAAATCGGCACCCCTAACTCCTCCTCCAGCGCCAGGATCTGCCGGTTGATCGCCGACGATGCAACATTCAGACGGGTTGCCGCCTTGCGGATCGATCCGCAACGGGCGATCTCATCGATATAAAGCAGCTTTCGCGAATGCAGCATTTTACATCACCCCCGTTGCATCATTTTTGACCATGCCGCACAATTTGGCATGTCATTTTTCGACCGATGCCGGAAAGGCATCAATGCGGACGAAATTTGATGCTTTTCAAAGAGCAACGCAACCGTACAAATGCTGGAAAAGAAATACTCTCACGATGCCGCAGGGTTTAACAGGGGAACGAAACCACATGTCCAATTCATTGACTATGAAGAGTTTTCTGGCGGCGCTCGGCCTCTCTGCGATGGTGCTCGCAGCGGCTCCGGCAGCGGCGCTCGATGAAGTATCCTACGGCACCAACTGGCTGGCCCAGGCAGAGCACGGCGGCTTCTACCAGGCCGTGGCCGATGGGACCTATGAGAAGCATGGCCTGAAGGTGACGATCATCCAGGGCGGCCCGCACGCTGCCAACCGCGCGCTTCTGATCGCCGGCAAGGTGGATTTCTACATGGGCGGGCCGCTCGGGGACATGGATGCCGTCAAGCAGGGCATTCCGCTGGTCAGCGTCGCCTCGATCTTCCAGAAGGACCCGCAGGTCCTGCTCGCCCATCCCGACGCGGGCGTCGAAAAGTTCGAGGACCTTGCCAATCTCGATACGATCTTCATGGGTAAGGAAGGCTATGTCACGTATTTCGAGTGGATGAAGAAGAACTTCAAGGGCTTCCGCGATGAACAGTACAAGCCCTATACCTTCAATCCGGCTCCCTTCATCGCCGACAAGAAGTCCGCACAGCAGGGTTATCTGACCTCCGAGCCCTATGAGATCGAAAAACAGGCTGGCTGGGCGCCGAAAGTGTTCCTCATCGCCGATGCCGGCTACGGCCCCTATTCGACGATGATCACCACGACGCAGCCGATGCTCGACAAGAAGCCTGAGGTCGTGCAGCGTTTCGTCGATGCGTCGATCGAAGGATGGTACAACTATCTCTACGGCGACAACAAAGCCGCCAACGATCTGATCAAGAAGGACAATCCGGAAATGACGGACGGTCAGATCGCCTATTCCATCGCCAAGATGAAGGAATACGGAATAGTGGTTTCCGGCGATGCCGAGACCAAGGGCATCGGCTGCATCACCGACGAGCGCTACAAGAAGTTCTTCGACTCGATGGTGGCAATCAACGTCCAGCCTGCCGACCTCGACTACAAGAAGGCCTATTCGACCAAATTCGTCTGCAAGGGCGTCGGAATGGCGCTTAAGAAGTAGAGTAGACGGTGCGGCATACTTAATCCTCCCTCGCGGGGAGGGTGCCGGCAGGCGGGAGGGTTTTCCGCGCAAGAGCCCCCTCTCCAACCGTTCCCCACAAGGGGGACTTAACCTCGCGCGCCGCCGGGCACCCAGCGGCGAATGCCGCCCTTCTGATCGAGTGAAGCATGACCACGTCCCAAGCCCCGTTGATGCCTGCTCCCGGAGACAGCCGCAAACGCCCGCTGGTCGTGATGCGCAGCGTCTCCAAGATGTTTTCGAGCGGCACGCTCGCATTGTCCGACATGTCGCTGACTGTCGAGGGCGGTGAGTTCGTGAGCCTGCTTGGTCCCTCCGGTTGCGGCAAGTCGACGGCACTCAGGATCATCGCGGGGCTCGGCGATGTCTCGGCCGGCACGATCGACTGGCCGAGTTCCCGCATCAATTCCAAGGGTCTGCCCGAAGGCGACATATCCTTCGTCTTTCAGGAACCGACGCTGATGCCGTGGCAGACGGTATTCGGCAATGTTCACCTGCCGCTTAAGCTGCGCGGGGTTTCGAAAACCGCCGCCCGCGACGAGATCATGGAGACGCTTGCAACCGTCGGCCTTCAGGATTTCGCCGATGCTTATCCCCGCGAGCTTTCCGGCGGCATGAAGATGCGCGTCTCGATCGCCCGCGCGCTGGTCACCAAGCCGAAGCTGTTGCTGATGGACGAGCCCTTTGCGGCATTGGACGAAATCACCCGCCAGAAACTCAATGACGATGTGTTGAGGCTCTGGCACGAAACGGGCATCACCGTGATCTTCGTCACCCACTCCGTCTTCGAATCCGCCTACCTCTCGAACCGCATCGTGGTGATGAAGGCACGGCCGGGCCGGGTTCATGCGGACTTCCCGCTGAAGACGAGCATGTCGCGCGATGCGCATTACCGCACGTCGGAAGAATACCGGCAGGCCTGTGAAAAGGTTTCCAACATGCTCCTGGAAGCGATCGGCGGGGAGGAACACTGATGGCAGATGATCCGATCCTTACGCCTCTGAAGCCGGGCCTCTTCGCTCGCAACCGGGAGACGCTGCTGCGCACGCTGATCCCCATTTGCGTGGTGGTCGGCCTGATCCTGCTCTGGCAGTTCATCATCAGCGTCAACGGCATTCCGCAGTATATTCTGCCCGGGCCGCTGGCGGTGGCGAACTCGCTCTATAACGACTGGGGCACGCTTTGGCCCGCCCTCTGGGTCACGACGCAGATCACCCTGCAGGCGCTGGCGCTGGCGCTGATCGGCGGCGTCGGCATCGCCATTTTCCTCGTCCAGTCGAAATGGATCGAGACGGCCTTCTATCCGATTACCGTCATCCTGCAGGTGACGCCGATCGTGGCGATCGCGCCGCTGATCCTGATCTACGCGCCGACGACCCAGGTCGCGCTTCTGATCTGCGCATTCCTCGTCGCCTTCTTTCCAATCCTGTCGAACATGGTGCAGGGTTTGAAGAGCGTCGACCATAACCTGCTCAACCTCTTCGACCTCTACGGCGCCTCGCGCTGGCAGACGCTGCTTTACCTGAAGCTCCCCTCCTCGCTTCCCTATTTCATGACAGGATTGAGGATCGGCGGCGGACTGGCGCTGATCGCAGCCGTGGTGGCGGAATTTGCGGCGGGTTCCGCGGGCGCTGGCTCCGGTCTCGCCTTCCGCCTGCTGGAGTCCCAGTATCGTCTCAACATTCCGCGTCTTTTTGCAGCGCTGATCCTGCTTTCGGTGCTGGGCGTGGTGATCTTCATGATTACCTCCTTCATCGCCTAGGCTTTCCTGCATCGCTGGCATGAGAGCAGCCTCAAGAGAGAAAACTGATGCCTGGCGAATTCATGACGCTTCCCGATGCCCGTCGTTTTGCGCTCGTCAACGCCACCCTGCCGGCGGTCCTCGTCAAAGGTTTTTCCGCACCGGCAAAGGAAGGCTTGATAGGGGCGGATCTGATCATCTCGGACGGCAGGATCGAAAGGATACTTCCGGCCGCCACCGCACCTGCCGATCTGGTGAAGGTGGACATGCGCGGCGGCATGGTCTGGCCTTGCTTTGTCGACATGCACACGCATCTCGACAAGGGCCATTTCTGGGACCGCAGACCGAACCCGGACGGCACGTTCGAAGGCGCACTGATGAACGTGCGCGAGGACCGCATCGCCAACTGGACGGCGGAGGACGTCCGCACCCGCTTCGAATTCTCGCTGAAGAGCGCCTATGCCCACGGCACGAAGCTGATCCGCACCCATCTCGACAGCATACCGCCGCAGCCGGATATCTCGTTCCCGCTGTTTGCCGAACTGCGCGAGGAGTGGAAAGACCGGATCGCGCTGCAGGCGGTAGCTCTCCTGCCGCTGGAATGCGTGCCCGACCAGGCGGTCTTCAACGGCATCGTCGCGACGGTGAGACGTTATGGCGGGCTGCTTGGCGGTGCCACACGCATTCTCCCGGACTTCGAAAACATCCTCGATAGCCTCTTCCGGGCAGCCTCCGACAACGGCCTCGACATCGACCTGCATGTGGATGAGACCGAGGACAAACAGGTCCTGACGCTCGAAACCATCGCCGACGCCAAACGCCGCAACCGCTTCGAAGGTTCGGTCACCGTCGGCCATTGCTGTTCGCTCGCCCGCCAGGATGACGACACCGCCAAACGCGTTGTCGACAAAGTCGCGGAAGCCGGGATTTCAGTCGTCTCGCTGCCGATGTGCAACATGTATCTGCAGGATCGCCACGCCGGCCGCACCCCCCGCTGGCGCGGCGTCACGCTATTCCACGAATTGGCCGCGGCCGGCGTGAAAACGGCCGTCTCCTCGGATAATACCCGTGACCCTTTCTACGCCTATGGCGACATGGATCCGGTCGAGGTGTTCCGGGAGGCCGTACGCATCCTGCATCTCGACCACCCGCTCGACACCTCCGCCCGCGTCGTCACCTCGACGCCAGCGGAAATCCTCGGCCGGCCCGATATCGGCGTCATCGCCGAAGGTGGCCCCGCCGATCTCGTGCTCTTCAGCGCCCGCCGCTGGAGCGAATTCCTCTCCCGTCCGCAGGCCGACCGCATCGTGATGCGGAATGGCATGGGCATCGACCGTCGCCTGCCGGATTACCGTGACCTGGACCCGATTCTGGAAAGATAAGATGGCAGATTACGCACAGATCAAGAAAGAGCTCGAAGGCATTGCGGTGGAGGACAATCCGGCGCTGGTGCGCCAGAAGAGCCGCGATTTCTACTGGTATTCCCCAATCCTGAAAGAGGAACTCGACACCGTCACCGCCGATCTCGTCGTCTCGCCGAAGACCGAGGAAGAGGTCATTCAGGTTCTAAAAGTCGCTTTCGCGCACGGCGTGCCGATCACCCCGCGCGGCGCCGGCACCGGCAATTACGGACAGGCCATGCCGCTCTCCGGCGGTATTGTGCTGAACCTCATCAACATGAACAAGATCAAGGAGATTCATCCCGGCCGCGTCATTGCCGAACCCGGCATCGTGATCGCCGAACTCGACCGCCAGACCAAGGCCCATTCCGGTCAGGAACTGCGCTTCCACCCCTCGACTGCCCAGACGGCGACGATCGGCGGCTTCATCGCCGGCGGTTCGGGCGGTGTCGGCTCGATCCACTGGGGCGGCCTGCGCGACCTCGGCAATATCCTGCGCCTGCGCGTCGTCACCATGGAAGCCGAGCCGCGCGTGCTCGACCTCACCGCATGGGACCTGCAGAAGGTGACCCATGCCTACGGCACCAACGGCATCATCGTCGAGGTGGAGATGCCGCTCGCACCGGCTTATGATTGGGTCGACGTGCTGGTCGGATACGACGACTTCATGGATGCCGTGCGCTTCGGCGATCAAATCGCCCATAAGAACGGCATCCTCGTCAAGGAAATCGCGCCGATCGCCGCGCCGATCCCCTACGACTTCTTCCCGCGCCACAAGCCTTTCATCCGCCATCGCGGCCAGTCGATCTGCGTGCTGATGGTGGCGCCGCATTCCATGGATGCCTTCACTGCCTTTACCGAACGCCAGAAGGGCGAAATCCTCTTCCGTTCCGACAGGGTGGAAAGCATGAAGGGCATCCCGCATGCCTATGAGCTTGCCTGGAACCATACGACGCTCCGCGCGCTGAAGGTCGATCCGAACTTCACCTATCTGCAGGTCCAGTATCCGGGACCCGACCATGTTGCCAAGGTCGAGAAAATGGTGAAGATTTTCGGTGATGAAGTGCCGGGCCACCTGGAATTCATCAAGTTCGACGGTCGCATGCAGTGCTCCGGCCTGCCGCTGGTGCGCTATACGACCAGGAAGCGTCTGGAGGAGATCATCAAGATACATCAGGACAATGGCTGCCCGATCTTTAACCCGCACCGCTATACGCTGGAAGAAGGCGGCATGAAGCAGACGGACGTGGTGCAGCTCGCCTTCAAAAAAGAGACCGATCCGAAGGGCCTGCTCAACCCCGGAAAGATGATCGCCTGGGAGAATCCGGACTTCGATTTTTCGGCGGGCAAGAACTACCTCTTCCCCGGCCTTGCCGTCGCGGGGGGCTGATGAAGGTTCTGCTTCTTCACTCGCATCCGGTCGAATCGAGCTACGGCGCTGCCCTGCATGCCGCAACCCGCGAAAGCCTCCAGAGGGCTGGCCACGATGTGGATGACTGCAATCTCTATGCCGAAAACTTCAATCCGGTCCTCTCGCGCGAAGAGCGGATCGGCTATCACGACGTGCCGGACAATATCGAGCCGGTCCGTTCCTATGTGGAGAGGCTGCAGGCTGCCGAAGCGCTGGTGATCGTCACCCCGATCTGGAACTTCGGCTGGCCTGCCATTCTGAAGGGTTATTTCGACCGCGTCTGGCTGCCGGGCGTAACCTTCGATCTGGCGGACGGCGTGCTCACCCGCAAGCTCACCAATATTCGCAAGGTCGGCGTGGTATTGACCTACGGCGCCACCCGTTGGCGGGCCTTCATGGCCGGCAATCCGCCAAAAAAGATTGCTACGCGCGTGCTCCGGGTCACCACCAATCCGGCTCGCAGGGTGATGTTCCTTGCTCACTACGACATGAACAATTGCACGCCGGAAACCCGAGCCGCATTCCTTGCCAAGGTGAAGCGGGAGATGGAGCGGTTTTAGGGGTTCGGCTGGACGTGGTCGTCCTTGTGGCTTTTGCGGATACGCCTGACCAGCAGCCAGACCGCGATCACTACGATCGGAACCGCAGCGCCGGTCAGCGTTTCCGGGGCGATATGGACCCCGATATTGTGGGCAAACTTCGCGAGATAGCCCACAAGCCCGATCACGTAATAGGAAATGGCGGCAACCGAGAGGCCTTCGACGGTCTGCTGCAGGCGAAGCTGCAGATGGGCGCGCTGGTTCATGGAATCCAGAAGCTTGGTATTGAACTTCTGCAGATCGACGTCGATCCAGCTTCTGAGAAGCGCGGTCGCCCGCGCCAGCTTGCGCGAAAGGTTCGCCTGCCGCTCTTCGACCGACTGGCAGGTCCGCATCGCCGGGGCGAGCCGCCTCTGAAGGAACGAACCGAGCGACTCGTTGCCCGACACCGGCTTTTCAGCCAGCATCGCGACGCGTTCGAGAACGATATTGTAATAAGCCCGGCTCGCGCCGAACCGGTAGAGGCTGAGCGCCGCATTGGCTTCAAGCTCGGCCGCCAGCCGGGTGATCTCCGCAAGCATCGCGTCGGCCTCCTGCCGGGCATGCTGCTTCATGCGTTGCGTCACGGCCGTAAGGCCGGTTTCGATCCGGCGGATCTCGGGCGACAGGGTCAGCGCAAGGGGCAATCCCATCATAGCCAATGTCCGATAGGTCTCGATGTCGAGAATGCGCTGGACCAGGGCGCCACGACCGCCGTCGGTCATTCCGTTGTCAAGGATGAGAAATTTGGTAAGCCCGTCGCCGTCTTGACGGAAATCGGTCACGACGGTTGCCTGGCCATCGGCGACGATGCTTCGACAGAGGCTGGTCGGATCGAAACTGGCGATCACCTGGCTGAGGTCTTCGTTCGCCGGCCGAATCTCGATCCGGACACCGGAAATGAACGGACCTGGGGCCTTGAAGCTGGCGCCAAACGGGTTGACCGGAACGTCTCCGCCGAACAGGACAGGGGCCGGCGCGTCCCAGAAATAGGTGGAAAATTCGGTATGTTTTTCCCAGCGCAGCGTGCCGTTGCCCCAGTTCATCGTGTGATGGCTGGTGTCTGCGGCCGGTGGCGCCACCCCCTGCCCCAGCGACATATCCGCCAGGATCGCCCGATCGGCTTCAAAGTTCGCTTCCGTCAGGAAGGCGAGCTGGAAGATCACCCGCGGAAGCGAGACGAGAGTATAGGGACGCGAATGGACTTCTCCGAGCGCACGCGCTCGAATGTCGGCGGCTGGAAACGAAAAGCTGCGTCTCGTCATGCACCCTCTCCCCCGATGAGCGCTGCTGGCAAACTAGCTATTATCAAATGCCAGCCATAGCACGAAGCGACCGTTTGACGCAGACAGACGAAGAGAGAGGGGGGTACCGAATGGATTAGCGTGTGTCGGAGACCCATGAAGCGTCGCGAGGTTCATGCTTGCCATCGGATGGATCTGCCTTCAGAAAACGGGGGATCGGATTTTTCGGCTGGAGGGGCAAGATGAGCAACATGTATTCCTTGAAAGATCGCATCCTGCGCCCTCTTCTCCCGCGCGATCCCGACGAACATCATCGCGCTGCGACGCCGCTGGAACTGCTTTTCGATCTGGTGTCGGTCATCGCGATTGCATCCGCCGCCGCGGGGCTGCACCATGCAATTTCGGAAAACCACGCAGGCCAGGGTATCGTCATCTACCTGATCGCGTTCTTTTGCATTTGGTGGGCCTGGATGAACTTCACCTGGTTCTCGTCCGCCTACGACAACGACGATGTCGTCTACCGGCTCTTGACGATGATCCTGATGGGCGGATCACTGACCATGGCGGCCGGCATCCAGTTCCTGTTTACCGCAGTACCGGATCTGACCATGGTGGTTTTCGGCTACATCGTCATGCGTCTCGCCATGGTGGTGCTCTGGCTGCGCGCTGCCTACCATGATCCCGCCCACCGCAGGACCAATGTCGCTTATGCCGTGGGAATCTTCCTCGTGCAGATCTACTGGCTGATCTTCCTCGGGACACAGCTGTTGTCGACCGGGTTCGGATACGCCCTCTGGGCCCTCGGCGCCCTGCTAGAACTCGCGGTTCCCGCCATTGCTGAACCGCTGACCAAGAACACGCCCTGGCACCGCCATCACATCATGGAACGTTACGGGCTCCTGAACATCATCGTGCTCGGCGAAACCCTGCTTGCCGGCTCCATCGCGCTCCGCCAGTTCACAGGCGAGTTCAATCTGATGCTGGTGCACACCGCGCTTTCGGCACTGGTTATCGTCTTTGCGCTCTGGTGGGCCTATTTCGCCCGGCAGGAACACCTCGGCAGCCACAGGCTGAGTCGCGCGCTGCAATGGGGTTATGGGCATTTCTTCATTTTCACCTCCGGTGCAGCAGTGGGTGCTGGCTTTGCCGTGCTGGTCGACGTCATCACCCACCATGCCGAGGTTCCGCTTATCGTCGGCGATTACGCGGTGGGGATTCCGGTCGCGATATATTTCGCAAGCCTCTGGTTCGTGCGTGACCGCTTTGCCTGCAACGGCGCGGCGCGTTATGCGCTCCTCGTTTTCGGTCTGCTGGGCCTGATTGCACCCGCGGTCGGGCTTGGAATCGGCGGGATCGCGGCGGCCGCGGTGTTCGGGGTCATCGCCCGCAACTGGCTCGCCACCCGGTCGGTTCCGATGCCCGCAGCGGCTCACTAAACTTTTCTTTAAATTTTACCGGTTATTAATCTCTCAGAACCGAGTGATTAAGCGATGCGTATTGCGTTTTTCATCGCCCTCATGGCCCTGTCCCTGACCGCCTGCGCCTCCGCGCCGAGCCGGGTTACCGATGCCTGCGCGGTTTTTGAACAGCGCGACGGGTTCTTCAACAATTGGGCCCGCGATGCCAAAAAGGCCGAACGCGAGTTCGGCGTCCCCGTGCCGATCCTGATGGCGACGATCTATGTGGAATCCGGCTTCAGGGCTAATGCCCGCCCGCCGCGTACCAAACTGCTCGGCTTCATTCCCTGGAAGCGTCAGTCCACGGCATATGGCTACGCCCAGGCATTGGATGGCACCTGGCTCACTTACAAGAAGGACACCGGCCGCTGGAGCGCCAGCCGCTCCGACTTCGGCGACGCCATCCATTTTGTCGGCTGGTACCACAACCAGAGCCATGTGAAGAACGGCATCCCGTTGAACGACAGCTACAACCTCTACCTCGCCTATTATTCCGGCCAGGCGGGATACGAGCGCGGCCAGTTCTCGTCAGGAACCCGGCAGGCAGCGCAGAAGTCCGCCGGCATGGCCGCCAAGTATGAAGCGCAACTGAGGCGCTGCGGCTACTAAAACACCTTCGCGGCCGTGACTTCCACCTCGACGAGGAATTCCGCGCGTGTAAATCCGCCGACGATGAGAAGCGTCGAGACCGGCTTGGGGTCGAGCGTGTAGCGGTCGCGCACCGCCATGTAAGCGGGAAAATCCTCGCGGCTGGTGACGAAGCCCGAGATGCGGATCACATCCGCATAGGTCATGCCCGCCTCCTCCAGGATCGCGCCGATCGCCTGGAAACAAAGCTCCGCCTGCCGCGTGACATCAGGCGGGATCCTATCCTCCGGTGATATTCCGAGCTGGCCGGAGGTGACGAGCAGGCTGGCACCGGGCGGCACCAGCAGGCCGTGATTATAAGCGCCGAAAGGCCTGCGGACGGCCGGTGGGTTGAAAACGCGCTTCATGGCAACAACCTCTTTCTCTTTCAGGCATATCTGGAATCGACAGCAGTAGACCGGCATTCGGGCCTGTGTTCAAGGCGTGGATATCCGATGATTCCGATTGTCACCAACCGCGCCCTCTTGCCTCGGGACGGTTTCTCCCTATCCTCCGGATATGGAAAGGGGGATCCATCCATGCCGCGAGCTATCGACCAATGGTGGCGTTATCCGGGCTACGCCTTCCGAGTCTTCGGAAGCGAAAAATCCTTCCGCAAAAACCCTGTGATCGGCAATCCGCGTTTCAACGAAATGGGCCTCCATCGGGAACGCGTGCGTCTTGCCGCCGGGATGGCCGCCTATCGCCGGCGACTGCTCGGCGTCTCGGTAAGTGCCGCAGAACGGGAAGCATTCCAGAGGGACGGCTTTGTGATCCGCGAGAATGCCCTGCCGGCAGACGTGTTCCAGCGGATACGCGACTACCTCAAAAATGAGCCTCTGCCGGCTCGCGAGATGCGCCAGGGGCAGACCGTCACGCGGATGACCCCGATCAACCGGAATGCGCTGGGAAAACTGCCGGATCTGGCGCGGTTCAGCAATGATCCCTCGATTGCAGGCCTCATCCGCTATGTCGGAGGTATCGGCGGCGATCCCGTGTATTTCATCCAGACCGTGATTGCAGAACCCGCAATCCAGGAAGCCGATCCCCAGACCGCCCTGCATGCCGATACCTTCCATTCAAGTTCCAAGGCTTGGCTTTTTCTCGATGATGTCGGACCGGACGACGGCCCCTTCGTCTTCGTCCCCGGTAGCCACAGGCTGACCGAAAAGCGGCTGGAATGGGAATACCGGCAGAGCCTTGTGGCGAGCGCGGACGGACGCACACACCATGCCGAAGGATCGTTCCGCATCACGCCCGAAGAATTGTCGACGCTTGGCGATTTTACCCCACGCAAGGTCGTGGTTTCCGCAAACACCCTCGTGGTGGCCGATACCTACGCATTCCATTCACGGGCTGTCAGCCATCGGCATACGGTTCGGGTGGAGTTGCATGCCTATCATCGCGGCAATCCGTTCGCGCCTCTTCCTCTCTCGGCGACCGCGCTGGTTCCGGGCCTGCGCGACCGTCGGCTGGATATCTTCCTCGCGCTGTCGGACAGAAAAGCCAAACGGGACGGCAGGATTCCGACCTGGAGGGATGTTGGAGCCTGCACCGCCTATTCCGAACCGCATATCTGATCCCTGAGGCCAGTGGTCGCCGGTTTCACGCGCCGTAGCCGACGATGCCCTTGATCTCGAGGAAGTCGTGGATGCCCCAATCGGCATATTCGCGGCCATTGCCGGACTGCTTGTAGCCGCCGAAGGGCGCGAACAGGTCCCAGTCCGGATAATTGATGAACACCGAACCGGCCCGCAGCCGCGCGGCCACCTTGCGGGCATTGCCGATATCTCCGGACTGCACATAGGCCGCCAGCCCGTAAGGCGTGTCGTTGGCGATCTCCACCGCCTGCTCTTCGTCTTCATAGGAGAGGATAGAAAGGACCGGCCCGAAGATTTCTTCTCGCGCGATCGTCATGTCGTTGGTGACATGGCCAAACACGGTCGGGCGGATATAATAGCCTCGGTTGAGGCCCTCCGGCCGGCCCGGTCCGCCGGTGACCAGCGTTGCACCTTCTTTGATGCCAGCCTCGATCAACCGCTGGATCTTGTCGTATTGCGTCTGGCTGACCACCGGGCCGAGATCGATACCATCCCCACGCGGATCGCCGGTCTTCAGCTTTTCGGCTGCGGCCTTCGCGATATCCAGAGCTTCGTCATGGCGCTTTGCCGGCACCAGCATCCGCGTCGGAGCATCGCAGGACTGGCCGGAATTGCCGAAACAGGCTGTAACGCCATCTGCAACGGCTTTCTCAAACTCGGCATCGGGAAGGATGATATTGGGCGACTTGCCGCCGAGTTCCTGGGCCACGCGCTTCACGGTGTCGGCCGCAGTCTTGGCGACGATGATGCCGGCCCGCGTCGAGCCGGTGAAGGAAACCATATCGACATCAGGATGGCCGGCCATAACCTGGCCGACATCGGGCCCGGTTCCGTTGACGAGGTTGAAGACGCCCTTCGGCGTGCCCGCCGCCTCCATAACTTCCGCAAAGATGATGCCGCTGATCGGCGCGATCTCGGAAGGCTTCAGCACCATGGTGCAGCCGGCGGCGATCGCCGGGCCGACCTTGCAGGCGATCTGGTTGAGCGGCCAGTTCCACGGTGTGATCAGCGCGCAGACGCCGATCGGCTCCTTGACGATCATCGTTGAGCCGCGCGCCTCGGTGAACTCGTAGTTTTCGAGCGCCTCGATCGTGGCGGCGAGATGCCCTTTGCCGGCCGCGGCCTGCGCATCACGGGCAAAGGCGAGCGGAGCCCCCATCTCCTGGGAGACCGCTCGCGCGATGTCTTCGTATCGCTTTTCATACTCGGCCAGGATGCGTTTCAGGAGCGCCAGCCGCTCCGCCTTGGACCATTGCGAAAAAGCAGGAAATGCCGCCTTGGCCGCCGCAACCGCCTTGTCCACATCGGCCTTCGAGCCTAAAGCGACCTGAGTATAGGCCTCTTCCGTCGACGGATCGACGACATCGAGCGCGACGGGAATATCCGGAGTTATCCAGATTCCGTTGATGAAGAATTTCAGATGGTTGCTCATGGAAGCTCTCCGGATCGGGGCGGATATGGAAGAGCACTATCGGCGATGAATTTTTGCCCCGCAAGGCCGCAGAGCGACATCGGCATTTCCCGGATCTTCCGAACCCTATCAAGCGGGCTTGAAGCGTCTCCGATACTTCTCGTCATACCGCTAATACTTCGGCAACAATACGAATTCATTGAGATTTAAACTGCGCCTGTTACAGATCAAGACAGTTTTCAGCGATGTCACGAGGGCCTATGCGACGCAGTCTTCTTCAAATTGCCTTGGCAGGGCTACTCGCTCTGTCGGCACCGAATGTGGGTGCAGAAACCCTGGAGGACGACCTCAAGGGCCTGACGGAGGAACAGATCGGCGATACGGTCGAGTTCGCCTTCGGCAACGCGCTGTTCTTCCTCTTCCACGAGGCCGGTCACATGCTGGTCTCCGAATTCGACCTGCCGGTCCTTGGCCGCGAGGAGGATGCGGTGGATACGCTCTCCACCCTCCTGCTTCTGGAGGCGGATGCAGACGTCTTCGAGACAGCTCTCATCGATTCCGTCGACGGATGGACATTGTCTGCCGAAGCGAGCGAAGCGGCGGAACATGAGCAAATTCTCTGGGACGCGCACGGTCTCGACCGCCAACGCGCTTTCAATATGGTCTGCCTGATGGTCGGCAAGGATGCCGAGAAATTCACCGAATCCGCAGACGATCTCGAACTGCCGGCCGGCCGTCGGCAGGAATGCGTGGGTGAATACCAGAAGGCCCATGCAAGCTGGTTCGGTGTGCTGAAGCCGCATCTGCAGACCGGCGACCAGAAGAGCAAGTTCACGATCACCTACCAGCCCGCGAAGAACAACGACCTCAAGGACTACGCGGACCTGGTGAAGGAGGCTCAGGTTCTCGAGATCCTGCAGGAACTGGTCTCCGGCCTCTACAAGCTTGACGACGGCATCAAGCTGACGGCAGCCGAATGCGGCGAACCAAACGCCTATTGGTCGCCGAGCGAGCGCGAAGTGACCTATTGCTACGAACTGATGCAGTGGCACGCGCAGGCAATCGCCCGGTATTTCAGGGAAAATGCCGAGGGCGGCGAAGAAGAAATCGGCGAGGCAAAGCCGGGGCTGAAATTTGTGTTCGGCAAGGCCAAGGGTCGCCAGTAGAGGTAACGCAATACGAAGACCCGGTTTGCGCCCTCGCAGGCAGCAAACCGGGCAATCTTTTTTGGCGTTCAGGCTCCGTAGGGAGCGAAGAACTTCTTGGCAGCTTCGATCTCGTTCGGCCGAATCTCATGGCCGCCGACATGCCATTCGAGTGTCACCTTGTCCCCCTGCCGCTTGAAATAATCGGCAAGCTCGACGCCTTGCGGCACCGGGCAGATCGGGTCGTTCTGGCCGGCGGTGATCAGCACATGCGCCGTCTCCTTGATCTTCCGGTCCTTTGGCTGGAACGGGATCAGCGGATGCATCAGAACGCCGGCATCGAAGAGGCCGGGTTTTTCGATCATGATATTTGCGAGGATATTCGCGCCATTCGAAAATCCGAGCCCCAGAACGGTGGATGACTCGTATCGGTCGCGGTTGGCAACCACGAATTCGCTCATCCGCTCGGTCGCCCGGGCAAGATCCTCGCAATCATAGACGCCTTCCGCCTTGCGCCGGAAGAAGCGCGCCGCGCCGTGTTCGGAAATATCACCGCGCGGCGAGATGACCGTGGCGTTGGGAAGCAGCCTTCCGCCGAAATCGAAGAACTGGTTTTCGTCGCCACCGGTGCCATGAAAGACGAACAGGATCGGTGATCCCGGGGCACCGGGCCTCGCCCGGTGCACATAGCTGTCGTAACTCATTTCAATCTCCTGATCCTGAACCCACTAAGCCAGCGGTTCCAGGTGCTGTTCGAGTGCGCTTCTCAGATGCGCATGCTGCGCAGGCAGCTTCAGCGCTTCGCCGAGATGTGCGGTGTCCTCGTCGCGGTCGAAGCCCGGCTCATTGGTGGCGATTTCGAACAACACGCCACCCGGGGTGCGGAAATAGATCGCCCAGAAGTAGTCGCGGTCGATGACCGGGGTGACCTGATAGCCGGTATCCATCAGTGCTTTACGGACCTCGAGCTGCCTTTCGCGGTTCTCAACCGCAAAGGCGATGTGATGAACCGAACCGGCACCAAGCCGCGCACCGCTGATGTTCGGCATGGTTTCGACATCGATGAAATCGGCACCGTTGCCGCCCGGCATTCCGAAGCGGGTCACGCCGTCCCTGGCATCAACCTGTTCGTACCCCATGAACTTCAGGAGCTCGGCGGTCGCACCTTCGTCATGCAGACGCATCGAAGCCGAATGGAAGCCGCGGATGGCCTCAGCCTCGCCGACGCCGTTGCCGGTCCAGGGAGCACGCGGGTCGTCCCTGACTTCGACCAGCGCGAACCCGTCACCATCGGGACCGGCGAAATGCAGCCGGTTGTCGCCAAAGGCATTGTCCGTCTTGATCCCTTCGGCGCCGGCCTTTGTCAGCCGATCGGTCCAGTAACCGAACGAGCCTTCCGGAACGGAGAAGAGCGTGGTGCCCACTTCGCCGGTGCCGGGACGACCGCGGGCGATATGCGGGAACGGGAAGTATGTCATGACAGAGCCGGGCGTGCCGACCTCGTCGCCGTAATAGAGATGGTAGACGTCAGGCGCGTCGAAATTGACGGTCTTCTTGACCCGGCGCAGGCCGAGCGTGTCGGTGAAGAACTTGTTGTTGGTGCTGGCGCTCGCAGCCATCGACGTGACGTGATGGAGGCCCTTGATCTGGTCGAGCATTGTAAACCCCTTTCTGGACCGCCTCGGCGATCCGTTGTTCTGGGGCAATATTTGGTTCATCGAACGGGGATTGGATAGATGAACGTGTCAGAACGCATTGTTCACCATCCGTAGACGGAAGATGATCAATTGTTCACAGAAGGCGGTGATGGCAACTGCCAGTCGATCGGCTCCTTGCCGCGCGACGTGAGGAAATCATTGGCCTTCGAAAAATGCCGGCAGCCGAAAAAGCCGTTATGGGCCGAGAGCGGCGACGGATGGGGAGCCTTCAGAACGAGATGTTTCCTCGTATCCACAAAGGCGGCCTTTTTCTGCGCATAGGAGCCCCAGAGCATGAAGACCGCGCCATCGCACTCCTCGTTGACGGCGCGGATGACAGCATCGGTAAAACGTTCCCAGCCTCGGCCTTGATGTGCGGCCGCCCTGCCCTCTTCCACCGTCAGCACGCTGTTCAACAGCAGCACGCCCTGGTTAGCCCAGTGCTCGAGAAAGCCGTGATTGACCGGAGGAATGCCGAGATCCGCCTGGATTTCCTTGTAGATATTAACGAGCGAAGGGGGAATGCGAACGCCGGGGCGGACGCTGAAGCACAGCCCGTGCGCCTGACCAAAGCCGTGATAGGGATCCTGGCCGAGAATGACGACTTTCACCTTGTCGAGGGGCGTCAGATCCAGCGCGCGGAAATACTCGCCGCCTTTCGGGAAGATGCGCTTGCCGGCCTCCTTCTCGGCGAGGAGAAACCGCCTCAGTTCGCTCATGTACGGATTGGAGAACTCCGGGCCGAGTACCCGTTTCCAGCTTTCCTCGATCCTGACCTCGCCCTCCGCCATATCCGTCCTCAAATGACCAGATGGTTCGAGCGCGAATGCCAGTCCCAGGCGGAGCGGATGATGTCGTTCAGGCTGAATTTCGGTTCCCAGCCGAGCACCGCCCGCGCCTTGTCGTTATTGGCGACCAAGGACGTGGAATCGCCTTCGCGGCGTCCGACATATTCCACCGGGAAGGGCTTGCCGGAAACCTCGGAGATCGCTGCCAGCAGCTCCTTGACGGTCGTTCCGGTGCCCGTGCCGAGGTTCAGCTCCACGGTCTCGCCGCCGGCCAGCAAATAATCCACCGCCCGCACATGCGCGTCCGCCAGATCGAGCACGTGGATATAGTCGCGTACACAGGTACCGTCGCGGGTATCGTAATCATCCCCGAAGACCTTGAAGCCCTGGCGGCGGCCGAGCGCCGCCTCGATCGCCAGCGGTATGGCATGCGTTTCCGGCGTGTGCCACTCGCCGATCCGGCCTTCGAAATCGGCGCCGGCGGCGTTGAAATAGCGCAACATCACCGACTTCAAGCCCTTGTACTGACCATAATCCTTGAGCGCCTGCTCGATGATGAATTTGGTGCGGCCATAGGGGTTGATCGGAGCCTGCTTATGCGTCTCGTCCATCGGCACGCGGTCCGGCAGACCATAGGTGGCGCAGGTGGAAGAGAAGACGAAGGCCTTCACACCGGCATCCATGGCGGCAGACATCAGGGTCAATGCGCCGATGACGTTGTTGTCGTAGAACCCGACGGGATTCTTGACCGATTCGCCCACCTCGATCAGCGCCGCAAAATGCAGGACCGCATCCGGTTTGTGCTTGGCGAAGACCTCATCGAGCCGGGCGCGATCACGAATATCGCCCTGTTCCAATTCGCCCCAGCGGACGAATTCCGCATGGCCATTTGACAGATTATCGAAGACTACGGGTTCATACCCCTTCTCCGCCAGCACCAGACACGTATGCGAACCGATATAGCCGGCTCCACCGACGACGAGCACCTTCTTCTTCGACATCATGTCCCTCTCGGTTGTTGAAGTCGGCGGCACTATAACCGGCGCTGCCCAAATGGGAAGGGTGAACCCGAGCTTCGATATTGGATGACGCGCGCTTTGAACTTATCTATCCTACTCAGGATTTTTAAAGGCTCTTCATGCGTTTTCTCTTTCTCAGTCTCGGTTGGCTGTTCGTGGCGCTCGGCATCGTTGGCGCATTCCTGCCGGTGCTGCCCACGACGCCCTTCCTGCTGCTTGCCGTCGCCTGTTTCGCCCGCTCGTCGCCGCGGCTTGAGGCATGGATGCTCGACCATCCGAAATTCGGGCCGTCTCTTAGAGACTGGCGGGAAAGGGGCGCCATTCCAACAAAGGCCAAGATCGCCGCCGTGGTGATGATGAGCGCCAGCTACGCGATCTTCTGGTTCGGCACCTCGCCGCCCCTGTCTCGGGCGGCTTTCGTCGCAGCACTGATGATCGCGCCGGCGATCTTCGTGGTCACCCGGCCGAACGCGTAAGTCAGCGATGCCGCGATTGCGGGAGGACGTAGGGAATATCGGCAGCAGGCAGACGTCCAACAGCGCCGACAATCCCGTAGACACTCGCAATGAGCCCGTCACTCACCGTTTCCGGGCAAGGTCCTTCCGCGACAACTCGGCCGTGGTTCAGGACCACCAGATGGTCGGCGAATTCGGCCGCGAGGTTGAGGTCGTGCAGGATGGCGAGCACGATGCCGCCCGCGGCCGCGAAATCGCGGGCGGTTTCCAATACGGAAATCTGATGGCCGAGATCGAGGCTGGCGGTCGGCTCGTCGAGAAAGAGCGCACGCGGCACGCCATCGGCGACCGGCTGCGGCACCTGGGCGAGAGCGCGGGCAAACTGGACGCGCTGCTGCTCTCCGCCCGACAGCGAGGGATAGGGCCGGTTTTCGAAACCCCGCAATCCTACCCGAGAAAGCGCCTGGCGGGCCTGTTCCGTCGGGTTGAGCGCGCCCTGCGCAACCGCCCCCATGCGGGCGATCTCCAGCGCGGTGAAGGGGAAGGCAAGCTGTGTCGCCTGCGGCAGGACGGCCCGGCGTTTGGCAAGATCGCCCGGCTGGCAGAGATCCAACCTCGTCCCGTAGTAGGAGACGACACCCGTATCGGGTCTCATCTCGCCGGAAAGCACCCTCATCAGCGTCGATTTGCCTGCACCGTTCGGCCCGATCACGACCGTGAACCGACCCGGATCCAGATCGATTCCGACATTGTCGAGCAGCTTACGGCCGGACCGAGCGACGGTGATATGTTCGGCGGAGATCATGGCATGTCCCGCATGTTGATGCCGTTCCTGCCAAGCAGCAGCAAGAGAAAGACCGGTGCGCCGAACAGCGCCGTTATGACGCCGATCGGCAATTCCGCCGGTGCGGCAACGGTTCGCGCCACACTATCGGCAATCAGAAGCAAGGCTGCGCCGCCGATCGCCGAACCCGGCAGCAGGAAACGGTGCGATGGCCCCATGGTCAGCCGCAGGAGATGCGGCACGACGATGCCGACGAAACCGATCGAGCCGGCGACAGCGACGGTCGAGCCGCAGGCTGCGGCAACCGCCACGATGACGATCCGTTTCAGCCGCTGCACCGGGATGCCCATGTGGAAGGCGGCTGCATCCCCAAGCACAAGGGCATCCAAGCCGCGCGCCACGAAGGGGATGATGACCAGCACGGCGGCGATAAAAGGGAGGATAGAAAATACCCGCCCGAAGGTGGCGCCGCCGAGCGAGCCAAGGCTCCAGAAGGTGATGTCGCGAAGCTGCCGGTCGTCGGCCATGACGATCATGAGGCCCATGATGGCGGCAGAAAGCGCGCCGATCGCGATCCCGGAAAGGATCAGCGCCGTCGTGGAGGTTCGGCCGTCGCGGGTGGCGATGAGATAGAGCATCCAGGTGTTGAAGAGCCCGCCGAAAAAGGCCATCAGCGGCAGGAACTGGTTTCCGAGGAGCATGGAGATCGGCGCCAGCAGCGTATTGCCAAGCACGATTGCCGCGACAGCCGCGAGACCCGCGCCAGAGGTGACGCCGACGATACCGGGATCGGCGAGAGGATTGCGGAAGAGCCCCTGCATCATGGCGCCGGAGACGGCGAGCCCCGCCCCCACCAGAAGTCCAAGCGCCGTACGCGGCAGGCGAACCGCTTCGAGGATCACTCTGTCCTGCGTCGAGAGGCTGTCCCCGTTGCCGGTCGCATAAACCCAGAGATCCCGCAGGCCGACGCCGGTCGGCCCCACCCCGAGCGAAATCGCGCAGGCGACCACGAGCAGCGTCCCAAGCAGGATCAGGACCAGAACGGCCTGCCTTGTCCGGTCGCCATCGGGCGACACGCTAAAGGGCATCGCCAGCGCCTTCGCCATCAGTTGATCGCTCCTGGATAGATCCGGGCGGCAAGCGTGCGGACTGCTTCGGGCGTGCGTGGTCCGAAGCCCAGGAGAAGAAGGCCGTCCATGGAGATCAGAGCCTTGTTGGCGGCAGCGGGCGTCGTCTGCATGGAGGGAATGGCGAAGACCTGTTCCGGCGTCAATTCATGATTGCCGCGCGACATGGAGAGGATGACGTCCGGCTGAGCGCCGATCACAGCCTCGTCGGCGAGCGACTTGTAGCCGTTAATCGTCGGGGCGGCATTGATACCGCCGGCCATCTCGATGACAGCTCCGGCTTCCGTATCTGCTCCACCGGCCATCACCCGGTTGTTGGACAGCGACAACACGAAGAGAACCTTCTTTTTCGGACCGGGGATTTTCGCAACGTCTGCTGCCAGCGCCTTGAGGTCTGCCTCGGTTTTCGCCGCAAGCGTCTCAGCCTTTTCCGCAAGTCCGACGGCAGCGCCCACATCGCGGATCTTCCGGCCGATCTTGTCGGCCTTGGCCGGCGTCGCAATCACGACCATCGACACCTCGCTGGCCTTCAGGATTTCCAGAACCGGCGGTGGCCCGGACCCCTCTTCCATCAGGATCAGGTCCGGCTTCTGGCCGAGAATCCCTTCCGCCGAAAGCTGCCGCATATAGCCGACATCCGGCTTGGCGTTTGCCGCGTCGGGATAGAAACTGGTGGAATCCCGTGCCACGATGCGGTCTTCTGCGCCAAGCGCGTAAAGGATTTCCGTGATGGTACCGCCGATCGAAACGATGCGGCTGGCTTCGGGATTGCCCTTGTCAGCTGCCATCGTGGCACCAGCGACGCAAGTCGCCGCTAAAAGAACGGCTGCGAACAGCCTGCCGGAAGTGAAGTAAGACCCCATGATATCCGCCCCTTTCTTGCCCAAACCGAGGCGCAATACGCCTCTGCCCGCATGCCGCACGGCAATAACTTGAGTTGACTACGCAAGTTTTTTCGGCTTTTCAAGAGCGCCGGCCGCAGATATCTTGAGCCGAAAGTGAAACTTATTGTGAGGGATGATCCATGTATATCGCGATGAACCGCTTCCGCGTCGTGCCGGGTTACGAAGAGGCTTTCGAAGCCATTTGGCGGACGCGCCAGGGGCGTCTGGCGGAACTGCCGGGCTACATCGAATTCCACATGCTGAAAGGGCCAAAGGCCGAGGATCACACCCTCTATGCGTCTCACACCGTCTGGGAGAGCTTCGAGCATTTTCAGGCCTGGACGAAATCGGAGCAGTTCCGCGCAGCGCACGCCAAGGCCGGTGAGAATCGCGGCAAGGTCGAATATCTCTCCGGACCTCATTTCGAAGGTTTCGAGGTGATCATTCATGAAGACCGCAACGGCGTTCGCGCCGATGCTGCCTGAGGTCAGCGCATGAACGCCCTTTCCGATATCAAGCCGGACCGTCGCGAACGAGCCCTCGCCGCCCTTGCAGAAAAGCCCGATGGCGTCGTCGAGGCGATCGCGGCAAACGCGGAGGTTACCCCGGCCGAAATCCTGGAGATCCTCCCGAAAGGTGCCGCCGTCATCGCGGCCAAGGAACACTTTCTCGACATCTGGTCCGAAATGACCGGCTGGGGAGAAGTCCTCTTTATCGTCCATACTGACGATATCGTATTGGAGGCGGAGGGCAGCCTACCCGTCGGTTCCGAGGGTCATGGCTGGTTCAACATTCACGGCGACAGCCCGATCGGCGGTCATATCAAGAAGGACAATTGCGCCTCGGTGACCTTCGTCGACCGAGCCTTCCATGGCCGCCGCTCGTGTTCGGTGTGGTTCATGAACCAGGAAGGTTCGGCCATGTTCAAGGTTTTCGTCCGCCGCGACGAGAACCGCGAACTGATTATCGAGCAGCTTCAGAAGTTCGAGGCGCTGCGCGACCGCTACAACGCCTGAGATTGAGGCGTGGCCCGTTATTTTTGCCCGAGCCGGAAATCTGCGGAACGACTCGTGCGTTCCGCCGTTAGCGGCATATGGCAACAAAAACCGAATGGACCGGAGGATGCCTCTGCGGAAAGCGGCGTTACCGCTTTCGAATCCCTCCTTCCTCCGCCGGCTTCTGTCATTGTACCATGTGCCGCCGCGCCACTGGCGGACCCTTCGCCTTCCTCGTGCGTGTCGAGGAAGGCGATCTTGAATGGCGCGGCGAGCCGCCTTCGGTCTATCGCTCCTCACCGATTGCGCAGCGAGGGTTCTGTCCGGACTGCGGCAGCCCACTTTTCCTGAAATATGATGATGATGGCCGCTTTCGGGTGACGGGGGGCACGCTGGATAATCCGGAAACGATCGTTCCCGGTTATCATTACGGCATCGAAAGCCGCCTGCCCTGGATGGACTGCGGCAAGGGACTTCCGGAAGAAAAGACGAAGGAAAACATTTGAGGCGCCTCAAAGCGCCGGTACCCATTTCCAGAAGACGCCTTCCATCCTCTCGGGATAATATTTGAACTCGCACTCGAACCGCCTGCCATACGCTTCGGCAGCCTTCAACGCCTGCTCGCTTACCGGTTTCATGCCGGTGCCCGGCGCGAACCAGTCCTCCATGAGGTCGTCGGGGACGTAGACTCCGATCCGAAGCGGCAAAGCCGTCAATGTTGCATCCAGTTCTTCAGGCGGCATGATCTTCCTCCTCTCAAGCTATTTTGAGCGTGGTTCCTGCAAACGGTCGCCGGCGCCGATTTTGTGCCCGGCGTGCTTGGCGAGCACAGCCTCCAGCAGCGTTCGGGCCGCGTTGCGGACTTCCTCCTGGACGGCCTTGTCCCTGTCGAGCGCCTCGTGGCTTGTGGCGTAAGGCTCGAAGTAGCCGATATAGCGGTCAAATTCCGCCAAAGGGCCGGCGGGCACAAGGTGCATGAAGCGCAACCAGTCGGAAAGGCTGCGGCGTGTATTTTCTGCACCCTCCACATCTCCGTGACTGATGACGGAATAGAGCCGTCCCTCCAGATGCCGCGGATAATGCCAGCCGCGCATCTCGATCTCCTTGGCTTCCTTGGCGTGTTTGCCGTGGGTGGTGGTGGGATCGGGATTTCCTCCGTCGGCACAGACCAGCCGGTCCATCATCAGCTTCACGGGCGACGAGACCTGATACCAGTTGACCGGCGTGATGATCATTATGCCGTGCGCCTCAACCCATAGGGGATAGATTTCATTCATCCAGTCATGGACCTGCCCTAGCGAATAGTTCGGGTAACATGAACACGGCCAATGACAGAGCGCGGCCGCGGTCGAAAAGCACGCCTTGCAAGGATGAATGTGTCGGCCGTATTCCGACGTCAGACGGCTGAGATCCAGGACTTCGACCGATACATGAGACGCCTGCCGCAGCACGTCTTCGGCAATCTTGATCAGCCGATAGGTTTTCGAGATCTCTCCCGGGCAGGTGTGTTCGGTTCGCGACGATCCGCTGATCAGGAGAAAACGCCTGGGACCGGCCGCCTCGTCATGCCGGGCCTGCGCCGCCTGGATTTCTTCCCGTGCCGCCAGCCAGTCGGTGGCAAGGTCATAGTCCGGATCTGCGAAATCCGGCCCGGCTTTACGTGTCTTCGGGCTCTTTCGGGAGTGGAGATAGGCGTCCCAGGCAGCCTCCGCGATACGGCCCAACTCCACCGACAGCGGAACATAGGCTCTGTCCTGGAACTGGTCCAGAAAGCGCCGCTTGAACTCGGCTTCGTCGAGGCGAGGACTCGGGCTGCCCTTGCGCGGTTCGAGATCATGCTCTGGAGTCAGGCTGGTCGGATTGGAAACCATAAAATCATCCCGGAAAACAAAAGGCGAGCGTCCCGTAACGCTCGCCCGATCTCCAAAGTTCCGGAACGATCAATGCTGTGCGGCGTGCTCCGGCTTTCCCTTCCGCTTCGTAGAAGCCATCTTGTCGAGTTCCTTTTCTGTCATGGGTTTCTCCATGCTTTTCGAGGCTCCCTTGAGCTCGCTCTTCTTGATGTCGCCACGCTTGGCAGCCAGGGCGGCACCGGCTGCTTTCTGTTGTGCTTTGGATTTTGCAGGCATATCGGCCTCCTCGTATTTTCACTCTGGAAAACAACATGGCGCCGCCGCTTTGGTTCCAGATTTTGAGACGGAACATGTGGTCCATTGACGGGTTGTTCTGCTGAGCTGCCGCGCGTGTCAGCGGCTTCAGAACGCAGAAAGGGCCAACAATGAGCGAGAAACGCAACACCGCAGCCGGCGGCGACTCCTCCCGTTTCGAACAGGAGGGACGGGAAAGAGTGGAGGATGCCCTTCACGCGCAGATGGACATGACCAACCAGGAGGCACTCAAGGAAGCCGCAAGGATGGGGGGCGGCGATACGTATCTCGTCCAAACCGATCTCGAAGACCGAGACCAGCGCGAGGACACCGACCAGCCGGATGGCCGCGCCAGCCCGATGGCGAACGCCGATAATCCCGAACGCTGACCTGATCTCCTGATCCGGAAAGGGGTCGAAGCGGAACCTACAGGCGCACCTGAGTGTTCCCCTGCGCGAGCCGAGATTGGGAGAGCTTGATGAACGCCGAAGCCAATGCAGCGCTGACCCTCACTCCGAGATCGGAGAAGGACGCGTTGAAGAACGAGCCAGACATGGAGGTGAAGGCTTCGCCGACGCTGGCGGATGCCGATTCGGAATCCTTCGTTGCCGGGGCTCTGGAGGATCTGGTCAACTGCCACATCCCGTTCCTTTTGGCCGGGACTTTTGCGGTCAGCGCCTATACCGGCATTTCCCGCCCGACCAAGGATCTGGATATCTTCTGCCGGGCGGGCGACTACGCCCGCATCCTCGCCCATTTCAAGGAGAAGGGCTACGAGATCGAGGTGGAAGACGACCGTTGGCTCGGCAAGGTGAAGAAGGGCCGGCACTTTTTCGACGTGATTTTCGCCGGCTCGAACGGCACCATGCCGATCGGCGATACCTGGTTCGAGAACGCCCGTCAGATCGAGATGAACGGCCACAAGGTGCGCATCATCGCGCCCACGGAGCTCGTCTGGTCGAAATGCTTTGTGCAGCTTCGCCACAGATATGATGGCGGCGACATCGTCCACGTCATCTTGCGGGCGCATGACCAGATCGACTGGCAGCGGCTTCTCAATCACATGGAAGTGCATTGGGAGGTGTTGCTGATCCACCTCCTGAACTTCCGCTGGATCTATCCGACCGAGCGGGACAAGGTGCCCGACTGGCTGCTGGACGAACTGCTTGACCGGCTGAAGGCGCAGCGCGAACTGCCGCTGCCGCAGATGAAGATCTGCCGCGGCCGCATGTTCAGCCGGGTGGATTTCGAAATCGACGTGAAGGAATGGGGTTTCGCGGACGTAGGCGGAGAAGGTGAACTGCGCGAAGGCGTACAGCAGGAAACGGCACAAGGAGGAACGGTGTGACCAAGGAGACGGATGTAAACAACGACGCCGCCAAGGCCGGAGCAAAGAAGGCGAATGGCAAGGCTAAGATCGCCGCCATGGGCGACCTGCATGTCAAGGAGCACGGCACGACATCCTACAAGGAATTGTTCACCGAGATTTCCCAGAACGCGGACATATTGGTGCTGACCGGCGACCTCACCGACCTTGGGAAGGTGAAGGAGGCCGAGATCCTTGCTGCCGACCTGCGCTCCTGCTCGATTCCCATCGTCGGCGTCCTCGGCAATCATGACTACGAATGCGGCTGCGTGGAGGAAGTGACGCATATCCTGAAGGATGCCGGCGTCCACCTCCTGGAAGGACAGGCCGTCGAGATCAACGGTGTCGGTTTCGCAGGCGTGAAAGGCTTTGCCGGCGGATTTGGCCGGCATATGCTCGGCTCCTTCGGGGAGCCGGCGATCAAGGCGATGGTCACCGAAAGCGTCGAAGAGACGATGCGGCTCGAAAACGCCCTCCGCCAGGTGCGCTCCGAGCGCGCCATGGTCATCCTCCATTATGCCCCCATCCGCGAGACGGTGGCCGGCGAACCGGAGGAAATCTATCCTTTTCTCGGCTCATCACGTCTCGCAGAGACCATCGATCGCTTCCCGGTTAAAGCCGTCGTCCACGGCCACGCGCACCGAGGCACCTACCAGGGCAAGACGCCCGGCGGCGCCCCGGTCTATAACGTCGCATCACATATCGAGAAGCCGACCGGCAAGCCCTATGCGTTGTTGGAGCTTTAGAAGGCGTCGCCGTCTCTTTGCGATTGCGACGTCTCGATCACAGCCTCAATCACGGTTACACATGCAGCGCATGCCCGAGCGCCTTCAGCGCCGCCTCCGCGAAAGCTTCTGACTGGGTCGGATGCGCATGGATCGTGCCGGCGATATCCTCCAGCCTCGCTCCCATCTCGATCGCGAGCGAAAAGGCGGCGGAGAGCTCTGAAATTCCCACTCCTACGCCCTGAATGCCGAGCACCAGGTGATTGTCGGCGCGTGCCACCACGCGCACAAAACCTTCTTCGGACGACAGCGTCATCGCGCGACCGTTGGCCGTGAAGGGGAACTGGCCGATCTTGACCTCGCGGCCCGCTGCCCTCGCCTCATCCGGCGACAGCCCCACCGACACGATTTCCGGATCGGTGAAGCAGACGGCGGGAATGGCGCGCTTGTCCCAGTTTCGGCGTTTGCCCGAAACGATTTCCGCCACCATTTCGCCCTGCGCCATCGCCCGGTGCGCTAGCATGGGTTCGCCGGTCACGTCGCCGACCGCATAGATGCCGCGCATCGAGGTGCGGCACTGGTCGTCTATCCGGAGATACCTTCCGTCCATATCGAGTTCCAGTTCCTCGCGGCCCCAGCCGTCGGTCACCGGCTTGCGGCCCACCGTCACCAGCACCTTGTCGGCGGCGATCCGTCTTTCCTCGCCGTCGGCCGTTTCGGCGAGCAAGGCTTCGCCGTTCGCAGACATGCCCTTCACCTTGGTGCCCAGCAATATCTCAACACCCAGCGCCGAGAGCCGCTTCGCGACTGGCTGGGTGATCTGGCTGTCGTAGAGCGGCAGGATGCGATCGAGCGCTTCGACGACCGTCACCTTTGAGCCGAGCTTGGCGAAGGCGATGCCGAGTTCGAGGCCGATATAACCGGCGCCGACCACGGCTAGCCTTTCCGGCACCTGGGTCAGGGACAAGGCGCCGGTGGAGGAAAGCACCTTGCCCCCGAAAGGCAGCATCGGCAGTGCGACCGGCGCCGATCCGGTCGCAATCACGATGTTTTCGGCGCGGATGACCTGCTGGCCGGTCTCGGTCTCCACCTCCACCGTCTTGCCGTCTCGAAATTTCGCACGCCCGACGACGATTTTCACGCCTGCCTTCTTGAGCAAACCCGAGACGCCCATGGTCAGCCGGCCGGTGATGCCGTCCTTCCAGGCCATGGTCTTTGCCAGCTCGATGGCCGGGCTTTCGGCCCTGATGCCCATGGCATTGCGGCCGGCGGCCATGGCGACCGCCTTATGAAAATCGTCGGCCGTGTGGATCAGTGCCTTGGAGGGAATGCAGCCGATATTGAGGCAGGTGCCGCCCGGCTTCGCCATTTCGACGATGACCGTATCGACGCCGAGTTGACCGGCCCGGATGGCGGACACATAGCCACCCGGGCCGGCACCGATGACGAGGAGCTTGCAGGTGATTTCTTTCATTGTTCTTTCCCCACCTCACTCGTCGACGAATATCAGCGCTGGCGTTTCCAGAAGCGCTTTCAGCCGCTGCACGAAGGTTGCCGCATCCCAGCCGTCGACCACGCGATGATCGAAACTGGAAGACAGGTTCATCATCTTGCGCGGCACGAATTGCGTGCCATCCCAATGCGGTCGTATCGCCAGCTTGTTGACGCCGACGATCGCCACTTCCGGATGGTTGATGACCGGCGTTGAGACGATGCCGCCCATGGCGCCGAGCGAACTGATCGTGATCGTCGAGCCGGTCAGTTCCTCCCGCTGCGCCGTGCCATTCTTCGCCGCATCGCTCAACCGCGCCATCTCGCGGGCACAGTCGAAGATATCCCGCGCCTCGGCATGCTTGACGACCGGCACGACAAGCCCGGCCGGAGTTTGCGCCGCAATGCCGATATGCACGCCGCCGAACTGGCGGATGACGCCCGCCTCGTCGTCGAAATGCGCATTGATCCCCGGTTGCTCGGCGACTGCCTTCACCATGGCCCGCATCAGGAACGGCAGAATGGTGAGCTTCGGCTTGCCGGGTTTCAGGCTGGCGTTCATGCGGGCGCGCAGTTCTTCGAGCGCGGTCATGTCCACCTCCTCCACATAGGTGATGTGGGGAATGCGGGATTTGGCGAGTGCCATCTTCTCCGCGATGCGGCGGCGCATGCCGACGACCTTGATCTCCTCGATGTTCTTGTTTGGCTGCAGTCTCGCCGCCATGCCCGGACCGTTCTCGCGGCCGAGATATGCGTCCAGATCCTCGTGGGTGATGCGACCGGCCGGGCCCGTCCCCGAGACCTGACGCAGATCGATACCCGCTTCCTTCGCCCGCAGCCGGACAGCGGGAGAACCAAGCGGTTTCTCGCCTTCAGCGCGCGGAGCCCCGTGAGGAACGCCGGCTGTTTTCGGTGCCGCGGCGACCCGCAGCGGTGCAATGTCGGGAGCCAGCTTGGGCTTTTCCGCTGCTGGCTCCTGTTTCGGCTCCATCGAAAGCGACACCGGTTGGGACGCGGGGATTTCCGCCTCCGGTTCTTCTTCGTCCTCGGCACCTGCGGTCTTGATCTTCAGGATAACCGTGCCGGTGGGGATAACGTCTCCCACTTCCCCGTGCCGCCAGGTCACTTCGCCTTCCACCGGAGAGGGGATCTCGACGGTCGCCTTGCCGGTCATCACGGCGGCGAGCACCATGTCCTCGCGCACAAGGTCGCCGACACTGACATGCCATTCGACGAGCTCGGCTTCCGCGACCCCTTCGCCGACATCCGGCAGCTTGATAATTCTCTCAGCCATCGCTCAGGCCTCCATCATGTCGCGCAACGCCTGGCCCACCCGGACAGGTCCCGGGAAATAGTCCCATTCCTGCGCATGCGGATAAGGCGTATCCCAGCCCGCGATGCGCACGACCGGCGCTTCGAGGTGGTAAAAACAATGCTCCTGCACCAGCGCCGCAAGTTCCGCGCCGAAACCGGAGGTCAGCGTCGCCTCATGCACCACCATGCAGCGGCCGGTCTTCCTGACGGACTCCACGATGGTTTCGAGATCGAGCGGCATCAGCGTGCGCAGGTCGATGATTTCCGCATCGATGCCGGTCTCCTCCGCCGTTGCCTCAGCCACATGCACCATGGTGCCGTAGGCGAGAATGGTCACGGCCGAGCCCTCCCGCCGGACGACCGCCTTGCCGAGCGGCACGGAATAGTGCTCTGAGGGCACTTCCCCCAGCGGATGGCCCGCCCACGACGTCACCGGCCGGTCGTGATGGCCGTCGAACGGACCGTTATAGAGCCGCTTCGGCTCCAGGAAGATCACCGGATCCGGATTCTCGATCGAGGAGATGAGCAGGCCCTTGGCATCATAGGGATTGGAGGGCACCACGACCTGGAGGCCGCAGACATGGGTGAACAGCGCCTCTGGGCTCTGGCTGTGCGTCTGCCCGCCGAATATGCCGCCGCCGGTCGGCATCCGCACCACCATTCCGCAGGTGAATTCCCCGTTCGAGCGGTAGCGCAGCCGTGCCGCCTCCTGGGTGAGCTGGTCATAGGCCGGATACATGTAATCGGCGAACTGGATCTCGATGCAGGGTTTCAGCCCGTAAGCCGCCATGCCGATCGCCGTGCCGACGATACCGGATTCATTGATCGGCGCATCGAAACAGCGCGTCTTGCCGTATTTCTGCTGGAGCCCCTGAGTGCACCGAAAAACGCCGCCGAAATAACCGACATCCTCGCCGAACACGACCACGCTGTCGTCACGCTCCATCGACACGTCGATGGCGCTGCGGATAGCCTCGATCATCGTCATGCGAGCCATGGGAAGGCCTCCATGCAAATAGAATGGGGGTCGCGAATGGAGTTCCGCCGGAGCGACGAACTCCCGATGATCTCACCCCTTGAGGGGGAGATCGGCAAGAGGCATGGCTTACCACCCAATCTACCGACAGCCGAGGATGCGAACAGGATATACATATTGGTCATCTCCGCCTCCCTCACACCCCCGCCTGCTGCCGCTGCCGCTTCAGATGCGGCGGCATTTCCGCGTAGACGCCTTCGAACATGTCGCGCATCGACGGCCGGCCGCCGGAATGCAGCGTGCCGTGGCGTTCCGCCTCCTTCTGGGCGGCAACGACCGTGTCGCGGATTTCCGCTTCCATCTGCTTGTGACGCTCCTCGCTCCAGGCGCCGACGCGGATCAGATGGTTCTTCAGCCGGATCACCGGGTCGCCGAGCGGCCAGGCCTCCGACTCCTCCTTGGGGCGATAGGCAGAAGGATCGTCGGAGGTGGAATGGGCGCCGACGCGGTAGGTGACGTATTCGATCAGCGTCGGGCCGATGTTCCGGCGCGCCCGCTCCGCCGCCCATTTGGCGACTGCATGCACCGCAAGATAATCGTTGCCGTCGACGCGCAAGGACGGCAGACCGTAGCCCAGCCCACGCGCTGCAAATGTGCCCGAACCGCCGCGCGCAACGCCCTGGAAGGTGGAAATCGCCCACTGATTGTTGACGACGTTGAGGATGACCGGCGCGCGATAGGTGGACGCAAAGACCAGGGCGGAATGGAAATCCGACTCCGCAGTGGACCCGTCGCCAATCCAGCCGGCTGCGATCTTCGTGTCGTTCTTGATCGCAGACGCCATGGCCCACCCCACCGCCTGCACATATTGGGTCGCAAGATTGCCTGATATCGTGAAGAAGCCGTAGTCCTTCGCCGAATACATGATCGGCAGTTGCCGGCCCTTCAGGGGATCGGCGTCGTTGGAATAGATCTGGTTCATCATCTCGACCATCGGATAGCCGCCGGCTATCAAAAGGCCTGCCTGACGATAGGTCGGGAAATTCATGTCGCCCGGCTGCAGCGCTTTGCGGAAGGCGCAGGAGACCGCCTCTTCGCCAAGATGCTGCATATAGAAGGAGGTCTTGCCTTGCCGCTGCGCCATCAGCATACGGCTGTCGAAGGTGCGGAGGAGCATCATGTGCCTCAGCCCCTCCATCAGTTCCTCATTGGTCAGCGTCCCGGCCCAGGGGCCGACAGCCTCGCCTTCCCGGTTCAGGACCCGGATGATGGAAAAGGCGAGATCGCGGATCGTTTCGGGATCGACGTCCACTTCCGGCCGGCGCACGGAACCCGCCTTCGGAATGGTCACATTGGAGAAATCCGGCTTGCCTCCCGGCCGCACCTCCGGCTCCGGCACATGAAGACTTAACTTGCCCGGCAGGCCGAACTTCATGTCATCCGTCATTCGCTTCTCCTCCCAAAGAACCGGGTATTGTCCCGTTCAACGCGGCGCCATGCGAAGCGCTCCGTCGAGACGGATGACTTCGCCGTTCAGCATCGGGTTTTCGATAATGTCGCGCACCAGCCGCGCATATTCCGAGGGCCGGCCGAGCCGCGGCGGAAACGGCACGGATTTGCCGAGCGAGGAGCGCACCTCTTCGGAAAACCCCGCCATCATCGGCGTCTCGAATATGCCGGGCGCAATCGTCATCATGCGGATACCGTCGCGGGCAAGCTCTCGGGCAATCGGCAGCGTCATGCCGGCAACGGCCGCCTTGGACGCGGAATAGGCCGCCTGACCGATCTGCCCGTCATAAGCGGCAACCGAGGCAGTGGCGACCAGCACGCCGCGCTCGCCTTCCTCGTTTGGCTCGGCCTTCGCAATCGCCTGCGCCGCCAGCCGGATCACGTTGAACGTGCCGATCGTATTAATCTCCAGAGCGCGCGTGAAGCTTTCCAGCGCATGCACGCGCTCCCTGCCAAGAACCTTCTCCGATGGGGCGATTCCGGCACAGCAGACGGCACCACGAATCGGCCCGTTTGCGGCCTCCGCCTGCGCCACCGCGTTTTCGACGGCGGTGCCGCTGCGCACATCGGTCTTGATGAAGATCGTATCCCTGCCAAGCTCGTTGGCCCTCGCCTGACCGTTCGTCTCATCGAGATCGAGCAGAGCGACGCGACCGCCTGCTTCAACGAGCATTTTTGCTGTCGCAAGGCCGAGGCCCGAAGCGGCCCCCGTCACCAGGAAATTTCCGCCTTCTATCTTCATCCTTGCCTCTCAGTTTGCCAGGCCGCGGGCGATGATGATCTTCTGGATGTCGGACGTGCCTTCGTAGATCTGGCAGACGCGGACATCGCGGTAGATGCGCTCGACCGGGAAATCGGAGATATAGCCATAGCCGCCGAGCGTCTGAATCGCCTCGGAGCACACCTTCTCCGCCATCTCAGAGGCAAAGAGCTTCGCCATGCAGGCTTCGTCCAGGCAGGGCTCGCCGCGATCCTTCAGCCGTGCGGCATGCAGCACAAGCTGACGCGCCGCCTCGATCTGGGTCTTCGCTTCCGCCAGCCGGAAGGCAATGGCCTGATGCTCGAGCAGCAGCTTTCCGAATGTCTTGCGCTCCTTGGCATAGGTGAGTGCCACGTCGAAGGCCGCCTGCGCCATGCCGACGCATTGGGCGGCGATACCGATACGTCCGGCCTCCAGGCCAGAAAGCGCGATCTTCAGGCCTGCGCCTTCCGGTCCGATTCGCTGGCTTTCGGGAATGCGCAGGTTGTCGAACATCAGCGCCGCGGTATCCGACGCCTTCTGCCCGAGCTTGTCCTCGACCTTGGATATCGAAAAGCCCGGAACATCCGTGGAGGTGACGAAAGCCGAAATGCCCCGTTTGCCGGCCGAAGGGTCTGTGACAGCGAAAATGATGACCGTTCCGGCAATCTTGCCGGACGTGATGAACATTTTCGAGCCGTTGATGACGTAGTCGCCTCCGTCCCTGGTCGCCCGGGTTCGGATGGCTGCGGCATCCGAACCCGTATCCGCCTCGGTCAGCGCGAAGGCTCCGATGTGCCGTCCCTCTGCGAGCGGCCGCAGGAACTGTTCCTTCTGCTCGTCGGAAGCATGCGCGTCGATGAGCGAACAGACGGGTGAATTATGGACGCTGACCAGCGTCGAGACCGCACCGTCGCCGGCGGCGATTTCCATCAGTGCGCTCGCATACGCCACATAGGAACAGCCGACGCCGCCCCACTCCTCGCTCGTGCGCATGCCCAGAAAACCCAGTTCGCCAAGCTGCTGGAGCACCTCCGGCTCGATCGCGTGCGCCTTCTCGCGCGCCGCCGCACCGGGCCTCAGCACCTCGCGGGAAAACTCCGCGGCCGTCGAACGGATGAGCTCCTCCTCATCTGTCAGCATGCAAAGATCTCCTCCTCGAAACCGTCTGCATTTCCCCTAATCTAGAGCCGGAATCGCTGGCGGGCCACTCCCGCGAACTTGCGATTTATTGCTCATTTCAGCAATTTTATTACGCGCCGATGGAAGGATGGAACTTGCAGGCCCCTCGACCGTTTGCCGGTCTCTTTTAATGGGGCTGATCGATAATGTCGGACGTCAATGCCGCTGCCGAATTCCGGACTTTTCCGAAGACTTGGGGAGCCGAATATGTCGCCGCCGGCGAGGTCCGGTTCCGCCTCTGGGCGCCGGGCCAGGAGACCGTGACACTTCGGCTGGACGGCGACGATACCGAAATGACCCGCACCGACGACGGCTGGTTCGAGCTTCTTGCCACAGGCATCGCACCGGGTGTCGAATACAGCTACGTCCTCGCCGACGGCATGACGGTTCCCGATCCCGCTTCGCGCGGCCAGAAGGGCGACGTCAACGGACCCTCGCTGGTCATTGACCCCACCAGCTACGCTTGGCAAAACACTGACTGGAAGGGCCGCCCTTGGGAGGAGACGGTCGTCTACGAACTCCATATCGGCACCTTCACCAGGGACGGCACGTTCCGGGCTGCAATCGACAAACTGCCCTATCTCGTCGAGCTCGGCATCACCATGATCGAGGTCATGCCGGTCGCCCATTTCGGCGGCAACCGCGGCTGGGGTTATGACGGCGTGCTGCTCTATGCGCCGCACGCAGCCTACGGTCCGCCGGAGGATTTCAAGGCCTTCATCGATGCGGCCCACGGCCATGGTCTGTCGGTGGTGCTGGATATCGTGCTCAACCACTTCGGACCGGAAGGCAATTATCTGCCGCTGCTTGCGCCATCTTTCTTCCACGAGGAAAAAATGACGCCCTGGGGCGCGGCGATCGCCTATGACGTGGAGCCGGTGCGCCGCTACATCGTGGAAAACGCCCTTTACTGGCTGGAGGAATTCAACCTCGACGGCCTGCGCTTCGACGCGATCGACCAGATCGAAGATCCGTCCGAAAAGCACGTGCTGATCGAGATCGCCGAACGCATCCGCGCAGAGATCACCGAACGGCCGATCCATCTGACGACGGAGGATTCGCGCAATGTCATTTTCCTGCATCCGCGTGACGAACAGGGTAATGCACCGCTCTTCACCGGCGAATGGAACGACGATTTTCACAATGCTGTCCATGTCTTCGCGACCGGTGAGACCCACGCCTATTACAAAGATTTCGCCAAAAACCCGGAACAGCTGGTGGCCCGGGTGCTCGCCGAAGGTTTTGCCTATCAGGGAGAAGTCTCGCCGCAGAACGGCAAGAAGCGCGGCGTCAAAAGCGTCGACCAGCCGCCCGTCGCCTTCGTGGACTTCATCCAGAACCACGACCAAGTGGGTAACCGGGCGCAAGGCGAGAGGCTGATTTCGCTCGCCGGTCCGGACAGGACGAAGGTGCTGCTCGCGACGCTTCTGCTTTCGCCCCATATCCCGCTCCTCTTCATGGGCGAGGAATATGGCGAGACCAACCCGTTTCTGTTCTTCACGGATTTCCACGGCGATCTGGCCAAGATCGTTCGCGAAGGCCGCCGCAAGGAGTTCGAGGGTCACGCCGGTCACGAGGGCGATGCGGTGCCCGATCCCAATGCCAAAAAGTCCTTCGACGTCTGCAAGCTCGATTGGAGTAAGCTTGAAACCAGCGACGGCGGAGATTGGCTGGCGCTGACGAAGGAACTGCTGGAACTTCGCAGGCGCTATGTCGTGCCGCTGCTCGGATCGGCAGGTGGCCGCAGCGGCAAGGTGGTGAAGACGGGCAAAGGCTTCCTCGCCGTTTCGTGGAGCTTCCCCAAGGGCACGCTTTCGCTTGCTCTCAACATCAGCGATCGGGACCATGAGCTGCCGGAACAACCGGGCAGGGTGATCTTTGCCTTGCCGGAGACGGGAAAGCGTCTGCCGCCGAACTCGGTACTGGTCAGCGTCGAACCCGCGGGAGAGGCTCTATGAGCATACCGCTCGCCACCTATCGCATCCAGTTTCGCAACGGCATGACCTTCGACCGAGCCGCGGCCCTGGTGCCCTATCTGAAGCGTTTGGGCATCAGCCATCTTTATGCCTCGCCGATCTTCACCGCCACAACCGGCTCGACGCATGGCTATGATGTCACGAACGCCAATGAGGTCGAACCGACGATCGGCGGCCGCGAGGGTTTCGAACGGATGGTCAAGGCGCTCAAGGCGGAGGGCCTCGGTCTCATCCTCGATATCGTGCCGAACCACATGGCCGCCTCGCTGGAAAATCCATGGTGGCGGGACGTGGTGGAGAACGGCGAAAAAAGTGCCTATGCCCGCCATTTCGACATCGACTGGAGCCGACGCCTGACGCTGCCCTTTCTCGGCGACAGGTTCGAGAAGGTTCTGGAAGCCGGCGAGATATCCGTGAAAGCCGACCCGCAGACGGGCAGGCCTGCTTTGGCCTATTTCGACGCCTTCTATCCTCTCGACCCGGCGAGCTACCAAGGCCGAGAAGCGGAAACCCTGTCGATCACAGACAGGAGAGAGATCGCCAGGCTGCATGACGAGCAGCCCTATAGGCTGATCTCCTGGCGGGACGCGCCGCGCGAGCTTTCCTACCGCCGCTTCTTCGAAGTCACCGGCCTTGCCGGCGTCCGGGTGGAGGACAGCAAGGTCTTCGACGACACCCACCGGTTCATCCTCGAACTCGTCCATAGCGGCAAGGTGGACGGCCTGCGCGTCGACCATGTGGATGGAGTTGCCGATCCCAAGGGATATCTTGAACGGCTGCGCCACGAGGCCGGCCCCGACTGCTACATCATCGTCGAAAAGATCCTTGGCGAAGGCGAACACATCCCAGCGGAGTGGCCGATTTCCGGCACGACCGGTTACGAGTTCATCGCGGCCGTCAGCGATGTGCTGGTCGATGCCGACAAGCTCGATATCCTGCGTGACGCCTATGGGCGGGTGACTGGCAAGCCTGCCGACATGGCGGCCGCATTGCGCGCCGCCAAGCTGCTGATGACGGATCACAATTTCTCGGGTGAAGTGGCCAGCCTGTTGAAGCTCGCCATGCAGATCAGTCAGGCCGAGGACCGGGAGTGCTCGCTCCCCGAAACCTCGATCAAAACCGCGCTGCGCGAGCTGTTGGTGGCCTTCCCCGTCTATCGTACCTATGGCACGCGTGAAGGGATGCCGCCTGAAGGCCGGCAGCGGCTCTCCGAGGTTCTCGACAGGGTGCGCAACAGCCCAACTGCGCCGGACGATCACGCCCTCTCCTTCCTCGAGCGCATCCTGATCGGCGACGTAGAGCAATCGGCCGCAGGTCCCGCCTCCATCTTTCGCACCCGCTTTCAGCAATTGACCGGTCCGCTGATGGCGAAATCGGTCGAAGACACGCTTTTCTTCCGCCACCATATGCTGCTGGCGCTGAACGAGGTTGGCAGCGAGCCGCTACCTCGCGTCTTTTCGCTCGACCGGTTCCATCAGGAGATGCAGACCCGTCTCAAGCGGCAGCCGGATGCCCTCTCCGGCACCTCCACTCATGATACGAAGCGTGGCGAGGATGCTCGCGCCCGTCTCTTCACGATAACGGAAGCGCCCGACCTATGGGCCGAGGCGGTTGCCCGCTGGCGCGATATGAACAAGGCGGGGGTCGTTGTTCTGGCCGATGGTCCGGCGCCCGACCCCGGCGTCGAGTGGATGCTCTATCAGGCGCTTGCCGGAGCCTGGCCGAACGACCTGCGCCCGGAAGATCGTCAAGGTCTGGAGTCGCTGGAGGCGCGTTTTGCCGCCTATGTGGAAAAGGCGTTGCGCGAGGCAAAGCTTCGAACCAACTGGGGCAATGCCAATCAGGCCTATGAGGATGCCGTCATCGCTTATGCCCGCCGGCTGTTATCACCCGACAACCGGATGTTCCTGGCGGATTTCACCCATACGCTTCGCCCTTTCATTCGCGCAGGCCTGGTAAACGGCCTCACCCAGACGATTGTCAAACTCACCGCTCCCGGAGTGCCCGATATCTACCAAGGCAGCGAGGGCCTCGACCTTAGCCTGGTGGATCCGGACAACCGGCGGGAACCGGACTTCGGGGCGCTGCAGGAACGGCTTTCGGAAAAGGGAAAACTCGCCTCGTCGGAAGAGGAGGAATGGCAGAGTGGAAAACTGAAACAGCAGGTCATCGCGGCCCTGCTGCGCCTTCGCCAGGAAGCCCCGACGCTGTTTCGCAAGGGCGAGTATGTGCCGCTTGGCGTGACCGGCAAGCGAGCGGGGAATATCGTCGCCTTCGCCCGCGCGGAAGCCGACGACGCGATCGTGGTGATCGCCCCGAGGCTCGTTTTCAATGCGCTTCACACGGGCGTGTCGGAACCTCGTTCCGAACGATGGGCGGAGACCGAGATCACCCTTCCGGAGAGGCTCGCAAACCGCCGTTATCGCGACATCTGCAGCGGCAAGAGTATCGATCCGAAGGAACGGATTCCGGTTAGCTGGGTCTTCGCCGAACACCCCTTCGGCCTTCTGCTGGCGGAGTGATGGCGCAGCAAATAAGGCACCGATCCGCCTGGGTCCGGTGCCTCTGATAACTCTCCCTCGAGCCTTGCCTCTCAACCGATGCCGATAAAGGACAAGATGGCAAGAACGATAACGACGGCTCCAACGAGCCAGACAATGCTGTTCATGACGATCTCCTGTTCAGGTTGCCGTTTGGAAGCAAAGCCTCCAGATAAAATTAATCAAGCTAAATCAAGCGAATCCGACGAGGTTTAAAACCGCGATCACAATCACCACGGCGCCGACCAACCAAACGATGCTGTTCATGGCATTCTCCTTTCCTTGTTGTGGATTTGAACGGCGCGGGCGTAAAAAGGTTCCGGCAACGGGACTTGGAACAAACGCCTCCTCCGGGTGTTGAACGAGCGTCGTGCGAGGCTGCGAGCTTTGCCCAACGGGTGGGGAAATGGACGAAAAAAACTCCCGAAACGAGATTGTGGACGGCACGAGTTCTTCCCGCCCGCCCCCCAGGGTCGTCATCGTCGGCGCCGGCTTCGGCGGCCTCGCAGCAGCCCGTGAGCTCGGCAATACCGAGGTGGATGTCACCGTTATCGATCGGCGCAACCACAACCTGTTCCAGCCGCTGCTTTACCAGGTCGCCACGGCCGCCCTGTCGCCGGCGGACATTTCAGAACCGATCCGCCGTACCCTCGGACGCTACCGCAATATCAAGGTCATGCTGGCGGAAGTGGCCGGCGTCGATGCTGCGGCGAAAACGGTGAAGCTCGATGACGGAAACGAGGTCGCCTACGATCGGCTCGTGATCGCCACCGGTTCGGAATACAATTATTTCGGTCACGACGACTGGCGGGCCTGGGCCCCAGGCCTGAAAACCATTCACGAAGCCCGGCTGATCCGCCAGCGCCTGCTGCTTGCTTTCGAGAAAGCAGAACTTTCCCACGATCCCGAAGAGAAAAAGGCGCTGCTGACCAGCGTCATCATCGGCGGCGGCCCGACGGGTGTCGAGATGGCCGGCGCGATTGCGGAACTCGGGCACTTCATGATTACCCGCGACTTTCGCAAGCTGGAGCCCGACCATATGAGGGTGATCCTCATCGAGGCAGGCCCCAAGATACTGTCGGCCTTTCCAGACGATCTCACGGCCTATGCCCGGCAGGCACTGGAAAAGATGGGGGTCGAGGTGATGACCGGCGTAGCGGTGGAGGCGATCAGCAAGAACGAGGTGGTGGCAGGCTCCATGCGTATCCGCACCGGCTGCGTCATCTGGGGAGCCGGCGTCAAGGCATCTCCCGCAGGCAGATGGCTTGGCATCGAGGGCAAGGCAGGCGGGCGGATTCCGGTCGAGCCCGATCTTTCCGTCACTGGCTTTCCGGATGTCTATGCCATCGGCGACACGGCCCTCGGACTTGCTGAAGACGGCAAACCGCTGCCCGCACTCGCCCAGGTCGCCAAGCAGGAGGGAGAATATCTCGGCAAGGCTTTAGGCGCCAGTTTGCTGGCTGGTAAACCAGTCGAACCGTTCCGCTTCCGCAACCGCGGCAATACGGCGGTCGTGGGGCGCAATTCCGCGATCTTCGATTTCGGCAGATGGACGCTCAAGGGCTGGTTCGCCTGGCTTCTTTGGGCGCTGGTGCACGTTTATCTGCTGGTCAATTTCGAAAAGCGGCTGCTCGTCAGCATCCAGTGGATCTGGCGCTACCTGACCCGCCAGCGCGGAGCACGGCTGATCGACGAAAATGCAGCCTCCTTCGTGCCGTCTTCCACGCAAAGGACAGAGACATGAACACTGCCAACCCTCAGCTTGAAGGCCTCTATCTGGCGCTTGCCGCCGTCAACCGGCTTCTCGTCGACAAGGGGCTCGTGTCGAACGCCGAACTGCAGGATGTCCTTCAAGCCACGGAGCGCGCAGTATTGGCCGACGACAAGCCGCTCAACGTGTCGAGCTCCCATCAGAAGGCAGTAGCCTTTCCGATCCGCCTCCTGCTTCTGGCGAACGAGGCGCATGAAGAAGGCAAATCCTTCTGTTTTGATGATCTGGCCAGGGAAATCGGGCGAAGAACCTGAAACGCCGAACGGCGGCCTGCGCACATGCCGCCGTTGTTCTGGGGGGGAGGAGAGCCGGTCAGATCATCGGCTTGCCGCCGGTGACCGCAATCGTGCTGCCGGAGACGTAGCTGGAGAGCGGGTCCGCCAGCATTACATAGGTGGTGGCAAGTTCGGCCGGCTGTCCCGGTCGTTTCATCGGCACCTGCTTGCCGAATTCTTTCACCTTGTCTTCCGGCATCGTCGACGGAATGAGCGGCGTCCAGATCGGACCGGGCGCAACGGCATTGGCGCGAATGCCCTTCTCGGCGAGGAGCTGCGCCAGACCGGCGGTGAAATTCTGGATCGCGCCCTTGGTGGTCGCATAGGCGAGCAGCGACGGGTTCGGGCTGTCGGAATTGATCGACGCGGTGTTGATAATCGCGCTGCCCGGTTTCATATGCGGCACGGCCGCCTTGGTCAGATAGAACATCGCGTGGATATTGACCTTGAAGGTCAGCTCCCACTCCTCGTCCGAAATGTCCTCGATCGATGAAAAAGTGGCCTGATGCGCCGCATTGTTGACGAGGATGTCGATGCCGCCGAGTTCGCTGACGGCCTTGTCGATGATGGCGCGGCAATGAGCCGAGGTCTTGATGTCACCGGGCATAAGCACTGCCTTGCGGCCTGCTTCTTCCACCAGGCGTTTGGTGTCCCTGGCATCCTCGTCCTCATCGAGATACGAGATCAGCAGATCGGCGCCTTCGCGCGCATAAGCAATGGCGACGGCTCGGCCGATACCGCTATCGCCGCCGGTGATGATCGCCTTTTTCCCCGTTAACCGCCCTGCACCGCGATAAGAAAGTTCGCCGTGGTCCGGCACCGGGTCCATACGGCCGGTAAAGCCAGGCATCGGCTGCTGCTGCTCGGGAAAAGGTGGGGTGGGATACTGGGGCATGGAAAGCTCCGTGTTTTTCGTTGGAAAGTTTTATCTTCCAACTAGCCTCACAGCGGGATGTTCCACTTTAGAGCAAGACCTTGCTGAAAAAGAAAAAGGCGCGCCGAAACGCACCTTCCTGCAGTTCACCACCTTAAGCTCCGGGGGTCGCCGCACCATCTCCTCCACGAAGACGCTTCAATTGGGTGACGATCCTCAGAGAACTCGAAGCGCGGGTGGCGGAGAAATCCGAACTCTTCGACAATATCTGCAGCATCTCCTCCGCCTCGTCCGCTGAGATCGTGCCGCGCGCGGCGAGACCGTCGATCAGGACGAGCAGCGCTCCCTCGACGGCCAATGATCGTCGGTGAACTTCCATTTCGATTTCGGCGGTATCAGTCATTGCGGGCTCCTTGAATTCTAACCTCTCGAATGGCTTCAGGAGAAAATTGTTCCTGAATTCGATCGGCACATGGAGCCCGTTCGGCAAACTGCCGGTCAGCTGCCGTCCTTTTGCCGGTCGCCCGCCTGAGTTCCGCCAGGGCCTCTGTCGATCTTTCCCTGCTCCGCCTTGTAGAAATACTGGCTATTGACCAGCCAGCCCTTGAGCGGCCTGAGGGGCAGCAGGCAGGTAATCAACAGCACGGGCAGCGAGATCAGCAGGTGCACCCAGAACGGCGGCTGGAACATCACCTCGATCCACACCGCCAGCGCGACGCTCGGCACGCAGGCGAAGCAGATGACGAAGAATGCAGGACCATCGGCAGGATCGGCAAAAGAATAATCGAGGCCGCAGACCTCGCAGCTCGGCTTCAAAGTCAGAAAGCCGTTAAAGAGATGGCCCTGGCCGCAGCGCGGGCAGCGGCCGCGTATCCCGGTGGTGTACGGGGAAAGAGGCGCCCAGTTCGCTTCATAAGCCATGATATCTGCCTTTCGTGACATAGGGCGGGCTATATCCTTGCGGGATTACCGCCAAACCCGCCCCCATCGCAACATGTTCCCCCGTTGCGCGTCAATCTGCCGCCAATCATGCCGCCTGTTGCGGGCTTCAATCCGAATGGAAGATTGCAGGAGGTGTTCAGAATTCTGTCATCGATCTGTGGCAGGGGAAACAGAAGAGCATAGTCTGGGGCTCTTCCCGAATCGCCTCTCACCTTTGCGGACCGGTATGACATCCGAATATTCAGGCCTGGGCATCGCCTATCGCGATCATTTCACACGTCTCAAATGGCATCGCCTGCGCCGCAGCATGAGCGATCCGCTATTTTCCGCCAGCGTGATGGCGGATGGGTTCCGCCTGGGCGCCTCGACCGAACTCGACCTCAGGGTCCGCGCCGACGGCGGCTTCGTTGTGCTGCACGACGGGGAACTGGAGGGCGAGACGGACGGCAGCGGCCTCGTCCGCCAAGCTTCCGCGCAGGACATCAGACGTCTGCGGATGAAAAAAGCCGGCACCCCGCCGATCCTTAGCGAGGATCTGGCAACCATGCTCGAAGCGGCGCATCCTGACGCGCTGCTGCAATTCGACATGAAGGATGAACTGGCGGTAATCGGCGACCGAGGCCTCGATCATCTCGCCCACCATTTCGCCGGTGCCGGTTCCTCGATCATCGTCAGCGGCGCCGATCTCGACCTCATCCTTGCAGTGAAGGAAAGGCTGCCGGATCTCAAGCGCGGCATCGACCCCACCGACAAGCTCGTCGAGATTTATCGGCATCAGGGCCTCAAGGCTGTGGAAACAGACCTTCGCTCCGATCTCGCCGGGCCGACCGAGCCGGACACCATCTATCTTGCCTGGGAACTCCTGTTGCAGGCCGCCCGCGACGGGCTCGACCTGATCGCCCTCTGCCACGATGCCGGCAAGCTGGTCGATGCCTGGACCTTCAACCTCAAGAACCCCGAAACAGGCTTCAGCGAAACCGAAGCCCACGCCTTCAGGACTTTGATGGCGTTGAAACCGGATCAGATCACCACCGACGAGGCGCCTGCTACCGAACGGGCCTGGGCGAGGATCTCCGACTGATATCTGTCAATCGTCCCAGAACGGCCCCCGATAGACCCGGCGGCTGACCAGCTTCAGGCTGCGGTCCGGCTGGATGATATATTCCTCATCCACCCGTTGGCCGAAGGAATTGCGGAACGTATGCGGCACGAGACTGCCGACGGGCGCCTTTTTCAATCGGGTGCGCGGCTGGCCACCATAGGTGATGCTGCCGGGGATGGGCTCCAGCCCGCCACCAGTATTGAAGCTGCCTGTAGCCGTGCTGCAGCCGGCCAGCATAACGGCAAGACCGGCAATGGCGACGATGTTCTTCATGGGACGATCCTCTGATTGTTCCCGTTTGAGCGGGGACTCGCTGAACTGCTTTTAGCCGCTTGAAGTTCCTTTGCGCCGTTGCGACGCAACAAATCTCCTGTCCATCGGGAAAATATCGGCTACACCTGTGAACCGCCAGGAGTGAAAGAGGGGAATAGCTGCCGTGACGAAGTCTTTTGGAGCCATGTCGATCGCCGAACTCTCCGCGCTTATCCAGACGGGCGCGGCCGACCCGGTCGAAGTGACCGAAACGGTATTCGCCGGCATCGAAGCCTATCCGGACAAGGCGGTTTTCATCACACTTTTCAAGGATCGGGCTTTGGCCGAAGCCTCGGCATCCTCGAAGCGCCTCAAGCAGGGCCGTTCGCTTGGCCTCCTTGACGGTATCCCGATCGCGTGGAAGGACCTGTTCGACATCGAGGGCCTGCCGACCACGGCCGGTTCCAGGGTGCTGAAGGCTGCCGAACCGGCCAAGAATGACGCCGCCGTGGTGGATCTTCTCAAGCAGGCCGGAATGGTTGCCATCGGCCGCACCAACATGAGCGAATTCGCCTTCTCCGGCATCGGCATCAACCCGCACTACGGCACGCCGCATAATCCGCGCAGCAAGGATGGGCCGCGGATTCCGGGTGGTTCCTCCTCCGCTGCGGGCGTTGCGGTCGCCGCAGGGCTCGTGCCTGTCGCGATGGGCACCGACACCGGCGGCTCGGTCCGCATTCCGTCAGCCCTGAACGGCGTCGTCGGCTACAAGGCGACCCGCGGCCGCCATCTCATGCAGGGCGTCTACCCTCTCGCGAAAAGCCTCGACTCGCTTGGTCCTCTCTGCCGCACGGTGCAGGATGCGGTCTGGATAGACGCGGCAATGCGCGGGCTTGCCGCCTCGCAGATCGCAAGACAGCCGGCCGTGCCGCTCGATATCGTCGTCCCGACCAATATCGTCTTCGACGGCGCCGAACCGGGAGTGGCCCTGGCCTTCGAAGCGGCGATCCAGCGGCTGGAGAAGGCTGGCTGCACGGTGACTCGCATAGCCATCCCCGCCTTCGGCGAAATCCTGCGGCTGATGTCCACGCGGGGCGCCCTGGTCACCGCCGAAGCTTTTGGGCTTCATCAGGAAAGACTGAGGGGACCGGAAGCCGCCGATATGGACCAGCGGGTTGTCGCCCGCACCAGGCTCGGCGAAAAGATAACGCTGCCCGACTATCTCGCCATCCTGGAGACCCGCGCACGGCTGATCGCCGAGACGGAAGCGCTGATCGGCAACCGCTTCGTCGCCATGCCGTCGGTCGCCCACGTGGCGCCGAAGATCGCCGATCTTGCTGACGACGATACGTTCTTTGCTGCAAACGGAAAAACACTGCGCAACACGATGCTCGGCAATTTCCTCGACTGGTGCGGCGTTTCCATCCCGTGCGGGACCGGCGATGCCGACATGCCGGTGGGCTTCCTGCTCTCGGCCAATGCCAATCACGACGACGGCCTGCTCCAGGCGGCCATGGCATACGAGGACATCATCAGGGGATAGGAAGTGGTAGCGGGGGGCGGAATTGAACCGCCGACCTCAGGGTTATGAATCCTGCGCTCTCACCAACTGAGCTACCCCGCCACAGGGTCCGCGGAAAGCTCTTGAAGAGCCCAGTCCGCTTCGGTCGTGCGGCTTATAAGACCCCCGTCACCAAAGTGTCAAGCAGCCTTTTGGCAAATCCGGCGGCTATTTTCCGCGCCGCCGGAAGTTGCCCGATCAGGCCGCGACAGGCGTGGAAAGCAATGCCTTCAGAGAGGCTTCCGCATCGGCGGCACGTTCCGAGCGTTCGATGAAGCCGCCGCCATAGACCCGCGCATCCGGCCCTTCCGCCGAATAGAGCACACAAGCTTGGCCGGGCGCCACGCCCGCCTCCCCGACGGCGAGGTCGACATAGACGCCGCGATCGTCGCAATGGACGACGGCAGGCGCCGGCGGACGGGTCGAGCGCACCTTGGCGAAGCAGGCAAAACCATCCCTGGCATCGGCTTCGAGCGAACCGTCACCGATCCAGTTGACGTCGCGCAGGTAGACCCGGTGAGTGTCGAGCGCTTCTCTAGGCCCCACGATCACGCGGCGGGAGCGGGCGTCGAGATAGACGACATAAAGCGGTTCGCCGGTTGCCACCCCGAGGCCTTTGCGCTGGCCGATCGTGTAGTGCACGATACCTTCGTGCCGGCCGAGCACACGCCCGTCGATATGGACGATCTCGCCTGCAAGCGCGGCATTCGGCTTCACCTTGCTGATGATGTCGGCATACCGGCCCTGCGGCACGAAACAGATGTCCTGGCTGTCAGCCTTCTTGGCGACGACGAGCCCCATGTCTTCGGCAAGCGCCCTCACCTCCGCCTTCGGCATGCCGCCGAGCGGAAAGCGTAGATAGTCGATCTGCTCCTGGGTGGTCGCAAACAGGAACCAGCTCTGGTCGCGGTCGCTGTCGACCGGACGGAAGAGCGCACGCCGGGTCGGGTTGTCGGGGGTCGGGTTGGGTCGCGAGCGGATGTAATGGCCGGTCGCCAGCGCATCGGCACCCAGTTCCTTCGCCGTCGCCAGGAGATCGGCAAATTTGACCGTCTGGTTGCAGGCGACGCAGGGGATCGGCGTCTCGCCCATGGCATAGGCTTCCGCAAACGGATTGATCACCGTTTCCCGGAACCGCTTTTCGTAGTCGAGCACGTAATGTGGAATGCCGAGCGTTTCGGAAACGCGGCGCGCGTCGTCAATGTCTTGGCCGGCGCAGCAGGAACCTGCCCGGTGCACCGCCGCGCCGTGATCGTAGAGCTGCAGCGTGATGCCGAGCACATCATAGCCCTGACGTTTGAGCAGACCTGCGACGACGGAGGAATCAACTCCCCCCGACATGGCAACGACAACGCGTGTGTCTTCCGGCCTTTTGTCGAAATCCAGCGTATTCACGGGTAACTCTCTCGGTCTCTCAAACCGCCGATGCCGAAGTCAAAGGGCGGAATATCCGGCCCGGTGCGGGATCGGCCGCGCGTCAGGCAATTCTTGGGGGATATAGAAAGGATTGCGTGCCAGCGCAAGGAGTATGGCCATCAACGGAAACGGACCAATGATCTCGGGACTTGTCCCCCGGTCGATCTGTGGAGATCGGAAGGTTCTTCCTACTGGTATCCGTGCGGCCGGATATCGTCTTCCGGTTCGTCGGGGGTCGTGCTGGCGAGACGCATGACATAGTCTTCCGCGGCATCGGCAAGCGCCAGCGCGATCTCCAGCTTATCAAGCCCTTGCCGCTGCAACTGATCGATCAGGTCCAACATCGCCGCCTCGATTTTGAAGCGATTGATGGTCAGCGGATCATAGGGTTCATCTTGCGTGGGATGTTTTTCGGTCATGTGCCTGGTCTCCCAACCTGGGGAGAGCATCGCACACCACACGGACTACGCAAGATAATGCTAAAATAAAGGTTAACGCAGTGCAGCAATGCAACACACTTTATCTCGCCGCCAGGAGCAGAGAGTGCGCTGCGCCGTGTCAGTCCGAGGAACGGTTCATGTCATGAACGACCCAGCGGAAGAAGCCATAGACCACACAAAAGAAGAGAATGAGCGGCATTAAATTCTCGACCTGTTCCATGGCTGCGTCTCAATTTCGGGGCTCTCTTCGCGAGCCATCTGTAATGAATCAAATTACTGGCACATGCTTCATTTCGAATTAACTAAAAGATTTAAAGAATCTAGCGACCTAGAGTATTATTTTTTAGACAACTCACGACTGCAGTGAAGGCTGCCGCATCGCTTCGGCAGCAATCGCGCCGTTTGAATTGCCAAAGGTCTCCGCCCGGACACGCGGCAGGCTTGCCGGATATTCCTTCTGGATGAATTCGATCATTTTTTCCCGCATCTCGCAGCGGAGATCAAAAGTCTTCGGTGCATTGGAAGCAGAAATGAGAACCCGGATCTCCATGACGTTTTCCCTGAAATCCGTGATCTGCACCGCCACAACCCGCCTGTCCCATAGCTGTGACGCTGCCGCGATCTCCTCCGCCTTGCGGCGAATGGCCGAAACGGGAACCGCATAGTCGAGATAGATCATCACGGTGCCGATCAGGGCTGCCCCTTCGCGCGTCCAGTTCTGGAAAGGCCGTTCGATGAAATAGCTGAGCGGCAGGATCATCCGCCGCCAGTCCCAGAGCTTGATGACCACATAGGTCGACGTGATCTCCTCGACATTCCCCCACTCGCCCTCGACGATCAAGGCGTCGTCTATCCGGATCGGCTGGGTGATGGCGAGCTGGATGCCGGCGAGAATGTTCTTCAGCACCGGCTGCAGCGCAAGACCGAGCACGATACCGGCAACGCCTGCCGATGCGAGCAGGCTGACCCCGTATTGCTGAACGGTCGGAAACGTCATCAGCATGGCCGCAATGGTGATTGCCACGATCATCGAACCGGCGATGCGCTCGGCGATCCGCGACTGGGTGACATGCGCACGGGCCAGCAGGTTGTCTTCTGCATCGAGCTTGAAGCGGCGAAGATATACGATCATCCAGACATGCAGGACGATCTTCGCCATCCATCCGACGACGATGATGAAGCAGAGCAGCAGGACATGCCGGAGGAACGTGGATTGATCCTCGGTCAAGGGGGCGATCGCGGCACCGAAAGACAAGGTCCAGGTGAGGATTGCAAGCCGCATCGGCCGCCGCGTACGGGCGACCAGCGACCTCCAGAAAAGATCCTTGCTCTCGACCAGGCGCGTCAGGAAGCGGAAGCCGAAGCGCTGGATGGCGAGGCCGACCAGGAAGGCGACGGCGAGCACGCCGATGCTGACGACCCCGTTCGGCAGCCATGCCGTGTCGTTGCGGAATTCCTGAATGAAGCGTTCCATGTGCCCTCACCTAGTGTGCGATGCAACACAGGAAAGGCCGGCCCCAAAAATATCACGTTTGAGGCTCTTCATGGGCGCGGGGTGGATAAACCACGAACAGGGCGGAGAATAATGCATGCAATTCGATCTCATGCGCTTCGTCGATGCGCAGGCGCCGGTCTATGCTCAGGTCCTGGATGAACTGCGGCGCGGCCAGAAGCGCTCCCATTGGATGTGGTACATATTTCCCCAGGTTGCCGGGCTTGGCTTCTCGATCATGTCGCAGCGTTTCGCGATCGGTTCGAAGGCAGAGGCCGCCGCCTACCTCGATCATCCGCTGTTGGGCGTGCGGCTGATCGAATGCACCGAAGCGATGCTGCTCCACAAGCACCTCTCCGCCCATGCCATCCTCGGTTCTCCTGACGACACGAAGTTCAGAAGTTCGATGACGCTGTTCGATATGGTCAGCAAAAAGGGCTCGCCTTTCGAGCGAGCCCTCGTCCAGTTCTATCATGGCCAGCGCGACGAAAAAACGCTCGCGCTGCTGGAACGTTAGGCGGCAGCCTGGATCGCCGAAAGCTTCCAGTCGTTGGCCGGCTTGCGCACGAAGGTCCAGACCTCGACTGTCTCGGTCACCTTGTCGGGATCTCCCTCGGCGACGGCGCCGGTATTGCGGTCCCGCATGAAATCGACGCTGGAATAGCGCATCGCGACGGTTGCGTAGTCCTGGCCGTTCTCGCGCCAGGCTTCGGCAAGATCGCCCTGCAGCAGTTTCACGTCCTTGACCTCGTTCTTGAGCCCGTTGGTGGCGTTCTCGCCGAGCTCTTCCGCCAGATAGGACATCGCTTCCGGGGTCGTCAGGTTGCGTAGCTTGGCATAATCCTCGGCGGCGTAGGCGGACTGCACCTGCGTCAGCAGCTTCTCGAACTGGTCGAGGTCGCGATTGGTGATGCCGATCTCGTCGGTCTCAGGGCCTGCCTGACGCGGCGCGGCGGCGTATTCGCCCGTCGCGGCGCCACCGCCCAGCGAACCTATCTTCGGGATCTGGAACCCCGACTGGCTTTGCCGCGGCGGCTCATAGGCATTGCGCTGCTGGCCGTAACCGCCGGCAGGGCCTGCCGGCTGCTGCTGGCGGCGACCGAAGAAACGGAAAGCCAGCATGGCGAGACCGGCAATCAACGCGATCTGCAACAACATGCCGAAGAAGCCGGCCATGCCGCCGAAGCCCGTGCCCATCATCATGCCCAGGAGGCCGCCAAGCGCGAGACCGCCGAGCAGGCCGCCGGCCAAGCCACCAAACAGCCCGCGACGCGGCTGCTGCGCCGCCTGCTGGCCAAACCCGCTCTGCGGCGTTGTCGCGTTCTGCTGCGTATTTGGCGTCATCGAGCGGTTGATCCCGGTCGGCGCCGTGGGGGCCGTGTTGGTGGTCGCCGGCGCCGAATAGGTGCGCGTCCCGCGGCTGCCGAACCCGCCACCGCCAGCGCGGCGCGCCTCGGCCATATCGACGGCGGTCAGCGAAACCGCCATGCCGACCGCAAGGATCGCGAACAGTTTCTGGAAACGCCGAAGCTTGGATAACATCATTTTCTCCTCATGGCCGCAGGGTTGCGGCATTCCCGGTCTATATAGCGACGGGCAGCATTCGATTTTAGTGGCGCTGCCGATTTTTCCCGCCGAAGTAGATAACGAACTTCAAAGGGGGAGCCAAGTTCCAAAAATACAACCTTGAGGAATGGTCGGAGCGGTTGGCCCCGCTCATGCAGGAAACAGAAAGCCCGGCGCGAGGGCGCCGGGCTTTCCGTCTGAACTCCTGGGAGGAGCACTCAGTCGATATTGAACACCAGCGGCTTGGCCTGGCGGATTGCCGGATTGGCAGTCAACTTGGCGAGCACATCGGGAGCAACCGGGCCATCTACATAGAGCAGTGCGATCGCATCGCCGCCCTGCTTGTCGCGGCCGAGCTGGAAGTTGGCGATGTTGACGCCCGCATTGCCAAGCGTCGTGCCCATGAAACCGATCATGCCGGGTACGTCGGTGTTGGCGATGTAGATCATGTTGGCGCCGACATCGGCGTCCATGTTGATGCCCTTGATCTGGATGAAGCGCGGCTTGCCGTCCGAGAATACGGTACCGGCGACCGAGCGGGTCTGGTTTTCGGTCGTGACGGTAAGCTTGATGTAGCCGTCATAGACGCCCGTCTTGTCGCGCTTCACCTCGGAAAGGATGATGCCCTTTTCCTTGATCATAATCGGCGCCGAAACCATGTTGACGTCGGCCACCTGGTTGCGGATGAGGCCGGCGAGCAGCGCGCTGGTCAGCGCCTTGGTGTTCATGTTGGCGGTCACGCCATCGTAGAGTATCTCGATTTCCTTGATCGGGCTTTCGGTGACCTGGCCGACGAAAGCGCCCAGCACGTCTGCGAGACGGATGAAGGGCTTCAGGATCGGCGCCTCCTCTGCAGTGATAGAGGGCATGTTGATCGCGTTCGAGACGGCGCCCTTGACCAGGTAGTCCGACATCTGCTCGGCGACCTGCAGCGCGACGTTTTCCTGAGCTTCGGTCGTCGAAGCGCCGAGATGCGGCGTGCAGACCACGTTTTCCAGACCAAACAGCGGGCTTTCGGTGGCTGGCTCGACTTCGAAGACGTCGAAGCCGGCGCCGGCGACGTGGCCGGACTTGATAGCTTCGGCAAGAGCGGCCTCATCGACCAGACCGCCACGGGCGCAGTTGATGATGCGCACGCCCTTCTTCGTCTTGGCGAGGTTCTCCTTGCCGAGGATCCCGCGTGTCTTGTCGGTCATCGGCACATGCAGCGTGATGAAATCGGCGCGCGCCAGGAGATCGTCCAGTTCCACCTTCTCGACACCCATTTCCTGGGCGCGCTCGACGGAGAGGAAGGGATCATAGGCGATGACATGCATTCCGAGCCCGATGGCCTTCTTGCAGACGATACCGCCGATATTGCCGGCACCGATCACGCCGAGCACCTTGCCGGTAATTTCGACGCCCATGAACTTCGACTTCTCCCACTTGCCGGCCTGGGTCGAGGTATCGGCTTGCGGAAGCTGGCGGGCGACCGCGAACATCAGCGCGATGGCATGCTCGGCGGTGGTGATCGAGTTGCCGAAGGGCGTGTTCATGACGATGATGCCGCGGCGCGAGGCTGCCGGGATATCGACATTGTCGACGCCGATGCCGGCGCGGCCGATGACCTTGAGATTGGTCGCTGCAGCGATCAGCTTTTCCGTCGCCTTGGTGGCGGAACGGATGGCAAGGCCATCGTAATTGCCGATGATTTCAAGGAGTTTCTCCTTGTCTTTGCCGAGCTTCGGCTGGAAATCGACTTCAACGCCGCGATCGCGGAAGATCTGGACGGCGGTTTCCGAGAGTTCGTCGGATACGAGAACGCGAGGTGCCATGGGTCACGGGCTCCTAAAAAGGGGTTCTGTCTGGGATTGGAAGAGGCCCCGCTTCAGGAGCGGAGCCGATATGCGGCGATCAGGCGGCAGCCTTGGCGAGCGCGGCCTTCTGGGTATTGAAGGCGTAAGAAAGCCAAGGCATCAGAGCCTTCATGTCGGCTGCATCGATCGTGGCGCCAGCCCAGATGCGAAGGCCTGAAGGAGCGTCGCGGTAGGCGCCGATATCGAGCGCCACGCCCTCTTTCTCGAGAATCGAGACGATTCCCTTGGCGAAGGCCGCCTGGGCATCCGCATCGAGCGCGGTGACGGCGGGATCGACGATCTTGAGGCAGACCGAAGTGTTGGAACGCGTCGCCGGCTCGACGGCAAGATTGTCGATCCAGTCATTGGCGTCGACGAAATCGAAGATCACCTTTGCATTGGCGTCGGCGCGCGCCATCAGCGCCTTCAGGCCGCCGACCGACTTCGCCCAGTTGAGCGCATCGATATAATCCTCGACGCAGAGCATCGAGGGCGTGTTGATCGTCTCGCCGGTGAAGATGCCTTCGATCAGCTTGCCGCCCTTGGTCATGCGGAAGATCTTCGGCAGCGGCCAGGCGGGCGTGTAGCTCTCCAGACGCGCAACGGCGCGCGGCGACAGGATCAGCATGCCATGACCGCCCTCGCCGCCCAACACCTTCTGCCAGGAGAAGGTGACGACATCGAGCTTGGTAAAATCCATGTCCTGCGCAAACGCCGCGGAGGTGGCGTCGCAGATCGTCAGGCCCTTGCGGTCGGCCGGGATGAAGTCGGCGTTCGGGACGCGGACGCCGGAGGTGGTGCCGTTCCAGGTGAAGACCACGTCGCGGTCGAAATCGACTTCGGAGAGGTTCGGCAGCAGGCCGTAATCGGCCTCGAACTTGCGCACATCCTTGAGCTTCAGTTGCTTGACGACATCGGTGACCCAGCCGGCACCGAAGCTTTCCCAGGACAGCATGTCCACGCCGCGCTCGCCGAGCAGCGACCAGAGCGCCATTTCGACGGCGCCGGTATCGGAGGCCGGCACGATGCCGATGCGGTAATCCGCCGGCACGTTCAGAATTTCACGGGTAAGATCGATGGCCTGCTTGAGCTTTGCCTTGCCGACCTTGGCGCGGTGCGAACGACCGAGCGGGGCATCGGAAAGCGCTTCGAGCGTCCAACCGGGGCGCTTCGAGCAAGGGCCAGAAGAAAAATGGGTATTGTTCGGACGTACGTCCGGCTTTGCGGTATCCGCCATTGTGCTATCCTTCCAGATAGATGGCCTCTCGTTGGGGAGAGGTGTCCCGCCGCTGTGGGTATTCTTCTCCGCCTTTACAGTCAAGAGGATTGCGTCGCGCAAAGACAAATTTTTGCCGCAGACCCGATGCGCTTACGCCGCTTGTTTCGCTCAAGCGATTGCCATCATTGGCAAAAGAAGCTCGGATACCGCACCATAGCTTGATATCGTCATCATCGTCTGCCGCAACCGGCGCCGGATTACCCATTTGAGCGGCCGGAGTGATCGCCACAGTCTGGTGGAGCGAAGCGCAGCGACCGACCTTTGCCGCAACAGATAGACCTGCCCTCGAAGTGTCAGAGCTGCCTGTTTCGCCGTCAGTGGAAACGTCGTCTCGCAGCTTTCGATCTTCCACGCCTCATCGCCGATGCCGAGATCCAGCCACTCATATCCGTTGCCGTGAAGCCATTGCAGCGTACGGTAGTAAAGTACGCTGCCCGGTGAAAATTTCGCCCATTCCCCTGCCTCGAAAGAGAGCATGATCGCGTAATACCGTCTGCCGGCCGTCAGCCCCCAGATCGTCGCGATGATCCTGTCACCGGACTGGAGGTAGAAGAGCTTCAGCATCTGCTCTTTCGCGAAGATTTCCGTGCCATCGCGAAAGAAATCGTGCTTGTCGGTATCGACATCGAAGCCGGGCACGCGGGTCTGTTCGAAGCGCCACTGCTTCTGGCGCAGGAATGCGGCAGTTGCCTCCCGGCGCTCTTCATCACCATCGGCAATGCGGAATTCGAGCGGCGTGATCTTCTCCAGGTTGCGCATCTTGCGGGCGAGTGTCTTTCGTTGCGGGATCGCCGCCTCGATGTCCGCCCAGGGTCGCCGCAGATCGTTGGCGTGACAAGAAGCCTCGTTCGCTTGGTCACTCATCAAGCTCAAGGGATTGGCAAGACCGTCGATATCTGCCGGCATCTTACTGAATATGAGGAGATCGAACGGCGGCAACTGACTGGCGATCTCGTGCCAAAGGCGCTCCGCAAGCTCCGGCGTCCAGGAGATCGACGTCGTAAAAAGTATCGGGGCATTGTAATCGGCCGCGTCGGCGTCGACGAATTCGAGAATTCGAGTTCCGTTGCGGCGCGTGATGCAAAGCGGAATGAAGATGACCGGCCGATCCTCCGCATCGCGCACCTCGACGAAATGCAGGCTGCGTTCTCCCGAGCGCCCGAAACTGGCGAGCCACACTTGAAGAAAGGTCACGCTCTGAAACACGTGGAAATGCGCTCCCTCCGCCGCAGAACCGCGAGGCCAATCCTGCGAGAGATCGTCGAGGTTGTCGAAGATGGAAATCTTGAAAACCGGCACCATGAGCTGCCCCATCGTCACATCGGGCGCTTGATAGCAACTCAAACGCGAATTTTGAAATTGAAATCGGATATATCGTTAATCCGCAATACGCCACCTATCGGCCGAATGCAGAAAGCCGCCTCGAAGGCGGCTTTCGCTGGAAGATATTGGAAACTTACTTGTAGACGATGGGCTCCGGCGGCGGCTCGTAGGCGACGGGAGTGTCGCAGCCACCGAATACGTAGCGGGCGCCGACGCGCGCTTCGTGCATGTCGAAACCCTTGTCCCGGCCGGGTCCGCCACCGAGATTGTAGCCGAACATATCGCCACCGACGATATGGCGATAGCGGTAGCCCACATCCGCCTTGAGGTTACAGGTGATGTCAATGGACGCGCCGGCCATAAGGGCATAGCTGAAGCGCCAGCTCTTTTCGCCCTTGTGGTCGGTAGAGTAGCAGCCGGGCACCGCCGGGTCGTCGCAGATGGTGTTGCGCAGCTTGCCCCACTTGACATAGGTACCGCCGATACCACCGCCGACATAGGGCGTGAAATAGCCGTAGGTGCCGAGGTCGACATAGACGTTCGCCATCAGCGAATAGGCATGCATGTAGGACTTGTCGCTGGAGGTGCAGGTCACCCCGCCGCAAAGACCCGTGGTCGAGCCGCGGAAGTCCGCTGAGGTCAGGTAGTCGAAGGTGACGTCCGTACGCAGGTAGTTGTTGATCTGGTAACCGACGCCGCCGCCGAGAAGAAAGCTGTCCTTGAGCGACGCGCTATCAAAATCTACCAGCGTGCCGTTGGAGCCCTGGAAATATTCCGCGCCGCGCATGTCGTTGAAGGAATAGCCCACATCGCCGCGCAGATACCAGCCGCTCGCCTCCTGAATGGCGACTTCCGGGGCATCGAGGATCGGTTCGGGCTGCGGCTGATAAAGATCTGCCGATTGGGCTGCGCTCACCGTCAGCGCCAGCGCAAACATACTGGCCAGGGTTTTCTTCATGGCTTCATCTCCAAAGCTCATATCGCGTATGGCAGGCAAGCGCGCAGCCAACGGGTTGATCGCGATGGATAATGAAGGAAAAAAGTTAAGTCCGACTTAACCATGCCTGTTTACCGCATGTTTTCCTCGAAGCGTCCGAATTTGGCTCGACACCACCAAGAAAAGGAACTGTTGATCCTTTCCTGAACGAAGAGATTCGAGTGCAAATTTAAGCCGGATGCTCTAAATACGCAGGCATGTCAGACAATGTTATCAAGTTCCAGCGCCCGCCCAAACCGAAGCCCCCGCGGCAGACGCCACCATGGCTGAAGCGCGTGCTGATCGTCCTTGGGGTCGCCGCCTTCTTCATCGCGGCCTTCGTCTATTTCTCGTTGACAGGCCAGGCACGCCCCTGAACCCAGCAGGGATATAGCTGCCGCCCGCTTTCCCATACCGCGAAACAAAAAAGCCGGCATCGCTGCCGGCTTTTTCTCAAGCGGAAAACTCAGGCGACGGTGCGGGCGTTGGCAATGACGCCGACGAGCCCTTCTACGACCCGCTCGATTTGGGCCCGATCGTCGCCTTCCGCCATCACGCGGATCAGCGGCTCGGTGCCGGACGGACGAATGACCAGGCGCCCCTTCGAAGCAAGCTCGGCTTCCGCGTCCGCAATGGCCTGACGTACGATGATGTCCTCGAGCGGCTTGCCGCCCTGGAAGCGGACATTCTTCAGAAGCTGCGGCACCGGCTCGAATCGGCGGCAAACCTCGCTCACCGGCCGCCCGAGGCGTTTTACGCGCGCCAGAATTTGAAGGGCCGCAACAAGGCCGTCACCGGTGGTGCCGAAGTCCGAAAGGACGATGTGGCCGGACTGCTCGCCGCCCACGTTGAAATCGTTGTGACGCATATGCTCGACCACGTAACGGTCGCCGACCTTGGTGCGGGCAAGTTCAAGGCCCTTGCCCTTCAGAAAGCGCTCGAGACCGAGATTGGACATGACGGTAGCGACGATGCCGCCGCCCCTCAATTTCTCTTCCTCGGCCCAGCTTTCCCCGATCACCGCCATCAGCTGGTCGCCGTCGACGATCTCGCCACACTCGTCGACGATGATGACCCGGTCTGCGTCGCCGTCGAGTGCTATACCGATATCGGCACGCACCTCATGCACCTTCTTCTGAAGCGCCTCGGGGCTCGTCGAGCCGCAGTCCAGGTTGATGTTCGTGCCGTTCGGCTCGTTACCGATCGTCACCACTTCAGCCCCGAGTTCCCAGAGTGCGAGCGGAGCCACCTTGTAGGCCGCGCCATTGGCGCAATCGATCGCCACTCTCAGCCCATGCAGCGTGACGTCGCGCGGCAACGTGCGCTTGGCATGTTCGATATAGCGGTAAATATCACCCTCGACGCGCTTCGCCCGGCCGATATCCGCGGACTTGGCAAGCTGGGCATGCAGATCGCTGTCGAGCAGATCCTCTATGCGTATCTCCAGTTCGTCGGAAAGCTTGTAGCCATCCGGGCCGAACAGCTTGATCCCGTTGTCCTGGTAAGGATTGTGCGAGGCCGAGATCATCACGCCCACATCGGCGCGCAACGAACGGGTCAGCATGGCCACAGCCGGCGTCGGGATCGGGCCGAGCAGGAAGACGTCCAGACCGGCAGCGGTAAAGCCCGCCACCAAGGCATTTTCCAGCATGTAGCCGGAAAGACGCGTATCCTTGCCGATCACGACGCGGTGGCGGTGGCTGCCGTTGCGAAAGATCGTGCCGACGGCAATGCCGACGCGCATCGCCAGGTCCGGCGTCATCGGAAAGATGTTGGACTGTCCGCGAATGCCATCAGTGCCAAAATAGCGGCGTGTCATATAAGCTCCTTGTCGTCGCGCCTGCCCGGCGCGGTCTGCCGCACAGCCCTTCGAACTCGGTTTGGAGGAAGGACTATGCGCAAATCCAAAATTTACAGCATCTTCTGCGCGTCGGAAATGACGCGAGCCGCTGTAGCGGGATCCCACCCGCGGGTCTGTCGACGGCCAGACCGGCCTTCATCATTTGGCTCATGCCACAGTTCCAGGGCGCAAGCACATAAATTAGCGTCAAAATCGCTTATATCCCGTTACTGACGGACTGCCGGCAGGCCGGCCACAAACAAAAGCCGCCGCGGAGCTACCCGCAGCGGCTTCTTCTATCCCTGTCCTTGCCTTCAATGGGGCTGAGGCTCAAGCCCGCTTTCCGGCTCCCCGCCCTTCGGCTCATCCTTCTTGGAGCCGGTAGCAGGAACTGCCGAGCCACGAGCAGGCGGCGCATCGTCGCCAAGATCACGCGACGGTTTGTGTCCCTTGAGCAGCGCCTTGATCTCCTCGCCGGACATGGTTTCGTATTCGAGAAGGCCTTCTGCCAGCGTTACGAACTCGTCGTGTTTCTCCGTCAGGATGCGCCGGGCCTCGGTATAGGCCTCGTCGATCAGGCGGCGAACTTCCGTATCGATCTTCTGGGCAGTCGATTCGGATACGTTTCTCGTCTGCGAGACGGAATGGCCGAGGAAGACTTCCTGCTGGTTTTCGCCATAGGCGACCTGGCCCAGCACATCGGAAAAGCCCCACTGCGTGACCATCGCACGGGCGAGCTTGGTGGCCTGCTCGATGTCGGAGGACGCGCCGGAAGTGATGTTCTCCTTGCCGAAGGTCAGCTCCTCGGCAACGCGGCCACCCATCATGATGACCAGGCGCGACACCATCCACTTGTAGCTCATCGAATAGCGGTCGCCTTCCGGAAGCTGCATGACCATGCCAAGCGCACGGCCGCGCGGAATGATCGTCGCCTTGTGCAGCGGATCCGCGACCGGCACGTTGAGTGCGGTTATCGCGTGGCCGGCCTCGTGATAGGCGGTGAGCTTCTTCTCCGCCTCGGTCATGGCCGAAGAGCGGCGCTCGGCGCCCATCATGATCTTGTCCTTGGCGTCTTCGAACTCGCTCATGGTGACGAGGCGCTTGTTGCGGCGCGCTGCCATCAGGGCTGCTTCGTTGACGAGGTTCATGAGGTCGGCGCCGGAGAAACCGGGCGTACCGCGGGCAAGAACCTTGAGGTCGACATTCGGCGCCAGCGGCACGTTGCGGGCATGCACCTTGAGAATGCGCTCGCGGCCGATGATGTCCGGGTTCGGCACGACGACCTGACGGTCGAAGCGGCCGGGACGCAGCAGTGCCGGGTCGAGAACGTCCGGACGGTTGGTCGCAGCGATCAGGATAATGCCTTCATTGGCTTCGAAGCCGTCCATTTCGACGAGCAACTGGTTGAGCGTCTGCTCGCGTTCGTCATTGCCCCCGCCGAGGCCGGCGCCGCGATGACGACCGACCGCGTCGATTTCGTCGATGAAGATGATGCAGGGCGCATTCTTCTTGGCCTGTTCGAACATGTCGCGGACACGGCTTGCACCGACGCCGACGAACATTTCGACGAAATCCGAACCGGAAATGGTGAAGAAGGGCACGTTCGCCTCGCCGGCAATGGCGCGGGCGAGCAGCGTTTTGCCGGTGCCGGGCGGGCCGACCAGCAGCACGCCGCGCGGGATTCGTCCGCCAAGCCGCTGGAACTTCTGCGGGTCGCGCAGGAATTCGACGATTTCCTCGAGATCCTGCTTGGCTTCGTCGACGCCTGCGACGTCCTCGAAAGTCACGCGGCCATGCGCCTCGGTCAGAAGCTTGGCCTTGGACTTGCCGAAGCCCATCGCCCCGCGCGAGCCGCCTTGCATCTGCCGCATGAAGAAGAGCCAGACGCCGAGGATCAGAAGCATCGGCAGAAGCGTGCCGATATAGCTCAGGAAACCGGAAGACCCGTCCGTTTCCGGGCGGGCCACGATGGTGACGTTCTTGGCCTGCAGCTTCTCCATCAGCGAATCATCGATGACGGGCGAATAGGTCTGAAACCCAGAGCCGCTTTCCGTGTAGGTGCCCATCACCCGGTTTCCGGTAACGACGACATCCCGCACCCGCCCCGAATCCACATCGCGCAGAAACTGCGAATAAGGAACCTCACGCGAGTTGGACTGTGTCGGTGCCGTCTGGAACATGCTGAACAATGCGACCAGCAAGAGGGCTATGATGACCCAGAGGGCGATATTGCGAATGTTTGGGTTCATTGAACTCCCCGGACTGTGACGACCAACTCTAAAGGCGGCCGCCTTGCTTGCCGCATAACATAGGGTTGCGGGAAGTCCTTGCCAAGGCGAACCGGAGCCGCCACCTAGCTTTTCCGCGCAGAATCCTTAATTGGCAGCGGGGGAAAAACGTCGCATCCGAGCAAAACCGCAATTTCGCTGCCGAGCCTAAGATCAAACTGCGGCAAAAAACGGTCGAACGGCGCCAGCACCGGCTCGACATCTATGCCGGCTGCAGATGTCTTTTCGGACAAACTGGCTGCGATCTCCCCGTTTCTTTCGTCGGGCGGAAATGACAGGGCCGCTTCGATATGCGGCATGGCCGAGGCGGCCCGCATGGCGATGGCAGGCGGTACATCGGGAAACAAGGTGGATGCCTCCTCCCGATCCGGCGCCGTCGGGCCGACAACGATCTCTTGAGGGCATCCGTTGTCGATCCGGTAGCGGCCGTCCCATATATCGGCCTCACTCGGCCGAATATGAAGCGGCAGCATGCCGCGGTTTTCGCGAACGAAATAAAGGCCGTCCCGACGAAGATCGAAGATCACCCGCCCGGCCGTCACGCGCCCCGACTGCCCGCTCTCGACAAAGGCCATGACCCGCTCCAAGCTGTCGGCGCCGAGTGCGTGTGTTCTGCCTCCTAAAACCGCGGCGAGCAGGGAGAGCGCGTGTCGGCGCAAAGCCGCTTCCGTCTTCAACCCTTCCGGTGAGAGCCGGGCCAGCACCCCATGCCGGATCGTCACATGATCGCGCAAGAACATGGCGGCGGCATCCGACAAGCTGGTTCGCCGCTCCACCGCCCGCAACCACTGGCCCGGATCAAACGATCCCTGCCCCGTCAGCTTTCCGCGCACCCTCACCCGCTCGTAATGGGAATCGAGATTGCTGGGATCTTCGATCCACCCCTGACCCTGCGACGCCAGCCATGCACGAATGTCGGCGCGGCGGGTCCTGAGGAAGGGACGAACGAGCCAGCGCCGTCGATCGAGAAGCACCGCTTCCGCCATGCCCGCGAGGCCCCGCCCGTCCTCTGCCTCGCTGCGGGCAGCCCGCATCGTCACCGTTTCGGCTTGGTCGTCAAGCGTGTGACCGGTAAGGATGGCAGTGGCGTCTACCTCGTCCGCGACCTCCAACAGGAGGCGGTAACGCGCCTCACGCGCGGCGGCGGAAACTCCGGTGGCGGGTTTGGCACCCTCCCAGCGCCGCGTCACATGGGGAATGCCAAGATCCACACAAAGGGCCAACACCGCCTTTGCCTCATCGGCCGACTCCGGTCGGAGGGCATGGTCCACAGTCGCGGCAAAAAGGGTAATGCCGGCATCTTCCCGAGCCGCTTTCGAAAGGCTGACGAGGAGGCCGGTCGAATCGCTGCCGCCGGAAACGGCGACGAGAAGACGGGCCGGTCTGACAAGATCGCGACAAAGGCGTTGGATCGCCTCGTCCGGCGACAGGATGAAGGCTGCGGCAGCCACGGAGGGCGCCGTCAGCTGCAGCGCAGCCGCTTCTGTTCGCTGCCGACCTTGGCGAGCACCGCCTTGGATGCGCTCGGATAGCGCTTCGGCACTTCGCGGAGCGTCGCACAGGCGGTTTCGGTGTTGTCGAGGGCTGCCAGCGACATGCCGAGCTTCAGCAGCATTTCAGGCGCCTTGGCCGACTTGCCGTAGTTCTGGTGGGCGTTCAGAAACGTCTTTGCCGCTTCGTTGTATTTTTCCTGCGAATACTGCGCCTCGCCGAGCCAGAAATTCGCGTCGGCAATGCGTCCACCCTTCGGATAAGCCTGGATGTAGGCCAAAAATTCCTTTTCCGCGAGCGTATAGTCGCCGGACAGCACGTGATTGTAGGCAATCTGATAGGCGTCGTTCTCGTTGCCCAGCGATGCGGTCTGCTGCGGATCGGTCCGGCCTGGGGTGGCAGTTTTGCCGGGCAGTGCGGGGCCGGTATCGACGCCCGGAAGCGCCGCCGAATTGCTGCGGTCGTTACGGGTGGCGGCGCGGGGATTACCGTTCTGGTCAAAATCGATGGAGCCGAGCGTCGTGGGCGGCGGCGCCGTCCGGCTGTCGCCCCCCTGCTGCTGGCCGATATCGCTGTCGGCAGGCGATCCGATGATGCGGGCAACGTCATCCGAGGATTGAGCCGGAGGAGCAGCTTGCGCAGGCGGAGCGCGGTTGGACGCCACGGCCGGTCCCCCGGCCGTGGTGTCAGCTTCGCTTCTCTTCTTTTTTTCCAGGTCCTGGAAACGGAACTCGTTGTCTTCCTGCGTCTTGCGCAGTTGCTCCTGCATCTGCAGCAGCTGAAAACTCATTTCCTCGATGCGGCCATTCAACTGCCGGATCTCTTCCTGGAGTTGCTGGACACGGACTGCCTCGTTGGCCTGTGCGAGAACAACCGGCGGATTATCGGCCCGCGGCTGTTCTACAGCAGACTGACTGCCGCCCTGAAAAAGTTTCGGCAGCGAGAAGGCTCCAGCCGGGCCGCCCGTTGCCATGAGCCCCAGCATCACTGCCAAGACAAGTTTCTTCATGAGTGTTCGTCCTGCTCTCTAGTGTGCACCGATTTGGCGCGAGGGGAGATTTTTCCAACTGCCGCCAAAAAGCAACCAAGTCACCAATGAAAAATCCCCGAAAACAGGGCTAAACTATGGAAAAAAGAAAAAGGCGGCCCGAAGACCGCCTTTTGTTGGGGCGAGTGGCCCGCATTACATGCCGGCGCCGCCGAGAACCGTCACTGCACGACGGTTCTGCGACCAGCAGGAAATGTCGTCGCACACGGCGACCGGGCGTTCCTTGCCGTAGGAGATCGTCTTCATGCGATTCGCCGGTACGCCGCGGGAAGCGAGATATTCCTTGGTGGCAGCAGCACGACGTGCGCCGAGGGCAAGGTTATATTCGCGCGTGCCGCGTTCGTCGGCATGGCCTTCGACGGTGATCGCGTAGTTCGGATAGCGCTGCAGCCACTGGGCCTGGCGGTCGAGCGTCTGCTGGGCGTCGGCGCGGATCGAGGTCGAGTCGGTATCGAAGAAGATGCGGTCGCCGACATTGACGGTGAAGTCCTGGCTCGAGCCGGGCGTCGCGGCACCAGCCCCGCCAAGGCCGAGTTCCCCGGCACTGTTCGGCAGGTTCTTCTTGTTGGCGCAGCCCGCGAGCGCAAGCGCGAGCGTCAGAGCGATGACGGCGGGGTTGCGAGCGAGGGTCTGCATGCGGCTCATCGCCGAAATTTCAATGCGGCTCATGGCCGGTCTCTCCTTGATCACTAATTATCAGAGTTGCCAGACTCTAACCGGGCTCGGTTAACCACGATCAAACACTTATGGTTAACGAATTATTCCGATGTCCCTTTATTGGCCCTTTCTCAACAGAATAAGGCCGGAAAGAGGCGGAAAGCCGCCTCTTTCCCGTTAACTGCCGCTATTCCAGAAGCGGCGACCAGGCGGGGTCGGATGCGTAGGACGGGGTCTTGACCTGTTGCTCGTTGTAACCGGTCAGGTCGATCGAATAGAGCTGCGGCCCACCGGCGCCGGCATTCTGACGGAAGAACATCAGCACGCGACCGTTCGGTGCCCATGTCGGACCCTCGTTGTGGAAGCCGCTCGTCAGGATACGCTCGCCCGAACCGTCCGGCTTCATCACGCCGATCGAGAACTTGCCGCCCGACTGCTTCGTAAAGGCGATCAGGTCCCCGCGCGGCGACCAAACCGGCGTCGAATAGGAACCGTCACCGAAGGAAATGCGGGTCTGGCCGGAACCGTCGGCATTCATGACATAGATCTGTGGCCTTCCGCCGCGGTCGCTCTCGAAGGCGATCCGCGCACCATCAGGCGCATAGGAAGGCGACGTGTCGATCGCCTGGGTGGAGGTCAGCCGCGTCGTGGTGCGGGAGCGCAGGTCCATCGTATAGATGTTGGAATTGCCTTCCTGCTGAAGGCTCATGATCACCTTCTGGCCATCCGGCGAGAAGCGCGGCGAGAAGGTCATGCCGGGGAAATTGCCCACGACCTCGCGCTGCCCGGTCTCCAGTTGCAGCAGATAGACGCGCGGCTGGTTGCCTTCGAAGGACATGTAGGTGATTTCCTGACGGCTCGGCGAGAAGCGCGGAGTCAGCACGATGTCCTTCGAATTGGTGAGCATGCGGACGTTGAAGCCGTCCTGGTCCATGATCGCAAGCTGGCGCTGGCGGGCATTCTTCGGCCCGCTTTCGGAAACGAAGACGACGCGGGTGTCGAAATAACCATTTTCGCCGGTGATCTGCTTGTAGATCGCGTCGGCGATGATGTGGGCCACCCGGCGCCAGTTTTCCGGCTGGGTGAAGAACTGCTGGCCGGTCATCTGCTGGCCAGAAAACGTGTCCCAGAGACGAAATTCCGCCCGAAGCCGCCCATCGCCTTCACGGGTGATGCGGCCGGTCACCAGCGCCTGCGCGTTGATGACTTTCCAGTCCTCGAAACGCGGCGCCCGGTTCGGGTCGGAGATCTTCTCGATAAAGGCGCTCTTGTTGATCGGCGCAAAAAGGCCGGAACGCTGAAGGTCCGCAGCAATGACGTGGGAGATCTGCGGCCCCAGCTCGTTGTTCGACAGGAAGTCCGTCACCGCGATCGGCAGCGGCTCGACATTGCCTTTGTTGATGTTGATTTCTACGCGAGCCTGTGCGGGCGCGGCAAACATCACGGCCATGCCGGCAAGCGCAAGCACGAGGCGGATGAAAGAACGTTTCATCATGTTACTAAAGCCTTTCAAAGCAATTCGCTCGGATCGAAGTTGACGACAACTTCACTCCAGGCGTCGTATTTGTCGGCAGGCAGGTTCTTGAACGGCGCGGACCTGCGAACCGCGCGGAGAGCGCTCGCCTCGAGCGTACGGCGGGCGTTGTCTGAGCCACCAGAGGCTTCCACTTCCGGCTCACCGACGATTTCACCAGTCTGATCGAGCCTCATCGTCACGCGGATCAGCACGCCGTCAGCACCCTCGATGCCGGCAATCACCGACCAGTTCTTCTGGATCTGGCCGCGCAGCGCGTCCATCTCGCTCTGGCTGAGCTTGGCACCGGTCGAGGGCTTGGTGCTGCCCGTTGACGCCGGCGACGACGAGCGCTTGGCCCCGCCCCCGGACGCTTCCTGCTTGTTGAGCAGCGAGGCAATCTCGTCGGCGTTGAAGTCGCTCGCTTTCGAAGACGAGGACTTGGCGGTCTCCTGCTTCTTGCCTTCCTTCTTGTCCGTCGGCTTCTCGGCAGCCTTGGCGGTTTCCGTCGGCTTTGCCGTTTCCGGTTTTTTCTCGGCGGGCTTTTCAGCCGGCTTCTCGACGGGCTTCGCCTCTTCCTTCGGCGGTTCCGGCTTCGGCTTGGCGGCCGGCAGCGGCACCGCATCCGGAAGCGGGATGTCTTCGGACTTCGCTTCGGCGGGCGCAGGCGTCGGCTCGGGTTTCGGCGGCGGAGTCGGCTCGGGCTTTGGAGGTGTCGGCGCGATCTCCGGCTTCGGCTGCGGCAGCGCGGCCATCTCGGTCGGCTTCGGCGCAGTCTCTTCCGGAACGATGTCCTTCACATCGTTCTGTTCGGGCGTCGGCGTCGGCATCGGCCGTTCGACGGGCTTCGGCGCCGCGGCAGCCTCCGTCGGCGTCGGCTTTTTGGCCGGCGTCGGTGGTGTCTTCAGATCGAGATCGTTCTCGCCGGCATTCTCGGCGTTTTCCACGACCTTCTGATTCTTGGTCTCCTTGGGAGAAGGTTTTTCAGACATGGGCGCCTTCTTGTCGCCCTGCTGCATCTGGGTAATGGATTCGACCGGTATGATATCGACCGGCAAGGCTTCGACATCGGCCACCTCGAAAGAAGCGGGCGCGCTCAGCGACACCAGTGCAGCACCGAGCACCAGCGTATGCAGGATCAGCGATGTGCCGAGACTACCTTTCATGGCGCCGCGATCACTTCTCCTGTTCCTGCAGAGTTACAAGACCGAGGTTCTTGTAACCTGCTGCAGAAATGCGGGCCATCACCTTCATGACGACGCCGTAGGCGGCTGTGGTATCGCCGCGCACATAGATGCGCTCGTTATAGCCGGTGGTGGCGATTGCCTGCAGCTTCGGCACGATCTCGTCGATGGCGATCGGCGTTTCCTGCAGATAGATTTCGCCCTGCGGATTGACCGATACGGTGATCGGCTGCGTATCCGCATTCATGGCCTTTGCCTGCGTTTCAGGCAGGTCGATCGGCACCCCGACCGTCATCATCGGCGCCGCCACCATGAAGATGATAAGCAGCACGAGCATGACGTCGACAAGCGGCGTCACGTTGATTTCGCTGATTGCTCCGCCGCGACGGCCGCCGCGCCTGCGACGCCCGCCACCCGATGCCTTTGCTCCTCCGGCCGACATACCCATGAGAGATTACTCCTTGGCCCGAACCGTTATTGCGCCGCCTGTCGCGGCTGCAGCTTCTCGTCGATCTGACGCGACAGTATGGCCGAGAATTCGTCGGCGAAACCTTCCATGCGGGCAGAAAGCTTGCCGGCATCGGCAGTGAATTTGTTGTAGGCGATGACCGCGGGGATAGCGGCGACGAGGCCGATCGCGGTGGCGAGCAGCGCTTCGGCGATACCGGGCGCCACGACCGCAAGATTGGTGGATTTCGAACCGGCGATCGCCTGGAACGAGGTCATGATGCCGACGACGGTACCGAAGAGTCCGATGAACGGACCGGCCGAGCCGATCGTTGCAAGCGAACCGAGGCGGGCTTCATAGGTTTCCGCCTCGCGAGCCATGGTGACGTCCATTGCCCGGTCGATACGCATCTGAAGGCCGATCGGCGAGCGCGCGCCGCGTTCGAAGCTCTTTTTCCACTCGCGCATGGCGGCGACGAAGATGGCGGCAAGCCCGTTGTTCGTCCGCTCCGATAGCGTGCGGTAGAGCTCCTCGAGCGACTGGCCGGACCAGAACACCTGCTCGAACTGGTCGAACTGGCGCTTGGCCTTGCCGAAGCTCACATACTTGTCGATGACGATCGCCCAGGTCCATACCGACGCGCCGATCAGACCGATCATGACCAGCTTGACGACCAGCCCGGCCTGCATGAACAGCGACCAGAGGCTGACGTCGCTCGCCGCTGCCGCCAAAACTTCGTGTTCCATCTACTATCCCCGAATCCAAACGCCCGGCTTTTAAGGACCGGGCGGGTTCAAAAGCGCGCTCTCGCGAGAATGTCGTTGATCGCCGGGTGCGCCCGCCTTAACCCCAAGATACCCTGAGTTTCCAGCTTGGCTTCTCGCTTTCAATTTTGGTCAAAGGAAGGCGTGCGTTGCACAAATTCCTCACAAGCCAGTAAGACATCATTATCGTTAAGAATGCGTTACAGGCGGGAGGTCTGCTATACTTTCACAGGCTAAACCGGATGCCCCAGAAACTTCTCCGCGATCGCTTCCGGCAAACGGCGCGGACGACCGTGCTTGTTGATGACGGCGATCACGACCTTGGCGGCAATCAGCAGCGTTTCGCCGCGTCTGATTTCCTGGTTGAGCACCATCTTGGCGCCGCCTGCCTTTTCCGTCACCGTCTGGATCGTCAGGATATCATCCATGCGGGCAGGCTGCTTGAAGTCGATCTCCATCCGGTGGACGACGAAGACGAGGCCCTCTTCATCGGCGGAAAGAAGCGCGCTCTGCTCGCAGCCGAGGCAGCGCAGATAGTCGGTGCGGCCGCGTTCCAGGAAGTGCAGATAACGGGCATGATAGACGAGGCCGGAAAAATCGGTGTCTTCGTAATAGACGCGCTGGAGAAGCCGATGGCCGCCTTCAATCAATTCGCCCGATAGCAAAAAATTGTGTTCCTGCATAAGCTTGCCTTGAAAAATTCCTGTTCACCCACTGGATGAACGTCAAGCACTGTTCCAGTTTCTGTGGACCGAACTAAGTCCTGTCATACTTCCTCCCTATCAGGAAATGTTCCAAAAACCAGCGGAGACTCCATCATGAAGATAGCAGTCCTGGGCGGCGACGGTTTTGTCGGCTGGCCGACATCGCTCCACCTGTCCGAGTGCGGCCACGAGGTCCATATCCTCGACAACCTCTCGCGCCGCTGGATCGATACCGAGCTCGGTGTCCAGTCGCTGACCCCGATGGACTCCATCCAGGAGCGCACCCGGATCTGGCATGCCGAGACCGGCCGGCGCATCCACTTCCATCTGATCGACCTTGCCAGGGACTACGAGCTCCTCAAGGGCTGGCTCGCTAAACATCGTCCGGATGCAATCGTCCATTTCGCCGAGCAACGTGCGGCGCCCTATTCCATGAAAAGCGACCGCCACAAGAACTACACGGTCAACAACAACGTCAACGCCACCCATAATCTTCTGAATGCGCTGGTCGAACTCGACCTCGATGCGCATCTGGTCCATCTCGGAACCATGGGCGTCTACGGCTATTCGACGGTCGGTGCGGCAATCCCGGAAGGCTATCTGCCGGTCGGCATCGAGACGGCGGACGGACGTGAAGTCTCCCAGGAAATCCTCTACCCCGCCAATCCCGGCTCGATCTACCACATGACCAAATGCCTGGATCAGTTGCTCTTCCAGTTCTACGCAAAGAACGACGGTCTCAGGATCACCGATTTGCACCAGGGCATCGTCTGGGGCACCCACACCGAACAGACCCGACGCCATACGCAATTGATCAATAGATTCGATTATGACGGGGATTACGGGACGGTCTTGAATCGTTTTCTCATCCAGGCGGCGATCGGTTATCCCCTCACCGTCCACGGCACCGGCGGTCAGACGCGCGCCTTCATCCACATTCAGGATTCGGTCCGCTGCATCGAGATTGCGCTGAAGAACCCGCCTGCCCGCGGCAGCCGCGTCGAGATCTTCAACCAGATGACGGAGACCCACCGGGTCCGCGACCTGGCCGAAATGATCGCGAAAATGACCGGTTCGAAGATCGCCTGGCTGCCGAACCCACGCAAGGAAGCGCCGGAAAACGAGTTGATCGTCAAGAACGAAAAGTTTCTGGGCCTCGGCCTCGAGCCCACCACGCTTGGCGAAGGACTATTGGGCGAGATCGTCGATGTTGCGAAGAAATACGCCTATCGTGTTGACAGGACTCGCGTTCCGGCCGTTTCCGCCTGGACCAGGGATATCGCGACCAAGGTCGAGCACGATCCCGAAGGCAAGCGGCTGAAATCGGTTTCGTAAAATTCGACCAGGGAGCGCCGATAGGTCTCCTCATCTATCACATCAGCTTTCGTCATTCCTCGGGCTTGTCCCGAGCATGACGAAGGAGAGGGATCGCAACGGGGCACTACCCTTCATGACCAACGCTTTCGTCACCCTCGTCACCAATGCCGACTATGCCATGGGCGCCACTGCGCTGGCCCGCTCCATCCGCCGCACCGGCACGGGCGCCGATATCGTCATCCTCCATACCGGCGGCGTCGAGCGCCCCTCTCTCTCCCCGCTCGAAGCTCTGGGCTGCCGCCTTGTCGAAACCGACCACCTGCCGCTCTCGGACGCCTTCAACGAACGCCACGGCAAAGACAGGCTGCACGGATCAGCCCCCTTCACCAAGGGGCGCAAGCCGGACTTCCACACGCCGCTCGACAATTTCTGCAAGCTCCGGCTCTGGCAGCTCGTCGAGTATGACAAGGTGGTCTTCATCGACGCCGACGCGCTGGTGCTGAAACCCATCGACAAACTGTTCGCCTACCCGGAATTTTCCGCCGCTCCGAATGTCTACGAAAGCCTCGCCGACTTTCACCGGCTGAATTCCGGCGTCTTCGTCGCAAAACCTTCGGCGGACACATTTGCCGAAATGCTGGCGGCACTCGACCAGCCGGACGCCTTCTGGCGGCGCACCGACCAGACCTTTTTGGAAACGTTCTTTCCCGACTGGCACGGCCTGCCGGTCTTCATGAACATGCTGCAATATGTGTGGTTTAACATGCCGGCCCTCTGGGATTGGCAGAGCATTGCCGTCCTCCACTACCAATATGAAAAGCCCTGGGAAAAGCACCATCCGAAAGCCGACCGGCTGGGCCCCCTGATCGACCTCTGGCATGCCTTTTACGAAGACCGCGACTTGCCAGATCTCGGCTCGCTGCCGAAACCGGGAGGGGCGGCATGAAGGTCTTGGTCTCGGGAGGAACAGGCCTGGTTGGTCGCCATGTCGTCGAGGGATTGCTTGGCGCCGGATATAAGGTGATCGTCGGTGGCCGCGTACCGCCCGATCCGGAAGCCTTTTCGAAACCGGTCGGCTTCGTGCCGCTTTTCCTTGAACCGGACCTCGACCAGACCGAAGCCTTCGATGACGCCTATTTTTTCGTTCACGCGGCGTTTGATCATGTCCCGGGAAAATACCGCGGCGGCGAAGGAGGCGATCCCGTCCAATTCCGCCGGCTGAACCTCGACGGCAGCGTCAAGCTCTTCGAAACGGCACGCCGGGCCGGTACGCGGCGCGCCGTCTTTCTCTCCAGCCGCGCCGTCTATGACGGCCTGCCCTCCGGCACGGAACTCACCGAAAACCTCCTGCTGCAGCCGGACAGTCTTTACGGTGAAATAAAGCTTGACGGCGAACGGGCGCTGTCGGCTCTTTCCCAACCGGGCTTTACGACCGCAAGCCTGAGGCTGACCGGCGTTTACGGCAATCGGCAACCGAACAAATGGGACCCGCTGATTGCGGACTATCTCGCTGGTCGACCCGTCCCGTCCCGCGCTGGAACGGAGGTTCACGGCCGCGATGTGGCCGCGGCGGTGCGCCTGATGCTGGAAACCGAAGCGGGCGTGATCGACGGGCAGGTCTTCAACGTTTCCGACATCCTCACCGATACTCGTGAAATCCTCGGCTGCCTGCCGCACCGTCCTCATCCACTCCCGCCGCCTGGCGATCGCGCGGCGGTCAACGTGATGTCCACTGCCAGGATCAATGCACTGGGCTGGGAGCCGGGCGGGCTGGCACTTCTGCGGGAGACCGTCAGGGATTTGGCGAATTCTCCTGGTGCCGCGGCCTGAAGCGCCGCATCTTCGCCTCCTCTTTGGCTTTATCCAGCGCCTTCTTGTGCTGCTCCGCCCATTTCGCTCCGGCGTCACCGCCCCAGAGCAGCCAGGCTATGTAGCCAGTCGAGGCGTTTTCCTCGTCGCCGAAATTGTCGGCTCGTTTTTCGGTCCGATGCCGGGAAAAATAGCTGACCATTTTGCGGATGGTCTGCTCCGAAACCGGTTTCCGGTTTTTCAGATCCTTGGCACGTGCGATACCGGCAGTCGTTCCGCCGCGCCGATACTGCGCCCGCAATTTCAGGCCCTTCTCGGCGGCAGCCGCGACCTCCACCGGGGGGATACGATCGGGACGTTCCTCAGCCATGGCTCTTCCCCAGCTCGGACTGGCTTTTCAGCACACGATCACCGCTTTTCCGCTCGATTAGAAAGACAGGCTCCTTTTTGTCCCCTTTTCTCTTGACCGTCTTGCCTTTGATCTTCCGCTCGACGTCCTCGGTAAACTTCTCGGTTACTTTGCCTTCGGCTTCACCGCGGCCCCATTTCCATTTCACTTCATGTCCGACGCTGATGTCTTGCATGGCCTTCTCCTTCTTGCGCAGAAGAACGGGCTGCCGTGCTCAGATGTTCCAGAGATTACGGCTTAAGATCGAGATCACTATCGCGCCAGACCAGATGGCGAGGGCTCTCCGGCAGTCGCTCTATCTCTTCCGCGACGAAATAGGGCAGGATGTCGAGTGCTCTCAACGCTGCCGTGGTCGCCGGCACCCACTTGAACTCCAACTCGTGCCCGTCAATGACCCGATGGACGATGTCGCGCGGATGGAATGGAAACGAGGGCGGTAGCTCCATCAGGTAATAAAGCCCTAATTCGTGGCAGTCCCTGATTTCGTAGTGAAAGAAATTCTCGACCGCCCAGAGAAGGCGTCCAACCGTGACAGTAACCCCGAGTTCCTCGATCATTTCCCGTTTGAGGGTCTCTTCCGAAGTCTCTCCGATTTCGGCGCGTCCGCCGGGTAAGGTCCAGAAGGTTTCATGGACAGCGCGATGCACCAGGACATGGCCATCGCGAAAGCAAAGTCCGGCAACGCGCATCTGGAAAACACGACGAGCATCCGTTTCGATGCGAATGAGGATCCTGTCCTTCACGCTATCACCCGAGCTCAATGACGACGATTTCCGGCGGGGCGCCGACGCGGATCGGCAGGCCGGAACAGCCAAGCCCACCGGAGATGATGATATTGCGGCGCCCCTCCTGCACATGGCCGTAAACATACCGATCGCCAAAACGCGACGGCACGACCGGCGCATAGCCGAACAACCGCACCTGGCCACCATGGGTGTGGCCGGAAAGGGTGAGAGCGACGCGTTCCGGCACCATCGGGAAGATATCCGGCTCGTGCGCCATGAGGATGATCGGCGCGTCGTCACTCACCTGGGCGAGCGTGCCGGCAAGATCATGTTTGCCCTGCCCCCAGCGGCCGATCTTTCGGTCCGGCAGAAGACCGATCTGATCCTCGAGGCCTGCCAGCCAGAAAGCTCTGCCGTCCTTTTCGAGCCGAACCGAACGATTGCTGTAAACGGGAATGCCCACCCCCTCCAAGGCTCGGCGGGCGAAGGGAATGCCGCCGCCATTCGCCTGGACTTCCGGATCTTCCCACCAGTCGTGGTTGCCAAGCACCGCATGCACGCCGAGCGGCGCCTGCAGGATCGATAGCGCCTTGGCCCAGAGGTCGGGGCTCACTCGGTCCAGCACGAGGCGCATGCCGGAGACATAGTCGCCGAGCAACAGGATCACGTCCGGCTGAAGCGCATTCGCCTGCCGGCAGATGGCGGCGATCCGCTCGGCAGTCATCCAGGGCTGGCACGCATGGAAATCCGCCAGGGCCACCACGCGCAGTTTCAGGCCGGGCGTCCATTCAGGCGGCGTTAGCGCATAATAGGTGGCCCGCAGGCGGACCAGCGGCTCCGCCACGGCATAACCACCAAACGCCACCATCGCCGCGAAGCTGGCGCCCAGCGTCTTGAAGAAGCCGCGGCGAGTAATCACTCAGTCATCCTCGAGATTCATCCTGAACTGCGCCGCTTCGAGATCCTTGGGCGGCTGAAGTCCCAGATGTTTCCACGCCGTTGCGGTCAAAACACGGCCGCGCGGGGTGCGCTGGATAAAACCCTGCTGGATCATATAGGGCTCGATGATATCCTCAATCGCGTCTCGGGGCTCGGAAAGCCCAGCCGCAATCGTCTCAATGCCGACAGGCCCGCCGCCGAAATTCACCGCGATCATGTTGAGGTAACGCTTGTCGAGCTGGTCGAGGCCCATATTGTCGACCAGAAGCCGCGTCAGCGCCTCGTCGGCAATCTCGCGGGTCACGGCTTCGGCCTTCGCCACTTCAGCAAAATCGCGCACCCGCCGCAACAGCCGGCCGGCGATGCGGGGCGTACCACGGGCACGGCGGGCGATTTCGCGCGCACCGTCATCGGTCATCGGCAGGTTCATCAGCCGCGCGCCGCGCCTGACGATCAGTTCCAGTTCCTCGACCGTGTAGAACGCCAGCCGTACCGGAATGCCGAAGCGGTCGCGGAGCGGTGTCGTCAGAAGACCGAGACGGGTGGTGGCTGCGACCAGCGTAAATTTCGACAGGTCGATCTTTACTGAGCGGGCGGCCGGTCCTTCGCCGATGATGAGGTCGAGCTGGAAATCCTCCATAGCGGGATAGAGGATTTCCTCGACCGCCGGATTGAGCCGGTGAATTTCGTCGATGAACAGCACGTCGCGCTCTTCGAGATTGGTCAGCAGTGCTGCAAGATCTCCCGCCTTGGCGATGACGGGGCCGGATGTGGAGCGGAAGTTCACACCAAGTTCTTTCGCCATGATCTGGGCGAGCGTTGTTTTGCCGAGGCCCGGCGGACCGACGAAGAGAACGTGGTCGAGCGCCTCGCCGCGATTCCTGGCCGCTTCGATGAAGACTTTGAGGTTGGCGCGCGCCTCCGCCTGGCCGGTAAACTCGTCCAGCGACTGCGGACGCAGTGTCGTATCCAGGTCTTCGCCCCGCTTTTCCGGCGTTATCAGGCGGGCAGGTTCGGTCATGCGAGAAGTTCCATTCCGGGTACGGCCTGAGCAGCCTTACGGTCAAAGGTGATGACTTTGCGGCAACCGACCCTGCCGGCGCTCCAAGCCACAAGATAGTCGGCGACGTCCCCAGCGGGAAATGTTGAACCGGCAAGAAGCAGTTCCAGTTCTTCCGTGTGCTCGATGACTATCTCCGAAGACGCGATGAGGAGGCGAAGCATATCGACGATCTGGGCTTTTGAATAATTCAGCCGTTGCCGCAGAAACCAGATGACTTCAGCCAGCACCACCGCGCTGACATAAGCAGGATCTTCCGCTGTGCGTTCCGTCATGAATTGACGTGCTTTTTCACCCTGCTCCGGATCATCGTGAACGAGAAATCGCAACAGGACATTCGTGTCAATTCCGATCATTTCTGACCTTCTTGCCACTCGCGACGGATGCGTTCGTCATCTTCGGCTACGGCTGCCATGATGGCCTCATCGATCTCCTCGATCGTGAAACCCTTGCCATTAGGGGGATTTCCCAAAATGCCGGCCAGATCCGCAAGCTTTTTGTTCTTCGGGATTGCTACGACCTCACCATTGCGGACAGTGACATAGAAGCGGGTACCGGGCGTGAGCTTCAACTGCTCGCGCACATCCTTCGGAATGGTCAATTGTCCCTTGGATGTCATGGTCGTAAGCGCGCCCATTTTTCTTACCTTTCTTGCCATTTCTTACCAAACTATATCAGTAAGAAATTGCTCATCCAACACTACCGTGCCAATTCCTTCAGCCCCAATCTAATGAGTTTGGCGCTGTCTGCCCCTTCGCCGCCGTTCTTGAGAGCCGCCGCCACCGCGTTCGCAGCCTGGTCGCGGGAATAACCGAGATTGGTCAGGGCCGAAACTGCGTCAGCCACGGGAGCAGAAGCCACGCCCTCGCCGATCTCCTGCTTGAGGCCGATATTGCCGGAAGCCTCGCCGGCAAAAGCCGGAGCCTTGTTCTTCAATTCGGTCACGATGCGCATTGCCACCTTCGGGCCGACCCCCGGAGCGCGCGAAACGGTTGTCCTGTCCTGCAGCGCGATCGCGTTGGCGAGTTCGGATGGCGTCAAAACGGAAAGTACGGCAAGCGCCACCTTGGCGCCGACACCCTGCACGCTCTGCAGCAGGTTGAACCATTCCCGCTCCAGCGCCGTCAGGAAACCGAAGAGCTTGAACTGGTCCTCGCGCACATAGGTCTCGATGAACAGCACCACCGCCTCGCCGACCGAACCCATCTTCGACAGCACCCGCGACGAACAGAAGACCTCGTAGCAGACGCCATGCACGTCGACGAGCACGTAGTCGTCGCCGATTTCGTCGATGGTGCCTTTAAGCTTGCCGATCATGGAAGAAGTCCGCCAACGATTAAGGTTACAAGGGATGAGTTTCGGGAGAGATGATGGAGATCAGTGGGAAATAGGTCCGGTATTTGGCAACATCCCGGCTGAGCAGCCGATAGCCTCTGACCACTGCGTGGGCACCGATATAGAAATCGGGAAGTGGCGAACGTTTGTCCCCGCCAGCGCGGCGATATTGCAGAAAGGCGTGGCCGGCTGCATACGCCGCTTCCCAAGGAAGATCCTCCCGCCGGAAGAGACTGGGCGCAAGCGCCGCTTCCAGTTCCTCGCTCGTCGCGTAGCCGGCGGCCATTTCCGCATAAATCAAAGGATTTATCAGCAAGAGCCCCTTGGCCCGGGCCGCCGCCAACTGTTCGGTCGACCATTCGGTAAAGGCAGTCCGGGTATGGAACACGTCGATGAGGATGTTCGTATCGACAAGAGTTGCCATGGGGTCAGTCTCTCAGCAGCCGATAGAATTCCTCGCCGCTCATATCGCCAAGAGACATGGAACCCTGATGCCGCCTCAGATGAGCAACAAGCTCGCGTATATCGCGCTCGACTTCCTCCCTTGACGGCTCGACGCGCCGAAGTACGGCCTCCCCCTCGCGAAGAACAAACTCCACCTCGCTGCCCGCCTCGATCCCCAGGTTGGAGCGGACATTCTTCGGGATCGTAACCTGGCCTTTTTCAGTGACGCGCATGGTAATACCTCTGCGGTATTACTTATCCGCGAAACAAGAACAAGTCAAGAACAAACTTACCCGGCAAGCGCGGCGCGCATGCGGTGGCCGCCGCGGTTGTGGGCATGGCAGATGGCGATCGCCAAGGCGTCGGCGGCGTCATTGCCCTTGAATTCGGCCTTGGGCATCAGGATCTTCAACATCATGTGGATCTGCTGCTTTTCGCCGTGGCCAACCCCGATGACGGACTTCTTGACGGCATTTGGCGCATATTCGGCGACCGGCAGGCCGGCCCGCGCCGGCACCAGCATCACGACACCCCTCGCCTGCCCCAGTTTCAGGGTCGCCACCGCATCCTTGTTGACAAAAGTCTGCTCGACCGCCGCCTCATCTGGCTTGTAGGCATGCACCACTTCGGCCAGCCCGTCATGCAGCTGGCAGAGGCGGGATGCGAGATCCATGTCTCCGTCAGACGTGACCGTGCCTGAAGCGACGAAGCGCAGGCTGTTTCCCAGCGTTTCGATAATGCCCCAACCGGTTCGGCGAAGTCCCGGATCGATGCCGATGATGCGAATCGTTTGTGTCATCCGGCTACACTACCGCCTTGCCGCAGAAGGCGCCATGTCGACCCCAGATGGTCCGGCGATGCCCTCCGTTGATGCCCTGTCGTCGTTAACCATATCGAAAAGCTTTTGGGCAGAACCGCTCCAAATTGGGCAACCGACTTTCTTTCACCGCGTTGCTTGGTCAGAAAGGGGGGCCGAAGCATAAGGAGCCGCCCGAATGATACGGGATCGAGATCGGAATGAACTGGAACTGCAGCAGATGCGCGTCGTCGTCAACGCGCTGGACGGCGGCCTGAGACGCTTTGCCGCCGGCGACCTGGGCACAACGCTGGATACTCTTTTTCCCGCTCAATGGGAGGGAATGCGCCGGGACTTCAATCGCGGTCTGAATACCTTGAACGGCACGATGGACTCGGTCGTCGGCAATGCCCGCCTTCTCCGTGAGGAATCCGATTCGCTGCGAAAAGGGGTTAAGCAGGCCGCCGAAACCGACGCGGAGCATACCCGCCAACTGTCCAGGACGCTCGCCGACGTCGGCAGCCTCACTCAGCGTCTTCGTGAACAGAAGATTCGCGCGCAACACGCAGCAGCGATCGCCCAGAACGCCCAAGTCGACATCCGCAGACCTAAGGAAGCGGTGGAAACCGCACTGAAGCTCATCGCGGAAATGGATGAAAATCAAGCCGGTCCTATGTCCGTCGAAAGCAGGGAAGCGCTGTCTTCGGCGACACAACAGATCGGCCGGGAACTGGACGCCCTTTGCCTCTACCTGGACGCCCTGACCGACCATCTCGGTACGCTGTCGGAGACGGCACAAGGCCAGGCTGATGCCGCCTCCTCCATCTACGATGACCTGAACGAGACCGCAAAATCGCGACGCAGCGTGGGCCTGAAGGCCGACATGGCGACGCTGACACTTGACCGAGTTGACCGGCAAATCGCCGAGATCGATCAGAAGGCCAGCCGTTTTGCCCGCGTCACGGTCATTGTCCAGCCGCCGCACGATCCCGATCCGCATGGTTCCGGCCCGCACGGTTCAGGTCCGCGGGGCCTTCATCTGAGGCTCGTCAAATCGTAATCCCGAGGGGCCGCTGACGCGGCCCTTTTTTCTTGCTTCCATTTTCGATCGGCGGGGTCGTATTCCCGCATCGGGCTGCCTAGATAAGTCGAGCCTATTGTCACTTATCCCGCCTCCCAGGACGTGCCGATGATTCCCTTTTCCATTCTAGATCTTTCACCGATTGGTGAAGGTTATTCCGTGCGTGACGCGCTTGAGCAGTCCCGCCGCCTGGCGATCAAAGCGGAGGAACAAGGCTACAAGCGGGTCTGGCTTGCCGAGCACCACGGCATGCCGGGCATTGCAAGTGCTGCCACCTCTCTGGTGATTTCGCATGTCGGCGCGGCGACGAAAACCATCCGTGTCGGTTCAGGCGGCATCATGCTGCCCAACCACTCGCCGCTCGTCATCGCCGAACAGTTCGGAACGCTGGAGGCCCTGCTGCCCGGCCGTGTCGACTTGGGTCTTGGTCGCGCCCCAGGTACCGATATGCGCACGGCAAGCGCCCTTCGCCGCAATCTCGACGCAGGCGCGGAAAACTTCCCGCACGACATCCTCGAACTGCAGCGGTTGCTCGGCGCGCCTGAAGATGACCAGGCGTTGCTTGCCGTTCCAGGCATGGATGCGCATGTGCCGATCTGGTTGCTGGGCTCCAGTCTTTACAGCGCGCATCTCGCCGCCGCTCTCGGCCTGCCCTATGCGTTCGCCTCGCATTTCGCGCCGGACATGCTCTTGGATGCAATTGCCATCTATCGTGAGCGCTTCCAGCCCTCGGCCCAACTCGACAAGCCCTATGTCATGGTCGGCGTCATGGGCGTCGCGGCGGAGACGGACGAGGAGGCCGAACGGCTCTTTACATCGTCACAACAGCAGTTCGTAAACCTGCGCAAGAATGTTCGCACCCGTTTCCCCAAGCCCGTCGACAGCATGGAGGGCATCTGGACGCCGATGGAGAAGATGAGCGTCGAGCATACGCTTCGTTATGCCGCAGTCGGTTCCGTGCCGACGATTACGGCGAAGCTGAAGGGTTTCCTCGAAGAGACGCAAGCCGACGAACTGATCATCTCCATGCCGATCCACGACGTCGAGGCCCGGCTCCGCTCGGTTGAACTGTTCGCGAGCCTGCCGATGATGGAAAAAGTCGGGGCCTGAACGAAAAAGGGCCGGTCAAAGCCGGCCCTGAATTCATCGGTGGATCAAGCAGACAGTTTGGCCATGACCTCGTCGGAAACCTCGAAATTCGAATAGACGCTCTGTACGTCGTCATCGTCTTCCAGGTTGTCGATCAGCTTCAGCAGCGACTGCGCCTTCTCCTCGTCCACCTCGATCGTGTTCTGCGGCCGCCAGATCACCTTGACCGTCTCGGCTTGGCCGAGTGTCGCTTCGAGTGCCTTCGACACTTCGCCGAGGCTTTCGAAAGCGCAGATGATCGTGTGGCCCTCCTCGTCAGAGGTTACGTCGTCGGCGCCTGCTTCGATCGCCGCTTCCATCACCTTGTCGGCGTCACCGACGCTCGCCTTGTAGGTGATCTCGCCCACATGGTCGAAGGAGAACGAAACCGAACCGGTTTCGCCAAGTGCACCGCCGGCCTTGGTAAAGATCGAGCGGACGTTGGAGGCGGTGCGATTGCGGTTGTCGGTCAGCGCCTCGACGATGACGGCCGTACCGCCCGGACCGTAACCCTCGTAGCGGACGGAATCGTAGTTTTCCGCGTCCGCACCGGATGCCTTCTTGATGGCGCGGTCGATATTGTCCTTCGGCATCGACTGCGCCTTGGCGTTCTGGATCGCCAGACGCAGCGCAGCATTCATCGCCGGGTCGGGCAGACCTGCCTTCGCCGCAACCGTGATTTCGCGGGCGAGCTTGGAGAACATCTTCGAGCGGATCGAGTCCTGCTTGCCCTTGCGGTGCATGATGTTTTTGAACTGTGAATGGCCAGCCATGGCACCCCTGACACTTTAGCTTGTTTGGAATGGCGCCTTATAATTTCGAAGCCTTGGCCGTTCAAGGCATTTTGCGGCGGATCAGAAGGCTTTTCGCGCTGCTGGATGCCGGAACAAAGCCAAAAGCTCGTCGTTTTGTCACCTTGGCAGACAACAAGGAGACACTCGATGGCCAGCCTTACCGAAGCCCGCGAAGCGCCGGAACGTCAGCTCTGGGACGAGATCAGCAATATCCATGCCGGCATGCTCGGCATCGAAGGTTCGCATATGCATTTCCAGCCGATGGCGCCGAATGTCGACCGCAAGACCAACACGATCTGGTTCTTCACCAAGACCGACACGCATCTGGCCCGAGCGGTCCGCGCAGGCTCCAAGGCGCATTTCTGCGTCGTCGGCAAGGATCACGACTACCACGCCTGCCTCATGGGCACCCTCGAAATCCGAAAGGACCCCGCCAAGATCGATGAATACTGGAGCGCCGTCACAGCGGCCTGGTACGAGAACGGCAAGGACGATCCGATGTTGACCATGCTCGCCCTGCGGGTCGAGGATGCGGAAATCTGGGCATCGACCGACAGTTCGCTGAAATTCGGCTGGGAGATCGCCAAGGCCAACCTCCAGGACGAGAAGATGCCCGAGGTCGGCGTCAAGCAGCACCTCGCCTTCCCGCAGTTCCACTGAGCTGCCGAATACGCCTGCAGGGGCTCAAAGCCCCTGCGGCACCATGATCGTCGGCTTCTTCGGCAGACTGCGCATCGAGACCTTGAGGGTTTTTTCTCTCGCATAGGCGATATCGAACCGACCGTCGAACATGGCGAGGAAATTGTCGAGCGGCGGCCCCCAGCGATGCATCGGCAGGATCAGCGACGAGCGCAGCCGCTGCACGACACGGCTCATGCTGTCCGCCCCCATGGTCAAGCCGCCATCGACCGGCACCATCAGGATATCCAGTCTGCCGATCTCGGTATATTGGGCCTCGGTCAGTTCGAAATGCAGATGGCCGAGATGACCGATGCAAAGACCGGCGATTTCGAAGATGAAGATCGAATTGGCGTTTTCCTCGACGCCGCCTCCCCAGGAGCGGATGTCGGAAACGACATTGCGGATATAGGCATCTCCCACCATCAGCCGATGCTCGGCCTTCTCACCCGGAACGTCGCTCCAGCCATGCAGGACATGCGGGATCTGCGGGTCCGGCTGGAGGGAATAATGAGTGGAATGGGCCTTGTTCATTGTTACCACGTCCGGCAGCCGCGTCGGCTGGTAGACGCCGCTGTAGTCCGTGGCGATGCCTATGCCTTCAGGCGTTTCGATGAAATAGGTGGAATGGCCGACGAAGGTGATCTCAACCTCCTCCCTTTCCGAAAGGGCAAGGTTCTTCTGTACTTGGGCGAGTTGCATGTTAGTGGGCTTGAAACTCGCAAACATGACGCCGGGAAGCTTTTGAGCTATCGCCTGGCACTGGCTGACGGGCAGTCCGCCGTCCTGCGCCGGCGCGGCGAAGGCCCAAAGGAAAAAACCGGCTAGGCCGAATGCGAGAGCCCGTAGCATCATGCCACTCCCAAGGACTGCGTTCCTGTTCATTCCCGCGCGAAAGATGCGGCAATGCTGAAGGCCGGTCCAGACCGAAGTATCCCGCAACGTCTCACAATTCTGTCATTGGTGCGGCACCTGGAATTGACTATTGACAAGCCGAACCACGCCGGATGTAGCTCGCCCGGCGCTTGAACCATCACGTCTTGAGTGGAGCCTCTGATGAAGCATGACATTGAGATCAGGACTGCCGATGGCGTTGCCAAGGCCACGGTCATCAGGGCCCACGGCAGCAGCCGGACGGACAAGGGCATCATCATCTACATGGACGCCTTCGGTCCGCGCCAGGCCCTTTACGATATGGGCCAGAGGATCGCCGATGCGGGCTACATCGTGCTCGTACCCGATCTCTATTATCGATCGGGCCCCTACGAACCGTTCGACGCAAAGACTGCGTTCAGCGAGGAGGGGTCCAAAACGAAGATCCGCTCCATGATGCAGGCGACCAGCCAGGAACTCACCGCCCGTGACGGCGCGGCCTTCATCGAGGCGCTCGAAGCAGAAGGCGTCACAGGCCCGATCGGCGTCGTCGGCTATTGCATGGGCGGCGCCCGCGCTCTGACCGCCGCGGCCCTATATCCCGACCGCATCAAGGCGGCAGCCAGCTTCCATGGCGGCAATCTTGCCAGCGACGCGGAAGACAGTCCGCACCGGCTGGCCGAGAAGATCAAGGCACGCGTCTATGTAGGCATGGCGGGTGTCGACAACAGCTTCCCGCCCGAACAGTCCGCCCGCCTTGCCGAGGCGCTACGCATCGGCGGCGTTGACTACGCGATCGAAAACTATGCGGGGATGGCGCATGGCTGGACCGTCCCCGACCACAATGTTTATGACAGAGCCGGCTCCGAACGGCATTTCAGGCGCCTGCTGACGCTGCTTGAGGAAGCGCTATAAATCTCAAACAGATTGCCGGACCGACGGGACACGAGGGAGGAAGAATTCCATGTATTATGCCATTCTCGCCTATCACGAAGAAGGCGTGGTCTCATCCTGGAGCAAGGAGGAGGACGACGCGCTGATGACGGAGCTGCTGCGGATCAACGATCGCCTCGTTCGCGAGAAGCATCTCGGACCCGCCGCAAGACTCGGCCCCACGCAGGGCGCCGTGACTTTAAGAGGGCCGGGCGACGGCCTGGTCATCGACGGTCCTTTCGCCGAAACCAAGGAGCAGTTGCTTGGCCTTTATGTCGTTGACTTCCCCACGCTGGACGACGCCGTCGCCGCCGCCCGCGAACTGCGACGCGCCAATCCGACAGCCGTATATGAAATACGCCCGATTATGCTCTATCTTCCAGGTGCGCCGCTGGAGACCGGGGACGAAAGTTAAGGGCGCTTTCCGAAGTCACGAAAGGAAAAGAGGCGGCGGCTCGGACCGCCCCTCACAGAAATATGGAATTCAAGCGGATGTCGATACCGAGTCCGCTTGCGGCGCGGCTGTCTCAGGTGGGGCATCTTCCGAATTATCTTCGTGACACATTCCGCTCACTGTCACGGGATATCCATCCTAGCGACGCCGCAGAACCCAATCGCGAAACAGTCGCTTTAGGCGGGATTTGCGACCAGCGCCTGATTGACAATTTTTGAAAATTTGCCCTCCTTGTCGTGTCTCAATCCTCAACTGGAAAGGGACGACAATGCGCAAAACCTTCTATGCTTCCCATAGCATCTATTCCGAACCCGGGCCCTATCGCGAAACGTTGATGCGCGGTGGTAGTGAACCGGATTTAATGCCCGTTGGATTGGCTCATTCATGCAGCATCCTCGCGGGGCCGAATCCGAAGAACGAGGCTTCACACCTGAACAGGCCGCCGATCTGGAGCTTCGTTCCGTGGCAGAGATTCTGTCTGTTGCTGTAGAACGCGACGTCCTCGAAAGCGATTCCCGGCTCAAGGTTGGCGGTGTATGTCGGGATTTTGCTCTTCTGGCTGTCAGCAGATTTCGTGAGTGCGGCACTCCAGCTCGCCTCCGTGTCGGGTTCGCGGATTATCTGGTTCAAGACCATTGGGAGGATCATTGGCTTTGCGAGTGGCATGACGGCGAGCGTTGGAAAAGGCTTGATGTGGAGTTTGCAGCTATAGGAGGAGTTTCTTTCGATCCTCTGGATGTGCCACGCGAGCGGTTTCTGACGGCAAGCGAGGCATGGTTTCGGGTCAAAGACGAGCCGGAGATCGCCTCGCGATTTGGCGTGTCGAGCCTCGGCCTTGGCGGAGGATGGTTCGTCGTGGGAAGCCTGCTTCGAGAAATCGCAGCCCTGCGTAAACTGGAACTGAAACCGTGGGATTACTGGGGTCTATCAAAGGACCTCTCCCCCGTTTCAACCGAATTGTCGCATCAGGCAAGGACGATGCTAGATCATCTCGCTTCACGGCTCGAGACCGCCACTGTTGATGGGGAGGACGAGCCGGAAGCCATCGCGGATTGGCCTTTACCAGAGCAGGTTGTCAGCTTCCCACACGGCCAGCCTATGGCCGTCAGGTTGCGCAACTCCTAACTTCTCCGACAAAAACGGGGTGGCTGATCCTTTCGGAAAATCCTGTCGCGAAAGTCAAAGTTTCGCGACAGAGATTTTGAAAGCATTCCCACATTCAGGTCGGGGGCTGGGCCTTAGACCATCCCTCAATTACAGCCCTTTAATTCCAGAAAGACGGAACCGTCTCGGCCAGCCGCGGGCCGATCCGCAAGGGCGCGATCCTTTCGGCAAGACCGGTGGAATCGGAGATGTCGATGCCGAGGCCGCAGATCGTGGCCGGCCCGGTTGCCGCCTCGAACCGGCCTTTCGGCATCTTCGAGATGAAGCGGTTGAGCGGTTCCTCCTTGTCCATGCCAAGCGAGGAGTCGTAGTCCCCGCACATGCCGGCATCCGACATGTAGCCCGTGCCGCCGTTCAGGATCTGGCAGTCGGCCGTCGGGACATGCGTATGCGTACCCACGACAAGGCTGGCGCGGCCATCGACGAAATGGCCGAAACACTGTTTTTCGCTGGTCGCTTCCGCATGGAAATCGAAGACGATCGCGTCCGCCTGTTCCTTGAGGGGACAGGCGGCAAGAATAGCTTCGGCACTTTTGAACGGATCGTCGAGTTCCGGATGCATGAACACCCGACCCATGATGTTGGCGACGAGCACCCGAGCGCCGTTCCGGCCGTAATAAAGGCCGGAACCCCTGCCCGGCGTGCCGGCCGGATAGTTGGCGGGCCTGAGGAATTGGTCGTGACGGCCCGCAAAACCGACCGCGTCCTTCTGGTCCCAGACATGGTTGCCGGTCGTCACCACATCAGCGCCGGCATTGATCGTCTCGAGGAAGATATCTTCGGTGATGCCGAAGCCGCCGGCGGCATTCTCGCCGTTGACGATGACGAAGTCGAGCTTCAGGTCGGAGACGAGGCCGGGTAGCTTTTCCCAGACCGCCGTACGTCCGGTCTTGCCCACCATGTCACCGAGAAACAAAAGGCGCATTCTTGTCCAATCTCTGTCTGGCCTGCCTATCCGAAAGGCCGGTAGCCGCTCTCCGTCAGGATCGCGTGAAGTCTGATATCGTGAGTTTCAGCGGGAACAGATGCCACTTCCTGGCAGTCGAAGGCAACGCCGATCAGCGTCGGGTCCAGGCCTTTTTGCTGCAGCCGGTGAATGGCCCGATCGTAATAACCGCCGCCGTAGCCGATCCGGTGACCAACCACATCGAAGGCCGAGAGCGGCACCAGCATCATGTCGGGATCGAGTTCTTCCGCCTCCGGGCCCGGCCCGAAGGTTCCGAAAGTTCCAGCGACCAGCTCCGCGCCCTTGACGAGTTCGCGGAACACGATCGTCTGTTTGTCGAGGATGACCGGCACGCAAAGCCTGGCTCCCTTGTCCCTCAAAAGCGCCATGAGGGGCCGCAGGTCAACCTCGGATCGGATCGGCAGGAAACCCGATACGATGGCGCCAGGCTCCGGAGAGATGGCTGCCGCTCCGTGGGAGGCGATCGAAAGGCTTTTTTCGATGCGTTCCTCCGGCGGTACGGCATCCCGGGCCGCCAGCCGTTCGCTGCGCAGCAGCGCTTTCACTCGGCCGCTCGACATCACGCCTTTTCCAGCGCCCGGCTGACGAGCAGCTTGTCGATGCGACGGCCGTCGAGGTCTATCACCTCGAATGTCCAGCCATGGGTGGTGAAGCTCTCGCCCAGTTCCGGCAGGTGCTTCAGTTCATCGAGCACGAAACCGGCAACGGTCTCGTAACCGGGATCGTCTCCGATGGGCAGGCCCATCTGGTCGGCGAACTCGTCGACCGGCATCCAACCGGCAATAAGGAACGAGCCATCGTCGCGCGCAACGATCGCCGGCTCCTCCTTCTCGTCCTCCTGGAAGACACCCGTTATCGCCTCCAGGATGTCGCCGGAGGTGATGATACCTTCGAAATGGCCATACTCATCATAAACGAGCACCATATGCGCGGGCGCCCGCCGCAACGCCTGGATGACGTCCAGCGCTCCCGTGAGGTCGGAGACAACAGGAGCGTCCCGCATGATCGCCTTTACGTCGAACTGTTTGTCTCCAGCCATGAAGGCATAAAGGTCCTTGACGAAGAGGACGCCGAGAATCTCGTCGGAACTGCCGTTGCGCACGGGCAGACGTGAACGGGGGGTGGCGCGCAGCTGTGCGCGGATCTCGTTGAGGTCATCCTCGATATCGATCACCTCGACCTCGCGGCGCGGGGTCATGAGGCCGCGGGCGGTGCGGTCCGCAAGCCGCATCACGCCGGAGATCATGGCGGATTCCTCCGTCTCGATCACGCCGGCGCTCTGGGCTTCCGCAAGCACTGTGCGGATTTCCTCGTCGGTGACGCGGTCGCTGGATTCGCCCCTCTGGCCGAGCAGGCTCAGCAACAGGCGGCCGGATACATCGAGAAACCAGACGAGCGGCGCGCCGACTTTCGAAAGCAGCATCATGGCCGGCGCGACGCGTGCGGCAACGGTTTCCGGTGCACGTAAGGCGATCTGCTTCGGCACCAGTTCGCCGACGATCAGCGAGAGATAGGTGATGGCGACGACCACCGTGCCAACCCCGAGCCAGCCGGCAAGATTTTCGGTCAATCCTTGGCTTTGCAGCCAGATGGTGAAGCGCGCGCCAAGCGTGGCGCCGGAAAACGCACCCGACAGCACGCCGACAAGGGTAATGCCGATCTGGACCGTGGAGAGGAAGCGGCCAGGGTCTTCGGCGAGCTCGATCGCCTTCGCCGCTCCGCGATTGCCCGCCTCGGCCATCACCCTGAGGCGCACCGGGCGGGAGGAAACGACGGCGAGTTCCGACATTGCCAGGACACCGTTCAGAACGGTGAGTGCAATGACGATGAGGATTTCGGTTAACAAAGGGAGCTCATCAGCTAGGACACTATTCCTGCACGCAAAACAAAGAAGCCGTCTCGAGAACGGCCTCGCCAGAAGATGGCGCCGGAACGCCGCATCGGCAAAGTCTCGCGCACAGATCGGAAAACCGGAGCCCGGTTCTCGGAGCTATGCACCTTCGCTCGCACCGGGAAATCATAGGGTCCGGTTCGACCCTTTGCAATGGCTGGAACAAAATCAGCGGGATCGGCACCGCCGGAACGCTCAAACAGAGGCTCGGTATCGCGCCTGAAAAACCGAAAACAGCTTGGGAAAGAGTGCGATCCGCGGCAACCGATGGAGATTTACGATCCTGGGCGCCTACAAACGTAGGTGGGCACCGTGTGACCAAGCCCACGGGCCTGGTCAGGGACAGCTCCCTTTGGATCGAGTATGGCCCCAGGGATTGTGGTTCCTGTCGAGAGGCGCAGATCGCAGCCGCAATATAAGGCCTGACTTCACTCCGCGCCAGTGGCGTCCCGGAGCTTTTTATCGAATCTCAATTGACCGAGGCGGGCGCCCGTCCGTTCAGCTTGGCGGTAAGACTTTCCAGCCGCGTGGCGAGTTCGCCGAGCGCCGAGACGACGACCTGTTCGTTTTGGCGCTGATTTTCCAGAACGCCGTCGCTGTTCGTCTTGAGCGACGCGACCTCCGCTTCGAGGGCGGCGATGCGACGGTTCGTCTCGGACAATTCGTCCATGATCATGATTCCGGCCATGACCGTGATCCTGAGATCGCCGATTTCGCCGAACTGGCTCTTCAGATGCCCGACATAGCGGTCGAAACGCTCGGCGAGATCGGTCAGGTGGTCTTCCTGTCCTTCTTCGCAGGCCATGCGATAGGCCTTGCCGTCGATCGTTACCGTTACCTGGGCCATGGGCTTCCCTTTGTTCTCTGGCGTCAGCGATCCAGAACGGCGCGAATGGTTTCCATCGCCGTCACCAGGCGCCGGGAGACCTCGCGATTGACCTCTTCAAGGCGGTTGGCACGGAATTGCGACTGGTCGAGCTCCTGGGCAAGGCGCGCACGATCCGCATGGACACGGCGGACCTCGCCTTCGACGTCCTGGGCTTCCCGCTGGCGCTCGATGCGGGCATCGACGGCGCTCTCCAGGCCGCCGATGGCAGCCCTGAGTTCCGAAATCACCATTTCGATCGTTTTTTCCCCCGGCATGAAACGCCTTCCGTCGATACGCAAGGTGGACCGAATCGAAACAGTTCACCTCTCCAACAAGCTCCGCAGACTATTCACCGTCCGCGAGGCGGTCAATCAATCCAAGCGCCCCGAACATGTCCTAACTGTGGATCGCCGATGATGTCCCCGCTTTAAAGATGCCGTTGCACAATGCGGAGGCAGTATGCGGGAAACTTGCCCATTCCGCCTTGGTTCAAGCCCCGCTTTTGTTGACTTGCGCGTTGCACCTGCTAAGGATCACCCGCTCTCAGACGGTCCATACCGGGACCGTGATCGACACCCGTAAAAAGCGGATAAGCCATGATCTCTCGCGACAAACATAACCGGATGGCGAATGCGATCCGATTCCTTGCCATGGATGCTGTGGAGAAGGCCAATTCCGGCCATCCCGGCCTGCCGATGGGCGCTGCCGACATCGCGACCGTGCTCTTTACCCGCTACCTCAAATTCGATCCGAAGAACCCGCTGTGGCCGGATCGCGACCGTTTCGTCCTCTCCGCCGGCCATGGCTCCATGCTGCTCTACGCGCTCCTCTACCTGACGGGCTACGAGGACATGACGATCGAGGACATCAAGCAGTTCCGCCAGCTCGGTTCCAAAACAGCCGGCCATCCGGAATACGGCCATGCCTCCGGCATCGAAACCACCACCGGCCCGCTCGGCCAGGGCATCGCCAATGCCGTCGGCATGGCGATCGCCGAAAAGAAGCTCGAGCTGGAATTCGGCTCCGACCTGCAGAGCCACTTCACCTACGCGCTCTGCGGCGACGGCTGCTTGATGGAAGGCATCAGCCAGGAAGCGATTGCGCTCGCCGGCCACCTGAAGCTCAACAAGCTCGTTCTCTTCTGGGACAATAACAACATCACCATCGACGGCCCGGTCAGCCTGTCGGACTCCACCGACCAGATCATGCGCTTCAAGGCGGCCCACTGGAACACGATCGAGATCGACGGCCACGACACCGACCAGATCGCAGCCGCGATCGAAGCCGCGCAGAAGTCCGACCGCCCGACCTTCATCGCCGCCAAGACCATCATCGGCTTCGGCGCCCCGAACAAGGCCGGCACCCACAAGGTTCACGGCTCGCCGCTCGGCGCCAAAGAAATCGCCGCCACCCGCAAGGCGCTCAACTGGGAAGCGGAAGCCTTCGTCGTCCCGGCAGACGTGCTCGATGCCTGGCGTCTTGCGGGCCTGCGCTCCACCAAGACCCGCAAGGAATGGGAAGACCGTCTTGCCCAGACTCCGTCGGAAAAGAAGGCCGAGTTCGTGCGCCGCTTCGCCGGCGATCTGCCGGGCAGTTTCGACAGCGCCATCGACGCCTTCAAGAAGAAGATCGCCGAAAACAACCCGACGGTCGCGACCCGCAAGGCCTCCGAAGACGCGCTCGAAGTCATCAACGGCCTTGTTCCGGAAACGCTCGGCGGCTCCGCCGACCTGACGCCGTCGAACAACACCAAGACGAGCCAGATGAAGGCGATCACGCCCGCCGACTTCTCCGGCCGCTACATGCACTGGGGCATCCGCGAACATGCGACCGCCGCGGCGATGAACGGCATTGCGCTTCACGGCGGCCTCATCCCCTATTCCGGCGGCTTCCTGATCTTTTCCGATTATTGCCGCCCCTCCGTTCGCCTTGCGGCCCTGATGGGCATCCGCGTCGTGCATGTCTGGACGCATGACTCGATCGGCGTCGGCGAAGACGGCCCGACCCACCAGCCGGTCGAACATCTTGCAGCACTGCGCGCCATCCCGAACCTGCTCGTCTTCCGCCCGGCCGACGAGACCGAAACCGCCGAGTGCTGGCAGCTGGCGCTCAAGGAAAAGCATCGCCCGTCGGGCCTGGCGCTGACCCGCCAGAACCTGGCGCCGGCCCGCAAGACCTACGAAGAGAAGAACCTCTGCGCCAATGGCGCTTACGAGCTCGTTTCGTCGGCCGATGCCAGGGTGACGATCTTCGCGTCCGGTTCGGAAGTGGAAATCGCCCTCAAGGCGCAGGCCATCCTGGACGGCAAGGGCATCTCCACCCGTGTCGTTTCGGTTCCCTGCGTCGAGCTCTTCATGGACCAGTCGGAAGACTATCAGCAGGCGATCATCGGCAATTCGCCCGTCAAGATCGCGGTCGAAGCGGCGGTGCGCGAAGGTTGGGATCATTTCATCGGCCCGAAGGGCACCTTTATCGGCATGAAGTCCTTCGGCGCTTCCGGTCCGGCCAAGGACCTCTACAAGCACTTCGGCATCACCGCCGAAGCGGTCGTCGCTGCGGCCGAGAAAGAGCTCGCCTGAGCCAAACCATTCATTCGAAGACAAGCCAAAAGCGGGAGTATGTAAAATGACTGTCAAGGTTGCCATCAACGGGTTCGGCCGCATCGGCCGCAACGTTCTGCGCGCCATCGTGGAATCGGGCCGCACCGACATCGAAGTCGTGGCCATCAACGATCTCGGCCCGGTTGAGACCAACGCCCACCTGCTGCGTTACGATTCGATCCACAACAAGTTCCCGGCCGAGGTGAAGGTCGAAGGCGACACGATCATCGTCGGCGGCGGCAAGCCGATCAAGGTCACCGCCGTCAAGGATCCGGCCACCCTCCCCCACAAGGAACTCGGCGTCGACATCGCTCTCGAATGCACGGGCATCTTCACCGCCCGCGACAAGGCCGCCGCCCACCTGACGGCCGGCGCCAAGCGCGTCATCGTCTCGGCGCCTGCCGACGGCGCCGACCTGACCGTCGTCTACGGTGTCAACCACGACCAGCTGACCAAGGATCACCTGGTCATCTCCAACGCGTCCTGCACGACCAACTGCCTGGTTCCGGTCGTCAAGGTCCTCGACGACGCCGTCGGCATCGATCATGGCTTCATGACCACGATCCATTCCTATACAGGCGACCAGCCGACGCTCGACACGATGCACAAGGATCTCTACCGCGCCCGCGCAGCCGCGCTGTCGATGATCCCGACCTCGACGGGTGCCGCCAAGGCCGTCGGACTCGTCCTGCCGCATCTGAAGGGCAAGCTCGACGGCACCTCGATCCGCGTTCCGACCCCGAACGTCTCCGTCGTCGACTTCAAGTTCGTCGCCAAGAAGACGACCTCGGCCGCCGAAATCAACGAAGCGATCAAGGCCGCTTCGAACGGCAAGCTCAAGGGCATCCTCGGCTACACCGACGAACCGCTCGTCAGCCGCGACTTCAACCACGATAGCCACTCCTCGATCTTCGCGATCGACCAGACCAAGGTGCTCGAAGGCAATTTCGTCCGCATCCTCTCCTGGTACGACAACGAATGGGGCTTCTCCAACCGCATGTCGGATACGGCCGTGGCATTCGCCAAGCTGATCTAAGGATTAGAGTGGCCGCCTTCGGGCGGCACCGGCAGGATATCGCCCCCTCCCCGCAAGGGAGGGGGTTTTTGTTTGTGGGTGGCGGAGAGGGCGATGGCCGCGATAAAATGCGTCGGGAACTGTGCGCAGCAGACGTGAAGCACCCATAGCGCCACAAGAGGACGTTGCCGTTTTCGGCATCACCAATTTTAATATGGCCTGAAATACATTCGAGTGAACGCTGTGTTTGACCTTGCCGCAAGCACTGGCGAGGGTGACAATTTCAAACTGGTTGAAAACTGGGTATAATATGCAGACCTTTGACGAAATCGCGAAAGACTTCTCGGGCACGCTTTTACACGGTCATCATCGTGACCCAAACGCTACCGGAACCCTCACGGTTTCGGGTAAAGATACTTTGGTACGGATAACCTCGCATCAGCCTGCGCGGTCATACAGTAACAGTCAGGGCTTTTTTTCTTTTTCGACCACAGCAGAAAACGGAAGAAAGATCTTTTTGCATAACTGCATAAATATGGGATTTCAGAAATCACAAATACATTCCGAAAAAATCACGGAAACTATATTTCCTAACATTGTCTGCGTTGACGCCGAGGCTTTATCGAAACAGAATAAAGTAAATCCGATCGTATTCAGCATTGATAAATTTGGGGATTTCTTCCGCTACGACTTTATAGAATCTCATTCTCTTTATAAAGCTCCAAAAAATATCCTCAACAAGCTTATGCAGATCAGATCGGCTGCCGATAAGATCAATCAATACCAAGATTACGTGCGGACGCATGACTTTTTTAGTCCTGATATGGTCTACATATCTCACGGTCCCAAAAAGATAATCAGCTTTACCGTAGATGACGCTCGCTATGAGATAGTGAGTGCAGGATCGTCAGGATTCGGTGGCAATAGCTTGCATCTTCAGACTCGATTTTATGCGCGTATATATTGGAGCAAACTCGTAAATTTGGACGATGCGTTGGATGCTGCGTGGTCTTGGAAGCGATTCTTTTCCCAGATCGCTAGCGAGGAGTTAGAACCTTCTAAAGTTGGGGTACGAGCCAATGGCACCTCAAGGCGTACCGTATCAGCAAGCTTGTACCTCCCCAACTTGATCGGCGTTTCACATAGGCCAAACCCATGGAATTTTGGACCAGCAAACGTTCCTTTCCGTGAATGGAATGAGCGTAGCAAATTATCAGATTTGATGCAGTCTTGGCTGCTAGGCGAGCCTGACAGGCGCCGTTTCCGGGTTTTGCTCAATGGCGTCATTTCCACGATGCATACGCGATATAATCTGAGCGACATTGTTGATTTATGCGCAGCGGTTGAGAGTATTTCAAAGGGGGGAATAAGCGCCTATTCGGAAGAAGCAATCGAAAAAGTCACACTCGCTGCGTTTAAAGAAGCGGAACTACTCGGGCTAAACGTCTCTGTCGAACGTATTACGGGCCTTATTAAGCAATTGAACCAGAGGTCTCTGCCTACTCGATTGAAGGAGATATTCTCCACCATATCACCACTCATATCCAGCAACGAACAGCGTGTTCTTGTTCGAAACATTCTAGAATTACGGACAATCGCTGCCCATGGCCATGTCGTGACTGAAATGACCATTCCAAAACTCTCTCCGACAGTGATCGCTTTAGCTTCAGCGCTTATTGTCTTTGATCAGGTTGCTAGCGGCCTAAATGTCAATGACGAACGGCTGATAGCAAAAACTGATTTGAAAATGAGCATCGGCGCGATAATGCGACTTCACGCAGAGAGAAAGCTTGCTTAGCCGTGAAATCTAACGTGTGGCGTCAGATGGATAACTACCTATTCAGGGCTTCGACGCGTGTAGCGAAGGCTTCAAAGCCCCGCCCCGCACCTCTCCCTCAGATTTTTTCACCCTCCCATTTCCCCACCCCTCCAACCCATGCCTACAATCCTCCCGCTCCCACCACCGGAGTGTTTCGCGAGACGTTCGCGGGCAGGCGGGGCCGGCGCTTTCATCAAAACCGTAACGTGCGGGGACGGTGGAAGAGGTGAAAGCCATGGGCAAGGGGCAACCCGAACCCTATCAAGCCTCCCCCTGGCCGCCGGGCCAGGTTCGGTTGAGCCGTGCAAGTGGTGAGGTTTCCCGAAAGGAAATCGCGAACAAAGCCACGCAGCGAGGCGAGGTGATCACCTGTAGAGGCCGGAAGCCTCGACAAGACGCCGAAGGCCACGCGAATGCGGAGCCACATTACTAAACTCACCTGAGGTTCCGCATTCGTGTGGGCTCTCCGATCCTCCAGCGTCCCCAAAAGTAGCACCCGTTTTTGGGACAAGACGCCGGGCAGAAAAGTAAAAAGCCATCGGCACCAAGGCACGAATCCGTCTTTTTTCCGCCCTGCCCTTCTCTTGCCGGAATTGTTCCCGCCTAATCAATGTGTTCTATCGATTCGCCTGGCGTCGAGCCGGGATCTGTCTCATTCTTCAGAAGCCGCTTCGCGGCGGGGCACAGTTCCGGTTCCGGGGCTGCGGGCGGGGAACGTGTGACGGGCAAGGGGTAAAGGAAGGGACCGTATAGGTGGAGGCGTTCTACATCATCCTGCTGGTCGGCACGGTCCTGGTGCTGGTGGCCGCCCTTTCGAGTCTCCTCGCCTTCCGGTTCGGCGCGCCATTGCTGCTTGTCTTCCTGGCGATCGGGCTCGCCGCCGGTGTCGATGGGCTCGGCATCCAGTTCGAGAACTACTCCTTCACCTTCATGCTGGGATCGCTTGCTCTGGCGATCGTGCTCTTCGATTCCGGCTTCATGACGCCCGTTCATTCGTTCCGCATCGCCGCGGCGCCGGCCTTGACGCTCGCCTCGGCAGGCGTCGTGCTGACATCCGGGATCGTCTCGATCGGCGCGGTCCTGCTTCTCGGCTTCACATGGCTCGAAGGCCTGCTGCTCGGCGCGATCGTCGCCTCCACGGATGCGGCCGCCGTCTTTTTCCTGCTGCGCATCGGCGGCATCAACATCCGCGACAAGGTGCGTTCGACGCTGGAGGTGGAGTCCGGCACCAACGATCCGATGGCGATCTTCCTGACGGTGGCGCTGGCGGAACTCGTCGCGACCGGCCAGGGCTTTTCCGGGCTGAACGCGCATTTTCTGCTGCTGTTCATCGAAGAAATGGGCCTTGGTGTGCTCTTCGGCCTGCTCGGCGGCATGATGATCGTCTGGGTGCTGAACCGCTTCACCTCCGACCGCGGCCTGGCGCCGATCTTCGTGCTGACGCTGGCGCTGCTGGTCTTTTCCTTCACCGGCGCCATGGGCGGCAGCGGCTTCCTGGCGGTTTATGTCGCCGGCATCTATTCCGGCAACCGGAAGATGTTTGCCAAGGCGCAGATCGTCCGCTTCAACGAGGGGCTGACCTGGCTCGCGCAGATCATCATGTTCCTGGTGCTCGGCCTGCTCGCCACGCCATCGCAATTCCCGGTCATCCTGCTGCCGGCGGTCGGCCTTGCCTTTTTCCTGATCTTCGTCGCCCGGCCGATCGCGGTGTGGCTCAGCCTGCTTCCCTACGACTTCACCCAGCAGGAAACCGGCTTCGTCGCCTGGGTCGGCCTGCGCGGCGCAGTCTCCATTCTGCTCGCCATCATGCCGATCCTGAGCGGCGTCGAGAACGGCTCGATCTTCTTCAATACCACATTCATCATCGTGCTGGTGTCTCTCCTGGTTCAGGGCTGGACGATCAAGCCCGTCGCCCAGAAGCTCGGCCTCATCATTCCGCCGCGTATCGGCGCCGTCGACAAGATCGAGCTCGACCTGCCGGGTACCGCCCATCACGAACTGATCTCCTACCGCGTCATGAAGGACAGCCCGATCCTGGGCGGCGAGCGCATCCCGCGCTGGGCCATGCCCTCGCTCGTCATCCGCGACGGCCGCAGCATGCGTTACCAATATGCCGGCCGGTTGAAGGAGAACGACCAGGTCTATCTCTTCATCTCGCCGGCCTATTCGAAACTGCTCGACCGCATCTTTGCAAGCCAGGTGCCGGTCGACGAGGACGACGCGGAATTCTTCGGCGCCTTCGCGATCTCACCGACCCGTCCGGCCAGGGAGCTCGATGCGGCCTATGGCCCGGGCCTGCTCTCCGCCAATGAGCAGAACATGACCGTCGGCGACCTTATCACTTCGCGACTCGGCGGCCGGGCGGATTACGCCGACCGCATCCGTTTCGGTTCGATCATCCTGATCGTCCGCGATCTCGATGAACACGAGCATGTCAAAAGCATCGGAATTTCGCTGGAGCCGGTCGAGCCCGCCACAAACCTGCCGATCTTCATCAACATGCGCGAGATCGCCCACCGGATTCGCGATCTGCTGCGCAAATACCGCGGCAGACCGGTGCCGGAGAAAAAGGGCTAGACGCCCCATGGCGGCGACCGCCGGTTAACGGGGAATGCACGTCCGGCCGATCAACCGCTTGCGTCACCGGTCAACCATAGTATGGTCCGCTGCGACTTTCCCAAGCAGATGGATCAGCTCATGCCGGCCTTTAAAACTCTCGACGACCTTTCCGATATCGCAGGCAAGCGCGTGCTCGTGCGCGTCGACCTCAACGTGCCCGTCGCCGATGGCAAGGTGACCGATGCGACCCGGATCGAACGCGTCGCACCGACAATCCTGGAACTTTCCGGCAAGGGCGCCAAAGTCATCCTGCTCGCCCATTTCGGCCGTCCTAAGGGTGAGCCGGTCGCCGAGATGTCGCTGTCGCTGATCGTCTCGGCCGTCAATGCCGTGCTCGGCAAGAAGATCCTCTTTGCCGCCGATTGCATCGGCCCGGAGGCCGAACAGGCCGTCGCCAGGATGGCGAACGGCGACATTCTGCTTCTCGAAAACACCCGCTTCCACAAGGGCGAGGAAAAGAACGACCCCGGCTTCACCGAAGCGCTCGCCAAAAACGGCGACATCTTCGTCAACGACGCCTTCTCCGCCGCCCACCGCGCACATGCATCCACCGAAGGCCTGGCCCATCACCTCCCCGCCTATGCCGGCCGCACCATGCAGGAAGAGCTTGAGGCGCTGGAAAAGGGCCTCGGCAATCCGGCCCGTCCCGTGGTGGCGATCGTCGGCGGCGCAAAAGTCTCCACCAAGATCGATCTCCTCCAGAACCTGGTCACGAAAGTCGATGCGCTGGTCATCGGCGGCGGCATGGCCAACACCTTTGTCGCCGCCAAGGGCATCAGTGTCGGCAAGTCTCTCTGCGAACATGACCTTGCAGAAACCGCACGGGAAATCATGAAGGCGGCCGAAGCGGCCAATTGCGCGATCGTGCTTCCCGTCGACGGCGTCGTCGCCCGCGAGTTCAAGGCCGGTGCTGCCAACGAAGTGGTGGACATCGAAGCAATCCCGGCTGACGCCATGATGCTCGATGTCGGGCCGAAGTCGGTGACGGCTGTGAACGACTGGATTTCCAAAGCCGCGACGCTCGTCTGGAACGGACCGCTCGGCGCCTTCGAGATCGAACCCTTCGATAAGGCGACGGTCTCCGCCGCGCAGCATGCCGCCGCCGAAACCAGGGCCGGCAGGCTCACCTCGGTCGCCGGTGGCGGCGATACGGTAGCGGCCCTCAATCATGCCGGTGTGGCTGACGACTTCTCCTATGTCTCGACGGCCGGCGGCGCGTTCCTGGAATGGATGGAAGGCAAGGAACTGCCGGGGGTTTCCGTCCTTTCCAAGACGGCCTGATTGGAGCATTATGAAAGCAAGAGGCGCGCCGATATAGGGCGGCGCGCTTCGATGTTAACCCGTTTAAAGAAATTTAGATATTTTAAACGATTGAAAGCATTTCAATCGTTTCAGTACGTTAGGCGAGCATTTCCCTTTAAAAAAACTTCTGTTATCCGCAAATTCCAAGCTTTGGGAGATATGAGCGCGTTTCGCGCCAACTTTAGGGACAGGAGTTAGTATGGTGGACGCCAAGATGTTGAACAAGATGAGTTCTGCGCCTGGATTCATTGCGGCGCTGGACCAAAGCGGTGGTTCAACACCCGGAGCGTTGCGCCTTTATGGTGTGTCCGAATCCGACTACCAGGGTGACGAAGAGATGTTCCGCCTGATGCACGCCATGCGCGTCCGCATCATGAGCGCGCCGGCCTTTACGGGCGACAAGGTCATCGGTGCAATCCTTTTCGAACGGACCATGGACGGCGACGTCGATGGTCAGCCTGTCCCGTCCTATCTCTGGGAAAAGCGCGGCGTCGTACCCTTCCTGAAGGTCGACAAGGGCCTGAATGCCGAAGAAAACGGGGTTCAGACCATGAAGCCGATGCCCGATCTGGACGCTCTCTTGATCCGCGGCCGCGAAAAGGGAATTTTCGGAACCAAGATGCGCTCGGTGATCGCTCATGCCGACAAGGCCGGCATCGCGGCCGTCGTGCGGCAGCAGTTCGAGGTTGCGCGTCGGATCATCGGCCAAGGCCTTGTCCCGATCGTCGAGCCTGAAGTGTCGATCAAAAGCCCGACCAAGGAACAGGCCGAAGCCATTTTGCGCGACGAGATCGCCGAGCAGCTGGACAAGCTTCCCGCAGGCGAAACCGTCATGCTCAAGCTGACGATCCCGACGGTTGCCGACTTTTACGCTCCTCTGATCGCTCACAAGTCGGTCATCCGCGTCGTTGCCCTTTCCGGCGGCTACAGCACAGCGGAAGCCTGTGAAAAGCTCAGCCATAACCATGGCATGATCGCGAGTTTCTCGCGCGGACTGACGGAAAAGCTGCGCGTCACGATGAGCGACGCGGAGTTTAACGCCAGCCTCGCGGAAACGATCGATCAGATCTACGCCGCAAGCATCGACAAGTCCTGACGCCATCTGAACAATGGGTTGGGGAGCACGTCGCTGATCTCAGCCGGAAGAAAGATCTCGAAAAGGCAGCATAAACATGCGCTTTTTCAAGGGAGGAAAAGGCCGCTCCGGCAACGGAGCGGCCTTTTGTCTGCGCTCTGATCTGCAAAGCTTGATGAACCGAACCGCAGCCACCACGTTTTCTTGCGGTCAGGAGGTCAAGCCATGACGGAACTGGAAGTAAAGGTACGTGAGCTTTTCAACGACTACGGCCGTGTCAGTAATGAGGCTCTGGCGGATCCGACCTCGGTGGACGTCGGCAGGGTGGCTGCTTTCTTCGCCCCTTATTTCGTTGGTTCAGCCCCGCAGGGTGTGATGGGCGGAGCCAATGACGAGAGGTTCCGCGAGGTTATTCCGCAAGGGTTTGCGCACTACCGCGAGGTGGGCGGCAAGGAGATGCTGCTGACCGGTCTGCGCGTCACGCCGCTCAATGATCTGCATGCCCTGGCGGAGGTGGGCTGGGAATTCGTCTACGTCAACAGGGCGGGCGAGAACGGTCGCATCTGCTTCACCAACTTCTACTTCGTCACCGTCGCGGATGGTGATGCCAGGATTTTCGCCTACGTCACCGGCGACGAAGAGAAGGCAATGAAGGAGCATGGCCTCGCCTAGAGACCGCATTGCCTTTCGTGATGCAAGGATCAAAAAGATTGGCTGGTTCGGACCATCCGGAAGGATTTAGATCGGCGGATCCCTGCTGCAGATGAGGGCGCTATGCCGACCGCCGAATTTGTTACCGTCGATGTCTTCACCGAAGAACGCTTTGCGGGCAATCCGCTTGCCGTGGTTCCCGACGCGCGCGGGTTGACCGACCGGCAGATGCAGCAGATCGCCACCGAGTTCGGTTATGCCGAAAGCACCTTCGTGCTGCCGCCCGAAAATTCTCAAAACAGCGCCCGTGTCCGCATCTTCACACCGACGATGGAAATCCCGTTCGCAGGTCATCCCAATGTCGGCACCGCCTTCGTCCTCGGTCGCCAAAAAGACGTCTTTGGAAAACCCGTCACCGATACGCTTCGTTTCGAAGAGATCGCCGGGCTGGTCGAGGTCAACCTTCTCCGGGAGGCCGGTGCCGTGACCGGGGCCACGATCCGTGCCCCGCAACCACTGGAGCTCGCCGAAGAGATCGCTCCGGAACTGATCGCCGGCTGCGCCTCGATTGATGCCGCCAAGATCCGCACGTCGAACCACGCGCCGATTGTCGCTTCGGTCGGCCTGCCCTTCGCTATAGCCGAACTCGAAGATCTCGCGACGCTTGCCGCCGCCCGCCCGAACGTTTCGGTATTTCATGAAGCCGCCGCCAGACATCCCAGATCGACGGGCGATTTCTCGCTCTTCCTCTATGTCCGCAGCGTGGACGACCCGTGGCATATCCGCGCCCGCATGTTTGCGCCGCTCGACGACATCATGGAAGATCCGGCGACCGGCAGCGCCTCCGCCGCCCTTTCCGCCTTTCTTGTCACCCGCGCCCCCGGTTCCGAGGCAGAGACGCACATCACGATAGAACAAGGCGTTGAAATGGGCCGCCGCAGCCTGATCGAAATCGATGTGGTGAAGGCCGCCGGCACCGTGACCGACGTGCGCGTCACCGGCCGATGTGTATCCGTCATGCGCGGCTTGGTCGACTGCTGATCAGGTAAAGTCTCTCAGTAAAAGCGCCGCACTCCAGATCGCGAAGGCGAAGACCGCGAGCTTCCAGAAATCACCCCGGCGCCTCAGACCGGGCAATCCGAGCGGCTTGATGATCTGGATCAACATGGCAAGCATCAGCAGGATGGCGATCGCCTTTGTCATTCCCGCCTTCGTTTCCGCCGCCGCCATAGGCTGGACATTTTTGCGCTCCACCACAGATATCCATCAACAGATTCGGGGGCATCCGCAAATCCGCTTCCGCCTTCGTTAACGCCCGGTTCATCGGCGCGCAACCATGCTTGCACGCCCCCCGATTCCATTATCGATCGCATTCGCGAAAAGAGCAGACAGTACCACGATGAGACGAAATCTCCTCCCAGTCTTCGCCCTCCTTTTTGGTACGCTTTTCCTCTTTCTCGGCAACGGTCTCCAGGGCCTTTTGCTGCCCGTGCGGGGTTCGGCGGAGGGGTATTCAAACGAGGTGCTGGGCCTGCTCGGCACCACCTGGGCTTCCGGCTTCGTCATCGGCTGTTTCGTCGCCCCGAATGTCGTGCGCCGCATCGGCCATGTACGAGCCTTTTCAGGTTTCCTTTCGCTGATCTGCCTGAACGTGCTGCTGACCGGACTTCTCGTCGACCAGAACACCTGGTTGGTCCTGCGCGCCTTCACCGGTTTCTCGACCGCCGGCACCTCGATGATCATCGAAAGCTGGCTGAACGAACGCGCCACCACCGAAAGCCGCGGCACGATCTTTTCCTTCTACATCTCCATCACGCTCTTCGGCGTGGTGGGAGGACAACTGATGGTGCCGTTCGGCGACGTGTCGACGCCGGCGCTCTTCATGGTCTGCGGTATCCTCTACTGCGTTGCAGCCCTGCCGACGACGCTCTCCAAGGCCGCCTCCCCGCAGCCGCTGAAAAGGGCGCGGCTGGATCTTCCGGGCCTCTTCCGGACGTCGCCGATCGCCTGTGTCGGCATCCTCCTGATCGGCATCGCGAACGGCGCCTACGGCACGCTGGGGGCCGTCTTCGGCACCCGGGCAGGCCTGGACAACGGGGCGGTCGCCGCCATGGTCAGCATCACCATTTTTGCCGGTGCGATCATGCAGTTTCCCGCGGGCCGTCTGTCCGACAACATGGACCGCCGATATGTGCTGGCAGGTCTTTCGGCAGCGGCAGCGCTTGCCGGCTTGGCAATTGCCGTCATCCGTCCGACCGACGTTTACGGCATCGTCGTGCTGGTGGCGATCTATGGTGCAGCGGCCAACGCGCTTTATCCGATCGCCGTCGCCCATGCGAACGACTTCGCCGCGCCGGAGGATTTCGTGAAGGTCTCGGGTGGGCTGCTGCTGCTCTTCGGCATCGGCACGATCATCGGCCCGACGCTTGGCGGGCCGGTCATGAGCTGGGCCGGTCCACATGCCCTCTTTGCGGTGACGGCCGGAGCGCATATTCTGGTGACCGCCTATGCGATCGTCCGCAGCCGCCAGCGCGCCGCTGTGCCGAGCGGCGACCGCGAGGCCTATACGACCGCGCCCACCTCGACGGCGCCGCTTGCCACGCCGGAAAGCCTGTCGCTTGACCCACGTGCCCAGGCGGAGACCGGCGCTGACAGCACCCTCAAGAAGGAGGCACCATGAGCTTTCTCGATGACGATCGCCAGAAGAAGCCGACGGCGCATGAGATCGGCGCCGACCTTTCGATGCTCTCCGTCGACGAACTCGACTCACGCATCGGCCTCCTGAGACAGGAGATCACTCGCCTGGAGGCCGAGAAAGAAAGAAAGGCAGCCGGACGCCGTGCGGCAGATGGTCTCTTCCGGTCATAAAGCCAAATATATTGCAAAGATCGGAAGTATTTCTCGCCTGGCATTAACGGCATATTAATCATTAACAAAGAATATGGAGACAGTTCGGGCCTCCCGGACTCAGACAGTTTCACCGTTCGGCGAATGGTCTGATTTCTCCCTGTTTTACCTTGAGAGCCGCCTTTCCGCGGCTCTTCTTTTTCCTGCAGATCCTCCGTCGCCGCTCTGCATCGCGAGTGACTGCATAAAAAAGCCGTAGCCCTACTCTCCGAAATGCTGTATTCGCCGCCCGAAATACGTCCCATTTCAGGAACCGTGCCGGCGTTTACCACTTCCTGTGGGTATTAACCTTTCCTTAAGAAACGGCTTGCGGATTTCCATTATAAGTACCATCTTCAAGCAGACAGAACGGCAGGGGAACTTTTATCCGCCGTTGCCATTGCCTGAATGTGATTGCGTTAGCAGGATGAATTCGATGTCCGAACAGGGATTGAACACCGTCAGTTTCGCCGGCCGCGCCGCAACGTCGTCGCAGTTCAAGGCGCTCTACACGGAAGGCATGGCGCTTGTCGAGGAGACCGCAAGCTATCTCGACGGTACCGGCCGGGCCGCGTCCAAGGTTCTGCCGCGCATGGCATCCGTTCTCTACGCCGCGGAATCCATGCGGCTCACCACCCGCCTGATGCAGATGGCCTCCTGGCTGCTCCTGCAGCGCGCCGTCAACAATGGTGAAATGAGCCGCGACCAGGTGATGTCGGAAAAGAGCAAGGTGCGCCTGGACGGCTTCAACGTCGACCGCAACGCTCCCGGCTGGCTCGAACTGCCGGAAGGCTTCCGCGATCTGGTGGAACGTTCGCTGCGGCTGCAGAACCGCATCGCGCTTCTCGACCGCGAGATCTATCGCGCGTCCGACGCCGCAGTCCTCCCGGACAACGAAAACAGCGTCCGCGCCCAGCTCAATCTGCTGCGCACCGCTTTCGGCAACTGAACGAGTTTTGCAAGTACCACAGCCGGTGCGGTCGCCTGCGCCGGCTTTTTTATGCCTTGAGAAAACTTTCCGCATATCCCAGGATCTGCTCCCGGCTGTGCAGTCGGACTTTGGGGCCGGCAAAGCCTTCGTAGAGCTTCAGATGGCCGTCGAATGCGTTCCAGTTATTCTTTCTGGCCCGGTATTCCGAAACCCATTTGACCAGCTCCTCGAATGATTGCTGGCTTTCGCCACCCTGGATGCCGCGGTGCAGGATATTCGCCACGCATTCCTCTTCGCTCACATCGAGCCAGATTAGAGTCGTTGTCCTCGGCAAGGCTATATTGACGTACAAACCGTATACGCCCTCCATCAGCCAGGCTTCACCCGCCGCAATCATTCGGATATCCTCATGCACGGCCGCCCTGTCGCGGGCAATCCCGTAGCGGCCCGGCTCCCAATGAACGTCGTCCAGGTGAAACAGCGGCAGGCCAAGCGGCCTTGCCAGCCGCTGCGCCAGCCACGTCTTGCCGGATCCGCCATTGCCCATGATCACGATCCGACGGGACACAGTCGGAATATCGGATTGCTCTTTCACCGGGGTCTCCCGACCGTAACATCACAATCGGGATAGGGGGGAGCCTATTGGCTCCGCCCCTCCCACACCACCCGGCATGCGGGTCCGCACCGGGCGGTTGGAGCAGTTGAGGTCGTCAGGCCCGTAGTTCTCCCGGCCTGGCGCCTGGGTTTGCTTATTCTGGTTCGGCGGATTTGATTTCTCGCTGCCGTGG